>NZ_WEHX01000004.1 GCF_009183815.1 Sutterella seckii | reverse complement strand
GGTAACCCATTGACGGCTCAATCCGAGTCTGCGTGCAATTTCGGCGCGCTTTACTCCATCACGGAAGTAAACAATGCAGCGGCGGCGAAGCTCGAGCTGAGCTTCAGGAGTGGCCTTGCGGCCGTCGAGGGTTGTGGTGGTTTTATCTTCATATCTCATTTATCAATTATAACATAACCGTAGCCGCTTGTCAACTATTTTGTGCCTATGTTAATAACATAGAGCCCGAGAACGCCGCCCACGTTATGTAGGCGGTTATCACTGGGGAGGTTCTTTACCTGAAGGGCCGTGAGCTCGGCACCGCGTTTCATATTTCACCCCGTTTTATGATGGTACAAACATAGGCTAAGTGCCATACCATCATACATACCATCAATAAAACGCGGCTAGTGGGGGTCTAAGGCGAACGGCGGCGGGCAGCTTTTTGCGCTAAGTGATTGAAATAAAAGAAAAGCCCGAACTGCTATGAACAGTCCGGACCTATGTCTTGGTGCCCCTTAACTGACTCGAACAGTTGACCTACCGCTTACAAGGCGGTTGCTCTACCAACTGAGCTAAAGAGGCGGAAAGCGGATTATACAGAAAAATGCGTTATTTGATTCGCATCGGGCGCCGCGGCGCGACGCTGCTGCCCGTAAGTTTTTCGAGCAGTTCGGGGCTCGTCGGGCTCGCCATGAAAGAGGCTCCCTCAACGGCCTGCTCGGCAGCTGCGACATGAACGACACGGTTCAAAGGCACGACGATTTCCATCGAATCCGTCTCATCGCCGAAGCGCGCTTCGAAGGAGAGGTATTCGTCATTCATCTGGAAGCCCCGCACCGCTTCGTCGTCGATGTCGAGAATGATCATCCCGTCCTTCACGTATTCCGTCGGCACCCGGCAGGCGCTGTCGACTTCCACCCAGATGTAGGGGCGGAAATAATGTTCGGCGCAGTATTCCCGAACGGCGTCAATCACGATCGCCCGAAGATTCTGGTAGCTGCTCATGGCGGCATCCTCGACACTCTGAAAGGAAACCCGCATGAATTGCGGGTTCAGAAAAATGGGGTTTCAGCATGTGCATCCCCGCAAGGGGATGCACAGTTGAAGCCTTACTTGCGCATCGTGCGTTCCTGGGCCGTCATCGAATCGATGAAGGACTGGCGCGCAAAGAGGCGCTGGGCATAGATCTCAAGCTTCGTCGCCGTGGCGGAGAGCTGAATGCCGTAGTAGGGAACGCGCCAGAGGATCGGAGCGAGCACCACGTCGATCATGCCGAAGTCGTCCGAGAGGAGGAACTTCGTATCGCCCACGCGCATCGAGAGGATGTCGAGGTTTTCGCGCAGACGCCGGCGGGCGAGCGCACGGCGATCTTCGTTCGAGCGGGCGTTCTCAAGCACCTTCACGTGGGGGATGAGTTCGCGCTCGAGCACATGGAGGAAGAGACGCGTGCGGGCGCGGCCGACCGGGTCCGCGGGCATCAGCTGCGGATGCGGGAAGCGCTCGTCAATGTATTCATTCACAACGTAGACGTTGTAGAGAAGAAGGTCGCGTTCCGTAAGGACCGGAAGCTCACCGTACGGGCTCATGCGGACGACCGCAAGATCTTCCTCGTTCTGCACAACGCCGTCGAGGTCAACCGACTTGACTTCGAATTCGCATCCCTTTTCATTAAGGAGAATGCGGCTCATCTGAGAGAACGGGCAGGTCGGGCCCGAGTAGAGATACATCATCGTGTTTTAGCCTTGAGCGGATGCTGAGTGCCCCGGGGACCACCATTGGATCTCTGGAACGCCTTCCCCTGATGAAAGCGCCTCGGGCACGAAAGATATAAATTGTACCTAAAGATAGTTACGTAACAATTTCAAAGCCATGAAATTTCAATGAACTATCTCTGTTAGAGAGGGAAATATATTTTTGTAAATAAATGTATTGCGACCTAATCTGACGCGTCAATTCCTGCCGTTTGAAAGCGTGCAGGAACGACGCGGAGCGCCTCAGCCTCTCTGCCCGGAGTCCTCAGACCGGATTTTCCTGCGGGATATATTCAATCTCGAGTTCCGGGAACGTCTCCTTGATCAGGCGTCCGAGCGCCTGAATGCCGAACTGCTCCGTCGCCGTATGGCCGGCCGCAAGATAAGGAACGCCGAGTTCCACGGCTTCAAAGGTCGTGTGCTCCCGGATTTCGCCCGAGAGATAAAGGTCGCATCCGAGCGCTGCGGCAACGCCTAGTTCATCCTGAGCGGCGCCCGAGCACCAGCCGATGCGGTGTACGCGTTTATCGGCCGGCCCCACGAGAAGGGGCGTCCGGTGAAGGGCTTTTGCAACGCGATCGGCAAATTCCGCAGCCGTCATGGGGCCTGAAAGAATTTCCCCGGCATGGAGGAGCCCGTATTCGCCCGCACGGGTATCAATCGAGAGTCCGAGGACGCGCGCAAGCTCGGCGTTGTTTCCGACCTCAGGGTGCGCATCGAGCGGCAGGTGGTAGCCGATGAGGTTCATGCCGTTTTCAATGAGGCACCGGATGCGGCGCCCTTTCACGCCCACGATCCTTGCATCCTCGCCGCGCCAGAACCAGCCGTGATGCACGAGAACGGCGTCGGCGCCCTTCGCTGCGGCAGCCTCAAGAAGACCGAGCGAAGCGCTCACCCCGAGGACGATTGAAGAGATGTTTTCACGTCCCTCAACCTGAAGTCCGTTCGGAGCATAATCTCTGAATTCTCCGGGCTTCAGGACGCCGTCCAGAAACTCTATGAGGGCTTTTGCCTTCATCTCTTTCCTCCTTTTCTCAAAAGCCAAAACTTTTCCAGACCATCATGGTAGCGCCAAAGGCAAAAACGGCACGTCTCAAGCAGCTCTGGCTTCTTTTTGCTCAGGCCGTTACCGTGGGCTGCGCAGCGGCGCTCGTCTGGAAGACCTTTTTCCCGGCGCCGGAACCGAGCCCCGCGCCGAATCCTCCGAAGGCGGAGGATCCGCTCGAAAAGGATCTCGCGCTTCTTGCAATGAGCGGCGACTACAGCAACGCCGTCAGCATCGCCGCGCCCTCTGTCGTCAACATCTTCACGAGAAAGACCGTCCGCATGAGCCGCGCCGACGAGCTCGGCGTCGACTGGAATCAGGATCCGGAGCTTCATCTGAAGGCGCTCGGGAGCGGCGTCATTGTCTCCCCAAACGGCGACATTCTCACCAACTTCCACGTGGTCGACGGCATCCGAAGCATCTTCGTCGCGCTCTCCGATGGGCGCACCTATGAGGCGACGCTTCGCGGGAACGACGTCGAAACCGACCTTGCGCTCCTTCAGGTCAAGGCGAAGGACCTTCCCGCCATCCGGCTCGGCGACTCCTCTGAACTTCGCGTGGGTCAGACCGTGCTCGCGATCGGAAACCCCTTCGACGTGGGGCAGACCGTCACCTCCGGCATCATTTCCGCCCTCGGCCGCCACGGATTCGGCCTCAACAATTACGAAGACTTCATTCAGACCGATGCCGCCATCAACCAAGGGAATTCCGGGGGCGCACTCGTCAACCTCCGGGGCGAACTCATCGGCATCAACAGCGCCATTTTTTCGCCCGACCATGTGGAGGGCTTTGTCGGCATCGGCTTTGCCATTCCAAGCTCCATCGTGAGCACGGTGCTTCCCGCAATGATGGCGGGCCAGACTGTGGAGCGCGGCTACATCGGACTCGTGCCCCGGCAGCTCTCCCAGGAGCTTGCTCAGGACCTGAGTCTGCGCGTGCGCTCGGGCGTCATGGTGAAGCAGGTCATTCCGAATTCCCCGGCAGCCAAGGCCGACATCCGGAGCTTTGACGTCATTCTCGAGGTAAACGGTCAGCCCATTGCCCGCGCAAACCGCCTTCTTCAGATCATTGCCCGGCTGAAGCCCGGCACCGACGTGGAAGTGAAGATCCTCCGCGGGAACCGCACGCTCACAAAGCACGTCGTGGCCTCGCAGCGTCCGCGCGGGTCGCTCGAAAAGGAAGCCATCATTCCGTCGCCTGCCGAAGAGGAAGGCGACTTTGAGGAAAGAAGCCGCTGACGCTTCGGGCTCCCGCACACCGGGCAAAAGAAAAGGCGCCTTTCCACCCTGCCCCGGGTGATTAGAGGCGCCTTTTTCTTCTGAAGGGAAGAAAGAATCTCTGCTTCTTCAGGCTTCATCAGCCTTCCGCGTCTTCCTCCGCCTTCTTTTCCTTCATTTCCTCGACCTCATCATCGGTCTTGCCGAAAGCCTGAACGCACCAGATGCCGACCTGGTAGAGAACGACGAGCGGAAGCGCGAGGAGAATCTGCGAAAGAGCATCAGGCGGCGTAAAGATCGCCGCGATCACGAAGGCGCCGACGATCACATAGGGACGGGCCTTCTTCAGTTTCGTGCAGGACGCAAAACCCACGCGGTTGAGAACCACCACGAAAATCGGCACTTCAAAGGTAAGGCCGAAGGCGAGGAACATCGTGAGAACGAAGCTGAAGTAGGAGTCGATATCGGGCGCGAAGTTCACCGAATCCGGCGAGAACCCGGCGATGAACTGGAAGACCATCCGGAAGACGATGAAGTAGCAGTAGGCCATGCCGACCGCAAACATCACGATGGAGCTGATGAGAACCGGAAGCGCAAGGCGCTTTTCGCTTCTGTAGAGCGCAGGCGCCACATAGGCCCAGATCTGATAGAGCACGATCGGGAGCGCAATCAGGAAGGCGAGAAAGAGCGTTACCTTCAAGGGCACGAAGAACGGCGCCACCACGCCCGTTGCAAGGAGCTTCGCGCCCTGCGGAAGCGCCACCATCAGAGGCTGCGACAGGTAGTCGAAGATCTGCTTCATGAAGGGCGAGAGGCAGGCGAACACCACCACGATCGCGATCACGGACTTCATCAGTCGGTTGCGCAGTTCAATGAGATGCGCCACCAGCGGCTGCTCGTTCGCGGGATCGTCAGGCGCCTCAAGCACCGGCTTCTGATCGGTCATTTCTCACACTCTCTCTTATCGATAGATACGGGTACGGAGGCTCTTCGCGCGGGGAGCCATTCCGGTGCGCCGTCCGCCCGCGCCGCCAAGCGTCGTTTCGCGCATGCCGAGTTCGCGGCGAAGCCGCTCGATTTCCTGAGCAAGCTCGTCGACGGAGGGACCCGAGTGATAGCGCTTCGCAAAGGTCTTGGGCTCGTTCCACGCATAGGCGGGCGTCATGATTTCGCTGTCGGTGCTCGCGTCGCCCCAGCCGTAGACCTCATTGATGTCCTTGGCGGAAGCCACGCCCGAATTCGCCTCTGCGGGCGTTCCGGCAACGCTGCTCTTGGCTTCATTGAAGGCAGTCTCAGCAGCCTTCCCGGCATCATTCGCCTCATCGGCCACGGACTTCACCGAAGACTCAATGCTCGAGGCCTGACTCTCCACGGTCGACTTCACGTCGTTCGCGAGATTCTTCGCCTCATCCTGAATGCGCTTGAGTTCGGAGAGCTCGGTCTCCCGATCAATGTCGGACTTCACCTGCGCAACGAAGCGCTGCGCTTTGCCGATCCACTCGCCGGTCTTGCGCGCAACGAGCGGGAGCCTCTCGGGCCCGAGCACAATGAGCGCAACGACGCCGACGATCATCATTTCGCTGAAACCGAAATCAAACATGACGTCTCTTCACTGCAAAAGGCCGCGGACAACTCATGAGGAGCTGCCGCGGTCCATTGGCGACACATAAGAAGACGCGGGAAGCACTTCACGCGTCTCAAGAAAGCCGCAGGACTTTTTGAAGCGCCTGCGGCATCCGGCCCGCTCCCGGGAAGCCCTTCAGGCGCCCGGCATGCGGACTCTCGAGGAATCAGGCCTTCGGCTTGTCCTTGGCTTCGACGTCGATCGTGTCAGCCTGCTTGGCGGCGGCCTGCTGCGGGATTTCCTTCGGATCAGCAGCCTTGTCGGCGGGCTTATCCTCCGCGTCGCGCATGCCTTCCTTGAAGCCCTTGATGGCGCCGCCCAGGTCCTTGCCCATGTTCTTCAGCTTGCCCGTACCAAAGACGAGAACGACGATGGCGAGGACGATGAGCCAGTGCCAGACGGAAAGAGAACCCATTTTGTACTCCTAGATCAGAATTCAGTCGTGCGCTTCCAGGGGCGGGGGCCGCCCAGAACGTGCACATGCAGATGCGGAACTTCCTGACCGCCGTCGCGGCCGGTATTGATGATCACGCGGAAGCCGTTTGCGCAGCCTTCCTGAAGCGCAAGGGTGCGCGTCAGGCCAAGCATTTTACCCAAAAGCGGCTCATCGGCCGCTTCTGCCGTGGCAAGCGACGTGATGTGCTTCTTCGGAATAATCAGAAAATGCACCGGCGCCTGAGGATGAATGTCCCTGAAGGCGACGACGTCGTCGTCCTCGTAAATCTTGCTGGAGGGAATTTCACCCGCAGCGATCTTGCAGAAGATGCAGTCCGACATGTCTCGTTCCTGTTGGGAGCGCTTCGATAAAAAACCGCTCCCGCTTTTTTGAGAAAAACGTTTGCCTGAGGGGCGTTTAAAAAAAGACGCCCCTCAGCATGAATATTGGATGATAGCGGCTGATCGGTCAACCTGTACCAAGGTCTAGCCTTTTTCAGCTTCGAATGCGCTCGACATCGGCGCCGAGCCCGCGGAGCTTCTCCTCCATGTGCTCGTAGCCGCGGTCGAGGTGATAAAGCCGGTCGACCGTGCTTTCGCCCTGGGCGGCGAGCGCCGCAATCACGAGGGACGCAGAAGCCCGGAGATCGGTCGCCATCACGGCTGCGCCCTCAAGCGCTTCCACGCCCGTGACGACGGCCGTATGGCCATTGACGCAGATCTTCGCCCCCATGCGGGCGAGTTCGGGCACGTGCATGAAGCGGTTTTCGAAGATCGTTTCCGTGATTTCCGAAGAGCCTTCCGCGATCGCGGCAATCGCCATGAACTGAGCCTGCATGTCGGTCGGGAACCCCGGATGCGGTGTCGTGCGGATCCTCACGGCCTTGGGGCGCCCCGTCATGCGAAGACGCAGCCAGTCGGCACCGGCTTCAATGGAAGCGCCCATTTCGCGAAGCTTCGCCGTCACGGCCTCAAGGTCCCCGGGCACGCAGTGCGTGACGAGGACGTCGCCCCGCGTGGCCGCCGCTGCGCAGAGGTAGCTTCCCGCCTCGATGCGGTCGGCGACGACCTTGTGTTCAGCTCCGTGAAGCGTCTTCACGCCCTCAATGACGATGGTGGGGGTCCCCGCCCCGCTAATCTTCGCCCCCATGGCGATGAGGCAGTCGGCAAGATCCACCACTTCCGGCTCGCGGGCGGCATTTTCAATGACGGTTTCGCCGTCCGCGAGGACCGCGGCCATCATGAGGTTTTCCGTACCCGTCACCGTCACCATGTCGGTGATGATGCGCGCGCCCTTCAAGCGCGGCGATGCGGCGTCGACGTAGCCGTGATCGATCTTCACCTCGGCCCCGAGCGCTCTCAGTCCCTTGATGTGCTGATCCACCGGACGGGCGCCGATGGCGCACCCGCCGGGGAGACTCACCCGCGCGGCGCCGAAGCGCGCCACAAGGGGACAGAGCGTCAGAATCGACGCGCGCATGGTTTTAACGAGTTCATAGGGCGCAACGGTGCTCGTCAGCGCCCCCGCGTTGAGGGTCACTTCATGGCCTTCCCGCCGGATCTTCACGCCCATGCCTTCAAGGAGCAGAAGCATCGTGCGCACGTCGGCAAGATCGGGCACGTTCGTGAGCTTCAGGTCTCCGGCCGTGAGAAGTGACGCACAGAGAATCGGGAGCGCCGCGTTTTTTGCTCCGCTGGTGCGGACTTCGCCTACGAGGCGGCGTCCGCCGCGGATCTTGAGCTTTTCCATGAATGACTGCTTTTTAGAAATTCTGTTGTTCTGTTGGGAAAGAGGAATCGGACCGGGAAGTCCGGAGCCTCAGCGCGCTTTACTTTTCTTTTGGAAGCCCGAGAAGCGCCTCAACGCCGTAAAGGCGCGCAAGCGTCTTGAGGTCGGCGGGAACGCCCTCGATCGCGAGGTCTTTCCCCGACGCCTCTGCTTTTCTGCGTGCCGAAAGAAGGGCTGAAAGCGCCGCGCTGTCGGCGCGCTTCACGTTTGAAAGATCAACCGTGAAGTCGCCCGAGGCTTGTGCGGCGAGGAGCTCCTTCTTGACTGCCGGAGCATTCTCGAAGTCGATGACTTCCTCAGCGACTCTCACTTCGAAGCCTCTTTCTTCTTCATGGTTTCGGCGAGTTCGGCTCCCTTTTCGTTGAAGAGCTTGATCAACCCGTCGACGCCGTCCTGCGACAGAACGGACGCAAATTGCGAACGGTAGTTCTCCACCATCCAGATCCCTTCGATATTGACGTCGACGATCTTCCAGCACTTGTCCTTCGCCTGATAGATGCGGTAGTCGAGCGCAATGGGATTCGCCGAACCGCTCGTGAGGAGCGTGCGGATCACCATTTCCGGACGCACGGTTTTGACGCGCGTCGGCCTCAGTTCGCACTTCTGATCCTGGACCGCGGAGAGCCCGCCCGCATAAACGCGCATGAGAAGCGTCTCAAAGCCTTCCTCGAGCGCGGCTCTCTGCTCCTTCGTCGCCGTTCTCCACTTCGGGCCCACCGTCATGCGGGTCATCATCGTGAAGTCGGTCGCCGGCATGATGATGCCGTCGACAAGCTCGCGAAGCGCATCGATATTGCCCGACTTCAGGGAGTCGCTGCCGCGGATCCGCTCGAGCACGGCATTGGAAAGATCCACCACGAAGGCAAAGGGGTCGCCCTTGTCGTCATAGGGGAGGCTCCCGGCCGCACGGGCGGGAAGGAAGGGCGCCGCGGCAGCGGCGGCCGCAATGAGCGAACTCGTAAGAAATGTTCTGCGCTGCATGGTTTGATTCTCCCAATGATCTTTGTCCTGCGGGAATTTATTCCTCGTCGCTGAAGTCGAGCGGCGTAAGCGTCTCGAGCTCTTCTTCGGCATCCATGGCCTCGCCGTCCGCTACCGCGCGGCGGCGCGCCGCCAGGTACGCATCGCGAACGGCGGCGTATTCGTCAACGGTCGACTCGCGGAATTTCTCAAGCTCGAGAAGCCGCGCACGGGTATCGAGTCCGTCGACGACCCAGAGGCCGGCACTCCAGTACCAGTCCTCATCCCAGAGCGCCCAGGTGGTCGGGCTCGTAGCCCATCCTGCCGGATAACGCGTCCAGTCGCGGGTCGACGAGGGCCCGAGCACCGGAAGAACGAGGTAGGAGCCTTCGCCCACGCCCCAGACGCCAAGCGTCTGCCCGAAGTCCTCGGGCGCTTTTTCGAGTCCGATTTCGGACGCCACGTCAAAGAGCCCGGCAATGCCGAAGGTGGAATTGACGAGGAAGCGGAAAAAGGTGCTGATTCCCTTGTCGGCCTTGCCCTGCAGGAGGTTGTTCACCGTGTTCGTAGGTTCGCCGAGGTTGTCCATCGCGTTCGAAACCCCGGTCTGCACGAAGCCGGGCGTCCATGCAACGTAAGCTTCAGCCACAGGCTTTGCCACCGCGCGGTCGAGCGCATCGTTGAAGGCATAGACGTTGCGGTTGAAGGCCTCATACGGATCGACCGGGTTTTCGCCCGCATTGGGCGGGACCTGCGCGCACCCGGCAAGGAAAAGCGCGGCGCAGAGCGCTGCCCCTGCAGCAGGCTTCAATATCTGCTTCTTCATTTTTACTTCCCGCCGTCCTCAGCCTTTGAATAGAGGAACTGGCTGATGAGGTTCTCAAGCACCACGGCGCTCTGCGTGCGGCGGATGACCGAACCTTCCTCAAGGTTCTTGTCGTCTGCGCCCGCTTCAATTCCGACGTACTGTTCGCCGAGGAGCCCCGAAGTGAGAATCTTCGCCGAGCTGTCGTCAGGGAACGGATACTGGGCGTCCATGTCCATCGTCACGCGCGCCTGAAAGGTTTCCGGATCAAAGACGACGGAGCGCACGCGCCCGACGACGACGCCAGCACTCTTCACGGCTGCACGGGCCTTGAGGCCCCCGATGTTGTCGAAGTCCGCCGTGACCGCATAGGTCTTGTGCCCGAAGGAGAAGCTTCCGAGGTTGGCCGCCTGCAGCGCCATGAAGAGCGCCGCCGCGAAGCCGAGCACGATGAAGAAGCCGACCATTATTTCGAGAGAGCGATTTTTCTGCATTGTTCTTTCTCTACTGGAAGAAAATCAAACCACGGTGAACATCGAGGCCGTCATGATGAAGTCGAGCCCGAGAACGAGAAGCGAGGAGACGACGACCGTAATCGTCGTTGCATGCGCCACGCCGTCGGGGGTAGGCCTCGAGGCATAGCCCTGATAGAGGGCGACGAGCGTCACGGCAATGCCGAAGACCACGCTCTTGATGAAGCCGTTCCCGACGTCATGGAAGATGTCGACGGCCGCCTGCATCTGCGACCAGAAGGAGCCGCTGTCGGTGCCGATGAGGCCCACGCCCACGATCCAGGCGCCGATGATGCCGACGGCGGAAAAGATGAGCGCGAGCACAGGCATCGCGACGAATCCGCCGATGAAGCGGGGAGCGAGCACCCGCCGGAAGGGGTCGACGCCCATCATTTCCATGGCGGCGAGCTGCTCGCCCGAGCGCATGAGGCCGATTTCAGCCGTAAGCGCCGTGCCGGCGCGCCCGGCAAAAAGGAGCGCCGTGACGACGGGACCGAGCTCGCGCACGAGCGAAAGCGCGACAAGCACGCCAAGCGCTTCCTCGCTCCCGTAGCTTACGAGCACGTAGTAGCCCTGAAGACCCAGCACGAAGCCGACGAACAGACCCGACACCCCGATGATGAGGAGCGAGTAGTTTCCGATGAAGTGGATCTGTTGGATGATGTTGCCGAATCCCGCGCCCCAGAGGCGCGAAAGCACCTGGCCGGAAAAGATGCCGAAGCGCCCGGTCGATGCGAAGAGCCCGAGCACCCAGGCGCCGAGCCTTGCGAGAAGGTCCGTCATTTACTGATTCCTCCCGCGCTTGAATCCAAGGTCCGAAGCATAGTCGGGCGCATGGTACTGGAAGGGGACCGGGCCGTCGGGAAGGCCCCCGACAAACTGCTTCACAAAGGGGGCGGAAGACACCTTGAGCGATGCCGGATCGCCCTCGGCCGCCACGCGCGCGTCCGAAATCATGTAGACGTAGTCGGCGATCTCAAAGGTCTCCGCCACGTCGTGCGTGACGATGAGCGACGTCGCGCCCAGTGCGTCGTTGAGCGACCGGATGAGGCGCGCCGTCACGCCCATAGAAATGGGATCGAGCCCCGCGAAGGGTTCGTCGTAAAGAATAAGCGCCGGATCAAGCGCGATGGCGCGCGCGAGCGCAACGCGGCGCGCCATGCCGCCCGAGATTTCCGCCGGCATGAGATTCGCCGCACCGCGCAGTCCCACGGCATTGAGCTTCATGAGAACAAGGTCGCGCACGGTCTCTTCGTCGAGATTCGTCTGCTCGCGGATCGGGAAGGCAACGTTGTCGTAGACGGAGAGGTCGGTAAAAAGCGCGCCGAACTGAAAAAGCATCCCCATGCGGCGGCGCAGCCGGTAAAGACCCCTGCGGTCCGCAGGATCGAGCTTTTCGCCGCCGACGCGGATTTCTCCCGCATCGGGCGTGAGGAGCCCGCCGATGAGCTTCAGGAGCGTCGTTTTCCCCATGCCGGAGCCGCCCATGATGGCGACCACCTTGCCGCGGCCGAAGTCCATCGAGACATTCTCGAGAATCCGGCGACTGCCGTATCCGAAGGAGAGATTCTTGATCGAAAGATAGGTTTCGAGCGCCACCGGTTACGCCTCCTTGAGTCCGAGCAGATTCGCGCCGGGCGAAAAACGGATCGGCCGCGCGATCCCGAGCGCCTTGAGTTCCGGGTCGTCGGCGGCGATAAGCGCCACGTGCGCGAGATCGGCTTCGGGAAGAAGCACCGGACGGCCGCGCTCGGCGTCGATGTAGACCCACTCGGTCGCGCCGACCACGAGAAGCGTTTCGCCCCGGCGGATTGCGTAGCGCCTGAGGCTCGCCGCCCCGTGAGCGCTCTGAATCCAGGTGTAGACGTCAAGCTTTTCTCCCTCAAAGCTCGGGCGCAGATATTCAATCCAGTGCTCGCGCGCAACCCAGGCGCGCTTTGCGGCCTTGAGCGCCTCAATGCCCCAGCCGATCTCTGCGGCGTGCGCCGTCGCGGCATGCTCCATCCACCGGAGATACTCGCGGTTGTTGACGTGCCCCTGAATATCAATGGATTCGGGCCCCACGACAAGGCTTTCGTGATAAATGCGCGCTGCAGACATGAATGCGGAAGAAAAGTGAACAACTGTTCATTGCGGACTGCCAAAAAATGCCCGGCACAACTTCCGGGCGCACAGTCCATGGAGCGGACAATTTTACGACAGAGCCCGGGGTCGATATGCTGCCGGAGGCCCCGCCGGAAGCATTATCTCAGCGGAAAAACTGCAAAAGCTTGTTGCCGTGCGCCAGTAAAGCGGGAACAGAAGAGAGGCGCAGTTTTTATAATCACGGACATTTTCCTTCCCGTCTCCATTCATCCTCCTGAGGACTCCGCCCGTGCCGATTGCCCGCTCCACCAAGAAGGTTCAGAAATCCTCCAGACCCTCCGCCTTCTGGCGCGTGCTCAAATGGGTTGTCGGTATCGGCGCAGCCGGAGCGCTTTCCGGAATTCTGCTTCTCGTCTTCGTTTTCGCATACATCTATCGGGAGCTTCCTCCCATTGACGCCCTCACGGACTACCGCCCCAAGGTGCCGCTTCGCGTCTGGAGCGCGGACGGGAAGCTGATCGGCGAATTCGGCGAGGAGCGGCGCGACTTCGTGAAGCTTTCCGACGTGCCGGACCACGTGAAGTACGCGATCCTCTCGGCAGAGGACGACGGTTTTTACGAGCACCCCGGGATAGAAATCACGGGCATCGTGCGCGCGGCGCTCATCAACATCCTCACGGGCCGGCGCGGTCAGGGCGGCTCCACCATCACGCAGCAGGTGGCGAGAAACTTCTTTCTGACGACCGAGCGCACCTACACGCGAAAGCTCTACGAGATCGCCATGTCCTTCAAGATCGAGCACGAGCTCACGAAGGACCAGATTCTCGAGATCTACATGAACCAGATCTACCTCGGTCAGCGGGCCTACGGGTTCGCCGCCGCGGCGAGAACCTATTTCGGCCGGCCGCTCACCGACATTTCCGTCGGCGAAGCCGCGACCATCGCAGGCCTTCCGGTCGCGCCCTCGGCCTACAACCCGATTGCGAATCCGACGCGCGCAACGATGCGCAGGAACTACGTGCTGCGGCGCATGTACGACCTCGGGCACATCGACGACCTCACCTACCAGACGGAAAAATCGCTCCCGATGCAGGTGCGCCGCGTGGTCGAGGAGGATGCTCCGGCCAACGCCAATGCGAGCGCCGACAAGGTGACGGCGCATTACGCCGCCGAACTCGCCCGCATGATGATGTTCGACATCTTCGGCGACGAAACCTATTCGCGCGGCATCAACGTCTACACCACGATCCGCATGGACGAGCAGCGCTCTGCGGTTGATGCCGTGCGCCGTCAGCTCATCACGTACGACCGCCGCTACGGCTACCGCGGCCCCGAGGACTTTGTGGAGCTTGGAAGCGCGGGCGACCGGGCGAAGGCGATCCGCACCGCGCTCTCCAAAACGGCTTCTTCGCCCTTCATGCTCCCTGCCGTCGTGACGGAGGCGTCGCCCGAAAAGATCGTGGCGGCGATCTCCCCATCAGAAACCATCACGCTCGACAAGGAAAGCCTCAAATTCGGCCGCCGCCATCTTGCGAAGAAGCCCGCGCGCGGCATCACGCCCATTCGCCCGGGATCGGTCATCCGCGTGATGCACCCGCTTTCCGGGAAGAACGCTGCTGAAGTCTGGACCCTTGCCCAGGTGCCCCGCGTCGAAACGGCCTTTGTTGCCGCGGACTTCAATTCGGGCGCGGTGAAGGCGCTCGTCGGCGGCTTCGACTTCAACCTCAACATGTTCAACCACGTCACGCAGGCGTGGCGTCAGCCCGGCTCGAGCTTCAAGCCCTTCATCTACTCCGCGGCGCTCGAAAAGGGATTCACCGCATCCACCGTCATCAACGACGCGCCCATTTCGATCGACCCCAAGCTCACGGGCAACAAGCTCTGGGAGCCGAAGAACTACGAAGGTCGATTTGATGGTCCGATGCCGCTCTACCGGGCGCTCGAGCTCTCGAAGAACCTCGTGACGATCCGCATCATGCAGTCGATCACGCCCGCTTATGCGCAGCAGTACATCGAGCGCTTCGGCTTCTCGGGGAAGAACCACCCGGCGAATCTCCCGATGGCATTGGGTGCGGGCAGCGTCACGCCCTGGCAGATGCTCGGGGGCTACATGGTCTTCGCGAACGGCGGCTACCGCGTGCAGCCCTACCTCATCGACCGGGTGACGGACGCTCAGGGCGCGACCCTCATGCAGGCGACGAACCGTCAGGCGGGCGATCCCTCGATCCGCGCGATCGATGAAAGAAATGCCTTCGTCATGAATTCTCTGCTGCACCGTGTTGCCATCAACGGCACCGCCCGACGGGCGACGAGGGAATTGAAGCGCGACGACATCGCGGGCAAGACCGGCACCTCGAACGACAGTCAGGACGCCTGGTTCTGCGGCTATGCCGGCAATACGGTTGCCGTCGGCTGGATGGGCTACGACCAGCCCAAGCCCCTGGGCTCGCGGGAAACGGGCGGCGGCCTGGTGCTCCCGATCTGGGTCGACTTCATGAGGACGGCGCTGAAGGATGTGCCGGAAACGGCCCGCATTCAGCCTGAATCCGTTGTTGAAAGGGACGGCCTCTACTACTACCGCGATCCGGTGAAGGGCGGCGACGCCTTCTCGGGCGATCTTGATGCCCGCGACCTGGTGCGCGATCAGATCTTCTGACGCGCCGCAGAGCTTCTGAGGAAAAGACCCGTCTTTCCGGCGGATCTTTTCCGTATTGCGGGAAGCGCCTTGCGAAGCTCGCTGGATAAAATTGGAAAGCACTCGCCTCAAGGGGAATCCCTGTCAGAAGCGAGCGGAGAGCGCGCTAGCGGCTCATGAGCGCATCGATTGCGCCCTCGACGGTTGCCTCGAGCGTGCGTCCGTCGCGCGGATTGATCCAGCCCTGGTCCGTTTCTCTGAAATGCATGCCTCCCAGATGCGAGGCAAACCAGATTTCCTGCATCGGCGTCTGGATGTTGACGACTGCCTGAGCGCCGTCCTCGAGCTCAATCGTGAGGACGTTTCCGCTCCTTGTGCAGTCGACATCCTCGTACTTCGATTCAATATGGTCCTGAAGGCGGTTCATTTCCGCCTCGGCCTCTTCCAGAAATTCCGTTTCCGTCATTTCCTTCTTCCCATGAAAAAATCCTTTGCCGCCGGCGCTGCCGGCATCGCTCTGGCCTTGTGCCTCGTCCTTTCCGGATGCGGCCTCAAGGGACCGCTCTACATGCCGGGCGAACCCGCCCAGTCTGGCACCTTTCAGTCCGGGAGGTAATGAGAGATGACAATGGCTGACCGCAATCTTACCCGTCCGGACGAGCTTTCCCAGGGGCTTTCCTTCTACCGCTCCCCTGAAGGCGAGCTCTTCTGCGAGGACATTCCGCTCAGGGATCTCGCCCGCCGCTTCGGCACGCCGCTCTACGTCTATTCGCGCGCAGGAATCGCGGAGCGTCTCGAGGCTTATGAAAAGGCTTTCGGGGAAGAGCCCCACCAGGTCTGCTACGCCGTAAAGGCGGCGTCCACCCGCGGCATCCTCGAACTTGTCGCCCGTCAGGGCGCGGGCTTCGACTGCGTGAGCGGCGGCGAAATACTCCGTGCGCTCGAAGCGGGCGGAGATCCGAAGAAGGTCGTCTTCTCCGGCGTCGGGAAGTCGGTCGCCGACATCGCGTTCGCGCTTCGCGCCGGAATCAAGTGCTTCAACATCGAGTCGCCCGCTGAACTCGACCGCATTCATGCCGTCACGGAACGTCTCGGCATTGAGGCGCACGTTTCCGTGCGCGTCAATCCCAACATTGATGCCCATGTCGACGCGCATGTCGCCACCGGACTCGGCGACAGCAAATTCGGCGTGAAGCTCACTGAGGTGATTCCTCTCTACGAAAAAGCCGCCAAGCTCCCGATGATCCGCATCGAGGGCATCTCCTGTCACATCGGCAGCCAGGTGGAGTCGGCAGAGCCCTATCTCCGCATGGTGACCGTCCTGGCCGGGTTCGTCAACGAACTCGCGCGCCGCGGCATCGTTCTGCACCACATTGATCTCGGGGGCGGCGCAGGCGTCGCTTATCACCCGGACGAAAAGCCCCTTGAACCTTCCGAACTGATCCCTGCCCTCATCAAGGCTGTCCGCAGGGAAGTCTCGGTTCCCGACATTGAAATCTTCGTGGAGCCGGGGCGCTCCGTCATCGCTCAGGCGGCAGTCCTCCTCACGACTGTTCAGTACCTGAAGTCGGGGCTCTTCGAGCGCCAGTTCGCGATCGTGGACGCCTCCATGACCGAGCTCGTCCGCCCGGCCATCTACGGGAGCTACCATCTGATCGAGCCGGTGGTGCCGCACCCGAAGGCTCAGCGCCAAATCCTCAACATCGTGGGTCCGGTGTGCGAATCCACGGACTTCCTCGGCAATGACCGCAATCTCGCGATCGAAGCCGGCGACCTCCTCGCCATCCGCACGGCGGGTGCTTACGGCATGGCGATGGCCTCGACCTACAACTCGCGGCCGCTTCCGATGGAAGTGCTCGTCGACGGCAGCCGCGTCATTCCGCTGCGCCGTCCGCAGACAGCGCTCGACCTCACGCGGGACGAGGAAACGCTCGGGCTGGTGAAAAATCCCGGCATGTCCGAGGAAGCCGTTCGCAGTCTTTTTGCTCAATCCCTCGGCATGAGCATCGAGTAAATACGCAAAAGTCTGTAGAATCAATTAACGCCGGATTCCGGGTAATCGCCCCGGAATGCGGCGTTTTTGCGTTTACGGAGCCTCCGCCCTGGCTCCGCTCATCCCGAAGGAGTGCCCCGCGATGCATATTGAGAACACCATTCGTCTGGACTTCAAGGACGTGCTCATCCGCCCGAAGCGTTCCACGCTCACGAGCAGAAGCGAAGTCGACATCACGCGCGAATTCAAGTTCCGTCATTCGCCCCTCAAGTACCATGCGATTCCCATCATCGCGGCCAACATGGATACGACGGGCACTTTCGAAATGGCCCGCGCGCTCGGCCGCCACGGCATGTCGACGGCGCTCTGCAAGCACTATTCGGTGGATGAATACGTCGACTTCTTCACCAGCCTCGAAGAGAAGCACACCGCCTTTTATTCGCTCGGCATCTCGGACGCCGACTGGGAAAAGTTCCTCGCCGTGGAAAAGAAGGCCCCGAAGGGCGCTATTCAGTACCTCTGCATCGACGTCGCCAACGGCTACACCGAAGCCTTCGTCTCTTTCGTGAAGAAGGCGCGCGAAGCCTGCCCCGACTACGTCATCATGGCGGGCAACGTCGTCACGGGCGACATGGCTGAAGAACTCGTCCTCGCCGGCGCGGACATCATCAAGGTCGGGATCGGCCCGGGATCAGTCTGCACCACGCGCAAAATGACGGGCGTCGGCTACCCGCAGCTCTCGGCCATCATCGAGTGCGCGGACGCCGCCCACGGCCTCTCGGGGCGCATCTGCGCCGACGGCGGCTGCACCGTTCCGGGCGACATCGCCAAGGCCTTCGGCGGCGGCGCTGACTTCGTGATGCTCGGCGGCATGCTCGCCGGCCACGATGAAGCGGCGGGCGAAATCGTTGAGATTGACGGCAAGACCTTCAAGCGCTTCTACGGCATGAGCAGCAAGGACGCCATGGACAAGTACGCCGGGGGCGTTGCGAAATACCGCGCCGCGGAAGGGAAGTCCGTGCTTCTTCCGGCGAGAGGCCCCGTCGAGGGCACTGTTCAGGGCATTCTCGGCGGCGTGCGCTCCGCCTGCACCTATGTGGGCGCGAAGCGTCTGAAGGAACTCACGATGCGGACCACCTTCATCCGCACCTCCATGCAGACCAACGACATCTTCGGACATACGCTCTGAAGCCCGGAGCGCTCATCTTTCCTTGAGCCAGAACCAGACAGCCGCATTAACGCGCCTGTAAGCTCTCATTCCTAGAATAATGATGCTTTCAGCCGGCGGCTCTGCCGCCGGCCCACTTTTGGGAAACCCATCACGTGAGCCTTTTCGATTCCGCCCGCTTTCAGATTTCAGCCGCAAAGCTTTCGGGTCTGCCGACCTCGATTGAGCCTGAAATCGCATTTGCCGGACGCTCCAACGCCGGGAAGTCCACCACGATCAATGTGATCACAAGGAAGACCCGTCTCGCCTTCGCGTCGAAAACCCCCGGCCGCACGCAGCTCATCAACTTCTTTGAGCTCTCGCGCAAAACGCCCGACGGGAAGTCCCGCGAAACGGTCGGCCGCCTCGTGGACCTTCCGGGCTACGGCTTCGCCAAGGCGAATGAATCCGTGCGCGGATCCTGGTCCGACCTGGTGGGCGGCTATATTGCCGGCCGCCGTCAGCTTGCCGGGCTCGTCATCGTGATGGATTCGCGCCGACCCTTCATGCCGACCGATGAATGGCTCATCGACTTCATGCGGGGCCGTCCCGAGGTGCGTCAGCTCTGGCTCCTCAACAAGTGCGACCAGATCAAGAACATGGAGCGCCGTCAGACGCTCCGCAAGGCCGAGGAGCGCGCCGCCGCCTTCGGTCCTCAGGTTTCCGTGCAGTTTTTCTCGGGCCTGAAGCGCGAAGGCGTTGATCAGCTGATCGAAACGCTTGAATCCTGGCTTCCGGCTCCGGCTTCAGCAGCGCCTGCTGCCGAAGGCGAAAACACTTCATCCGTCCGGAGCGACATCTCCGGAACAAACGAGAGGTAATTGAAATGCAAACTCTTGGTGCCTATCCGATGGTGCGCATGCGCCGCATGCGTCATGACGATTTTTCCCGCCGCCTGATGCGCGAGAACGTCGTCACGCCGAATGATCTGATTCTTCCGGTCTTCGTGATGGAAGGAACCGCCCGCCGCGACCCCGTTCCGAGCATGCCCGGTGTGGAACGCCTCACGATCGACGAACTGCTGAAGGTCGCCGGCGAATGCGTCGAGCTCGGCATTCCGATGATTGCGCTTTTTCCCCACATTGAGGATGCGCTCAAGACGCCGGACGGCCGTGAAGCGGCCAACCCGGACGGGCTCATTCCGCGCGCCGTCAAGGCGCTCAAGGCCGCCTATCCTCAGCTCGGCGTCATGTGCGACGTGGCGCTCGACCCCTACACGACGCACGGCCAGGACGGCCTCATTGATGAAACGGGCTACATCCTCAACGACGAAACGATTGAGATGCTCGTCAGGCAGGTGATGGCCCAGGCCAAGGCGGGTGCAGACGTTGTTGCCCCCTCCGACATGATGGACGGCCGCATCGGCATCATCCGCAAGGCGCTCGAGGATGAAGGCCTCATCCACACGCGCATCATGGCCTATTCGGCCAAGTACGCCTCCTCCTACTACGGTCCCTTCCGCGATGCCGTGGGTTCCGCCTCGAATCTCGGCAAGTCCAATAAGGCCGTCTACCAGCAGGATCCGGCAAACGGCAACGAAGCCCTCTGGGAAGTGGGCCTCGACCTCGCCGAAGGCGCAGACATGGTCATGGTTAAGCCGGGCGTTCCCTATCTCGACGTTCTCTGGCGCGTGAAGCAGGAGTTCGGCGCTCCGACCTTCGCCTATCACGTCTCCGGCGAATACGCGATGATCAAGTTCGCTGCCGCTGCCGGCGCGATCGACGAAAAGAAGATCACCTTCGAGACCATGGTCTGCTTCAAGCGTGCGGGGGCCGACGGCATCCTCACCTACTGCGCGCTTGATGTGGCCCGCTGGATCAAGGAAGGCTACAACTACTGATGAGGCATTCCCGTCCGCTCTGAAATGGGCGGCAGAATGAACGCATCAGACCGCAAAGCCCGCTGTTCTCTTCGGCAGAACGGCGGGCTTTTTGTTTGAGCGCCCGATCAGCGGAACTCTTCCTTGAAGCGGCGGAGCTCCCGCCCTTTCCGTTTGGTGGGACGCCCCTGGCGGATGGTGCTCGAGGGCTCAAAGGCAAGCTTCATCATGGCGCGCCGCTCTTCACGAGCCTTCATGCTGTCTTCGGTTTCCCTATAGAGAAGCTGAGCCTGAGAAGCGGGACCGCGCACCCCCGAAAGGCCCTCTACGTAAACGGTAAAAACCTCTTCACCCCGATGGATCTCAAGCCTGTCGCCCACACGGACATCGCGCGAGGGCTTCGCCCGCTGGCCGCCGATCAGCACGCGGCCGAGCCCCACTTCATCCTGAGCAATTGAGCGGGTCTTAAAGAAGCGCGCTGCCCAGAGCCACTTGTCGATTCGCATGGATTCCATGATGGGCTTTTCCCCTCGGGTTAATAAACGATCAAATATGGAAAAGCCCGCACTTCCACCTGAGGGAAATACGGGCTTCTTGTACCTCATCCCGCAGTCATGCGGGATGCGCCGCAAGGCAATTATTCAGCCTTGACGTCTTCAGCGGGGGCGGCAGCGGCGGGAGCCGGAGCAGCAACTTCCTCGACCGGCATGGCGCGTTCGGTGAGTTCCATGTAGGCCATCGGAGCGTTGTCGCCGTTGCGGAAGCCCATCTTCAGGATGCGGGTGTAGCCGCCCTGACGGTTGGCGAAGCGCGGAGCAACTTCGTTGAAGAGCTTGACGACGACGTCGCGGTCACGGAGACGATTGAAGGCGAGACGCTTGTTGGCGACCGTCGGCTCCTTGGCGAGCGTGATCAGGGGTTCGACAACGCGGCGGAGTTCCTTGGCCTTCGGAAGGGTCGTGCGGATGGCTTCGTGCGTGAGGAGCGAGCAGGCCATGTTGCGCAGCATCGAAAGACGATGAGCGGAGGTGCGGTTAAGCTTGCGATAGCCGTTGCGATGACGCATTTTGTATTTCCTTGAATCTAAAAATCGGCCGGCGGAAGAAGCCGGCTTAACTAAAGCGCTCTTCCCCGTCATCTTCTATCTTCACGTGAAGTGAAGCGGTCGGGTGGAGGCGCTCGGAAGACGTACCTATGTACGAAAGGCGCGATTTTATATGATCGCGCCTTCCGTAATCAAGCCTTAGGGCTCAGAAATTTTCAGCGGTCCGTGAGGCCCGGCGTGCCGGCACCGGCAGGCGGCCAGTTCTCGAGCTTGGAGCCAAGCGTGAGGCCGTGAGCGGCGAGGACTTCCTTGATTTCGTTGAGCGACTTGCGGCCGAGATTCGGCGTCTTGAGAAGCTCGTTCTCAGTGCACTGAATAAGGTCGCCGATGAAGTAGATGCTCTCAGCCTTGAGGCAGTTGGCCGAACGAACGGTGAGTTCGAGGTCGTCGACCGGACGAAGAAGGATCGGATCGAGGGGCGGCGGATTGTTGGCCGAGTCCTCAGTCTTCTGACCTTCGACATCCTGTTCCGGATGGATGGAGCCGAAGACGGCGAGCTGATCCTGGAGGATGCGCACGGATTCGCGAAGCGCTTCTTCCGGGCCGATAGCGCCGTTGGTTTCAATCGTGATCTCGAGCTTGTCGAGGTCGGTGCGCTGAGCAACGCGGGCAGCCATCACCTGGTAGGCGACGCGGCGGATCGGCGAGAAGGACGCATCCATGATGATGCGGCCGATCGAACTCTTCGAATAGTCGTCGCGGAAGCCGCGGACGTCGCCGGGCTGATAGCCGCGGCCCTTTTCGATCTTGACCTGCATCTCGAGGCGGCCGCCGGAGAGGTGGGCGATGACGTGGTCGGGATTGAGGACCGTCACGTCGTGCGGAAGGTCAAAGTCGGCAGCGGTGACGACGCCTTCGCCGTCCTTGCGGAGCATCACAGTGACTTCATCGCGCTTTTCGAGCTTGAAGACGACGCCCTTCAGATTGAGAAGGATGTCGACCACGTCTTCGAGAACGCCGTCGATCTGGGAATACTCATGAACGATGCCGGTGATCTGCGCTTCCGTGGGGGCAAAGCCGACCATGGAGGAAAGAAGAATGCGGCGCAGAGCATTGCCGAGCGTGTGGCCGTAGCCGCGTTCAAACGGCTCGAGCGTGATGACGGCACGATTGGGGTTCTGCGGATCAACGTCAACGTCGACGCTGGTGGGCTTCAGGAGAGCTGTATTAGCCATCTCTAAACAAGTTCCTTTTAGTTCAATACCCTCGGCTCGTTACACCGATAAGGCTGAAAAGGCGGACAGAATGCAGGTGGCGCAAGCTGTCCCTAAACAGATGCATTTTAAATGCATCAGCAAAAATCCTTCGCATAACCAAAGAGAATTTTGCGGATGAATTCAAGAACAAAACGCGGCTCGAAGGGAGCCGCGTTTCGCCGTGTGTGCATCGATCTTTCGACCCGGAGAGCACCGAACATAACGTCCGGTGCCCAGAGGATCCTCCCAGATCAGCGGGAGTAGCGTTCGATGATGAGCGCTTCGTTGATTTCCGGAGCGACTTCGTCGCGGGCCGGAAGGGTCTTGAAGGTGCCGGTGAATTTCTTGGCATCCACTTCAACCCAGGCCGGGAAGCCGTTCTGCTGCGCGAGGTCGAGAGCCTCGGCGATGCGGACCTGCTTCTGAGCCTTTTCACGGACGGCGATCACATCGCCGGCGCGAACGGAGTAGGAGGGAATGTTCACCTTGCGGCCGTTCACTTCGATGGCGCCGTGGCTGACGAGCTGGCGGGCTTCCGCGCGCGTCGAGCCGAAGCCCATGCGGTAAACGACGTTGTCAAGGCGGCTCTCAAGGAGCTGAAGGAGCTTTTCGCCCGTGTTGCCGCGGAGGCGGGAAGCCTCAGCGAAATAACGACGGAACTGACGTTCGAGAACGCCGTACATGCGCTTGGCCTTCTGCGTTTCACGCATCTGGTTGCCATAGTCGGACATGCGGGCTCCGGAGATCTTGCCGTGCTGGCCCGGCTTGGAGCCGACGTCCTTGACTTTGGACTCAAACGAACGACGGGCGCTCTTCAGATTCAGGTCAATGCCTTCGCGACGCGAAAGCTTGAGCTTGGGACCGAGATATCGTGCCATTTAAAAATGCCTCTCTTATCCTGTAGGACTCCCTACATTCAGTCCGTGCCGCCTCAGCATGCGGAACAACGGACGCGGGATTCAACAACAGAATGAATAATTCTGGAGTATTAGACGCGGCGACGCTTGGAGGGGCGAACGCCGTTGTGCGGGACCGGGGTCACGTCCTGGATGGAGGTGACGCGGATGCCGAGCGCGTTAAGCGCACGCACGGAAGACTCGCGGCCGGGACCAGGGCCCCAGATGCGGACTTCGATGTTCTTCAGGCCATGTTCGAGGGCGATCTTGCCAGCGTGGTCCGCAGCAACCTGAGCGGCGAACGGGGTGGACTTGCGCGAGCCCTTGAAGCCCTGCGCACCCGACGACGAGGCAGCGATGGAGTTGCCCTGACGGTCGGTGATCGTCACGATCGTATTGTTGAACGAGGCGTGAATATGAGCGATGCCTTCCGTAACGACCTTGCGAACCTTCTTGCGGCCGCGGGCGGTAACGGAGGTCTTGGTGTTGTTGCCAGCCATAACTAACCTTTAATTACTTCTTGAGCGTGACGCCAACCTTGCGCGGGCCCTTGCGGGTGCGGGCGTTGGTGCGGGTACGCTGACCACGGACCGGGAGGCCGCGGCGATGACGCATGCCACGATAGGTGCCGAGGTCGATCAGACGCTTGATCGAGAGCTGGATCTCACGACGGAGATCGCCTTCAACGGTGAACTTGGAAACGGCATCACGGATGCGTTCGAGTTCAGCGTCGTCGAGGTCCTGGACCTTCTTCGTGCAGGGAATGCCGCAAGCATTGAGAATCTGGCGGGCACGCGGACGGCCAATGCCATAAATGGCAGTGAGACCGATCTCAGCATGCTGCTGCGGCGGAATATTGATACCGGCGATACGAGCCATTGTGTTACCTCTTTAGCCTTGACGCTGCTTGTGACGCGGGTCAGTGCAGATCACTCGAACAACGCCTTTGCGCTTGATGATCTTGCAGTTGCGGCACATTTTCTTAATTGAAGCTCTAACCTTCATTTAAATAATCTCCACAAGCTGATGAGCTTGGAATTTCGATGCCCACACGGCAGAAACGTCGAATAATAATCGACATTACGGAAACGCGCAACCGAATAGAGGCCCGGGCTTCAAAAATTTGCCTCCGTAACGGTTGTGCGAGGGGAAAGCTTTATAGCGAGCAACTTCCCGCCGACCAGAATGATC
Source organism: Sutterella seckii (assembly GCF_009183815.1). Classification (GTDB taxonomy): domain Bacteria; phylum Pseudomonadota; class Gammaproteobacteria; order Burkholderiales; family Burkholderiaceae_F; genus Sutterella; species Sutterella seckii. Next base: position 58,282 of record NZ_WEHX01000004.1, on the reverse strand, counting down.
AGTGGGAAGTTGAGCTTTCCATTCAGCCTGAAAGGGCAGCATATGCCGCCCTTTCAAAGCATTTTTGGTCTCTTCCGCCTGAGGAAGCAATCTAACTCAGAAGTTCAGAACCTGAACCTCAGAAAAGAGATCACTTCCGGGTGAGACCGCGGAAATTGGTTTTCCGCAGCAGGTTTTCGTACTGGTGCGTCATCATGTACGCCTGAACCTGGCTCATGAAGTCCATCGTCACGACCACCACGATCAGCAGCGAAGTGCCGCCGAAGTAGAAGGGGACATTGAACTTGAGGTTGAGGAACTCAGGGACGAGACACACAAAGACGAGATAAGCCGCACCGCCGAGCGTAAGACGCAGGAGCACGCGGTCGATGTAACGCGCCGTCTGCTCACCCGGACGAATGCCCGGAATGAAGGCACCGCTCTTCTTCAGATTCTCAGCCGTTTCCTTCGGGTTGAAGACCAACGCCGTATAGAAGAAGGCAAAGAAAATGATGAGCGCTGCGTAGAGGAGCGTGTAAAGCGGCTGACCGGGTGAAAGCGCGGCCGCAAGGTCGCGAATCCAGCGAGTGGAATCACCCGAAGTAAACCAGCCCGCCAGCGTGGCCGGGAACAGAATCAGCGACGAAGCAAAGATCGGGGGAATAACGCCCGACATGTTCATCTTCAGGGGCAGATACGAACTCTGCCCGCCATAGATCTTGTTGCCGATCTGACGCTTGGCGTAGTTGACCGTGATGCGGCGCTGACCGCGCTCAACGAAGACCACGAAAGCAGTGACGGCGAGGACGATCGCGATCACGAAAATCGCGGCAAGCGGGCTGATGGCGCCGGTCGACACAAGCTGGAAGAGTCCGCTCGTGCCGTTCGGGAGGCCGGCCACAATACCTGCGAAGATGATGATCGAAATGCCGTTGCCGAGACCGCGTTCGGTAATCTGCTCACCGAGCCACATGAGGAACATGGTGCCCGTGAGAAGCGAAACGGTCGTGGTGATGCGGAAGAGGAACCCGGGATCAATAACGAGCCCGGGCTGCGTTTCGAGCGCTACAGCGATGCCAAAGCCCTGGAAAAGACCGAGCAGCAGCGTCCCGTAACGGGTGTACTGCGTGATCTTTCTGCGGCCCTGTTCACCCTCTTTGCGGATCGCCTCCAGGCTCGGCAGCACGTACGACAGCATCTGAAAAATAATAGATGCCGAGATGTACGGCATGATGCCGAGCGCGAAGACGGAGAAGCGCGAGAGAGCACCGCCGGAGAACATGTTGAACAGCCCGAGAATGCCGCCCTGCTGCTGATTGAACAGCTGCTGGAGCATATCGGGATCAATACCGGGAACCGGCACATGCGCGCCGATGCGGTATACAACGAGTGCAAGCGCCAGGAAGATCAGGCGACCCTTAAGGTCGCCGTACTTGCTGAGGCCTGACTGCTGCTTTGAGCTGGGGCTATTCGCCACGTCCTATCCTCTTGCAGTTTGTCTCTTACTCTGCGACGGAGCCGCCGGCCGCCTCGATGGCAGCGCGGGCACCCTTCGTCACGCCGAGGCCGCGCACCGTCACCTTGCGGGTGATGGCGCCCGACAGGATCACGCGAGCGTCCTTGGCAAGCGTCGAAACAACGCCGGCTTCCTTAAGGACGAGCAGATCGATTTCATCGACACCGAGACGTTCGAGATCGGAGAGGCGAACCACTTCGACGAACTTGCGGGAGAGGGACGTGAAGCCGCGCTTCGGAAGGCGGCGATACATCGGCATCTGGCCGCCTTCGAAACCGACCTTGTGGAAGCCGCCGGCACGCGACTTCTGGCCCTTGTGACCGCGACCCGCGGTCTTGCCCCAACCGGAGCCGACACCACGGCCAACGCGATGGTGAGCGTGCTTCGAGCCCTCAGCGGGCTTGATGGTATTCAAACGCATTTTGGGTCATCCTTCGGATCATTCAGCGCGCACGAGGTACGCAACCTTGGTGATCATGCCGCGAACGGCGGGCGTATCTTCGAGCTCGCGCGTCTGGCCGATCTTCTTAAGGCCGAGACCGAGAACGGTGGCGCGGTGATCCGCGTTCGTCCCGATCGGGCTCTTCACCAGAGTGACCTTGATGGTCTTCTTTTCGGACATGTCTTGGACTCCGGATTAGCCGAGCAGCTCTTCGACCGTCTTACCGCGCTTGGCCGCGATTTCAGCGGGCGAGCGGAGGTTTTCGAGGGCGTTGAGCGTCGCACGGACGAGGTTGTACGGATTGGTCGAGCCGTAGGCCTTCGCAACAACGTTGCGGATGCCGACAGCGTCGCAGACGGCGCGCATCGGGCCGCCGGCGATGACGCCGGAACCTTCCGGAGCCGGCATCATGATGACGCGGGAAGCGCCATGACGGCCTTCAACAGCGTGATGCAGCGTGCCGTTCATGAGCGGGACGCGCTTCATCGTGTGACGGGCGCGTTCCATAGCCTTCGTGACGGACTGCGGCACTTCGCGGGACTTGCCCGTGCCCATGCCGATAGAGCCGTCGCCGTCGCCCACAACCGTGAGCGCCGCGAAAGCGAGAATACGGCCGCCCTTGACGGTCTTGCTGACGCGGTTGACCGCGATCATCTTTTCACGCAGGCCGTCGTCCTGTTCTTCGACCGCGTTTTTACCTTGAACCTTAGCCATTGCCAGCACCTCGGTTAGAACTTGAGGCCGGCTTCGCGCGCAGCTTCAGCAAGCGCGGCGACACGGCCGTGGTAACGGTAGCCAGAGCGGTCGAAGGCGCAGGTTTCAATACCGGCAGCCTTCGCCTTTTCGGCGATGCGAGCACCAACGATCTTGGCAGCGGCGACGTTACCGCCACGGCCAGTCTGGTTGGCGAGCTGAGCGCGCACTTCCGGCTCGACCGTGGAGGCGGAGCAGAGCGTGCGGCCATTGTCGGCCGAAATGATGCTGGCGTAGATGTGCAGATTGGTACGATGGACCGTCAGGCGATCGACCTTCTGCAGCAGAATGCGGGCGCGCGTGGCGCGGGCGCGACGCAGGCGGCTTTGTTTCTTGTTGATCATCTTCTAACGTCCGAATTACTTCTTCTTGGTTTCCTTGATCACGACATGCTCGTTCGCATAGCGGACACCCTTTCCCTTGTAGGGTTCGGGGGAACGATAAGCGCGAACTTCAGCAGCCGTCTGACCAACCTTCTGCTTGTCAGCACCCTTGATGATGATTTCAGTCGGGGTGGGCGTCTCAACCTTGATGCCGGCGGGCATGTGGTGCACGACCGGATGGGAGAAGCCGAGCGACAGATTGAGCTTGTCACCCTGAGCCTGGGCACGATAGCCCACGCCGACGAGGGCGAGGCGCTTTTCGAAGCCGACCGAGCAGCCCTTCACCATGTCATTGACGAGGGCACGCATCGTGCCGACGTTGGCGTTGGACTCACGGGACTCATCGAGCTGCTCGAAGTGGAGGTGGCCCTCAGCTTCGGTAACTTTGACGAGCGGCAGGACGTGCATCTTCACTTCGCCGACGGGCCCCTTGACGGTCACGTATTCGGGGGTGAGCGTAACGGTCACGCCCTTGGCGATGGTGACGGGGATCTTAGCGATACGACTCATTTCACACTCCTCGGGTTAGGCGACGTAGCAGATAACTTCGCCGCCGACGCCGGCCGCGCGGGCAGCGCGATCGGTCATCACGCCCTTCGGGGTCGAAACGATCGCGATGCCGAGACCGTTCATCACCTGGGGGATGCTGTCGTGGTTCTTGTAAATGCGCAGGCCCGGACGGGACACGCGCTCGAGGCGTTCGATAACCGGACGGCCGGCATAGTACTTGAGCGTAACGTTGAGCTCGTTCTTGCCGTTGTTAGCCGCCACTTCGTAGTTCTCGATGTAGCCTTCTTCCTTGAGGACCTTGGCGATGGCAACCTTCAGCTTGGAGGAAGGCATAACCACCGCGGCCTTGTCGACCATCTGACCGTTGCGGATGCGGGTCAGCATGTCGGCGATCGGATCACTCATACTCATTTCGCAATCTCCTCGCTTACCAGCTGGCCTTCTGGAGGCCGGGGATGTCACCGCGCATGGCGGCGTCACGAATCATTTCACGGCAAAGACCGAACTTACGGAAATTGCCACGGGGACGACCGGTAATCGCGCAACGGTTGCGCAGACGGACCGGGGAAGCGTTGCGCGGCAGCGCTTCGAGCTGTGCGCGGGCTTCGAGACGTTCATCCATCGAGCGGGTAGCGTCGTTGATGATCGCCTTGAGGGCGGCGCGCTTGGCCGCGAACTTAGCGACCGTCGCGCGGCGCTTGGCTTCGCGGTTAATGAGAGCAAGTTTTGCCATTTTGCGTCAACCTCAGTTGCGGAACGGGAAGCTGAAACCAGCGAGGAGAGCCTTGGCTTCTTCGTCGGTCTTAGCCGTCGTGGTGATGGAGATGTTCATGCCGCGGATCGAATCGATCTTGTCGTATTCGATTTCCGGGAAGATGATCTGTTCCTTGAGGCCGATGTTGTAGTTGCCGCGGCCGTCGAAAGCACGACCAGACACGCCGCGGAAGTCGCGGACGCGCGGGAAGGCGATCGTAACGAGACGATCAAGGAAGTCGTACATGCGTTCGCCACGGAGGGTGACCATGCAGCCGATCGGCATGTTTTCGCGGATCTTGAAGTTCGCGATAGCCTTGCGGGTGCGGGTGACCATCGGCTTCTGGCCGGCGATCTTGGTCATGTCGCCAACGGCGAATTCGATGTTCTTCTTGTCGTTAACGGCTTCACCAACGCCCATGTTGAGCGTGATCTTGGTGATGCGCGGAACCTGCATGACAGTCTTGTAGCCGAACTTCTTCATGAGTTCGGGGACAATGGTGTCGTGATAAAGGGAGCTGAAACGCGACATGGGTACCCTCATTCGGCCTTGGCACCGACAACGGCGCCATTGGACTTGAACACGCGAACCTTCTTGCCATCAACTTCCTTGAAGCCGATGCGTTCGCCCTTGCCCGTTTCCGGATTGACCAGCATAACGTTGGACTGATCGATCGGGAGGGTCTTGTCGACGATGCCGCCCTCGATGCCAAGGGTCGGATTCGGGCGGACGGCCTTCTTCACGACATTGACGCCTTCCACGAGAACGTGGCGGTCGTCAACGCGGGCGAGAACCGTGCCCTTGGTGCCGCGGTCGCGGCCGGCGATGACCACAACCTGGTCGCCTTTACGAATGCGCTGCATTTTCTCTCCTCAATTAGATGACTTCAGGAGCGAGCGACACGATCTTCATGAACTGCTCAGTGCGCAGTTCACGAGTCACCGGCCCGAAGATACGGGTGCCGATCGGCTCGAGCTTGCTGTTGAGGAGGACGGCGGCATTGCCGTCAAAGGCGATCTTGGAGCCGTCAGGACGACGAACGCCGTGAGCGGTACGGACCACAACAGCGTTGTAGACCTCGCCCTTCTTCACGCGGCCGCGCGGAGCAGCTTCCTTGACCGTCACCTTGATGACGTCGCCGATGTTGGCGTAACGGCGCTTGGAACCGCCCAACACCTTGATACACATGACCGAACGCGCACCGGTGTTATCGGCGACGTCCAGTCGGCTTTGCATCTGAATCATTACTGAAAAATTCCCAACTTATTCCGCATACGCGGACAGTATTGGCCCCGTATGGCGGGGATGAGGTCCGATCATCCGCGCGAGTCATGCAGCAAATGGCATGTGCGGACGACGGACTAAGAAATGCATCGCCCGGAATCCCACCAGAAGTGGCATCCGGGCGACGGGGTGCAAATATAACTGAACGTTCAGTTACTTTGCAAGCGATGTGGGGTGATTTTTTTCACCCCGCTCGACTTTCTTAGAGGACTTCGGCCTTCGTGAGGATCTTCGTTACGTTCCAGGACACAGTCTTGGAAACGGGGCGAACTTCCTCAATCTCGACACGATCGCCCTCGCCGCAGGCGAGCTCATCGTGCGCATGGTACTTCTTGCTCTTGACGACATACTTGCCGTAGAGCGGGTGCTTCACCTTGCGCTCGACAAGAACGGTGACCGTCTTGTCCATCTTGTTGCTCGTGACCACACCGATGAGAGTGCGGGTGAGCGATTCCTTCGTCTGTTCGGTCATTTCGTGGTCGCCTTCTGGGTGAGGATAGTGCGAACGCGCGCGATGTCGCGACGCGTCTGACGCAGCGAAGCCGTGTTCTGCAGCTGCTGGGTGGCCTTCTGCATACGCAGCTTGAAGTGCGTCTTCAGAAGTTCCTGCAGTTCCTGCTTGAGCTCGGTCTCACTCTTGGCACGCAGTTCCTTAGCGTTCATGTCCGTGTCTCCTTGTTATTACATGCCGACCTGACGGACAACGAACGTGGTCTTCACGGGCAGCTTGGCAGCTGCGAGCGCGAAGGCTTCGCGGGCGAGCGACTCTTCCACGCCGTCCATTTCGTAGAGCACGCGGCCCGGCTGGACCAGCGCAACCCAGTATTCAGGATTGCCCTTACCGTTACCCATACGGACTTCGGCAGGCTTCGAGGAAATGGGCTTGTCCGGGAAGATGCGAATCCAGACGCGGCCGCCGCGCTTGATGTGGCGCGTAATGGCACGGCGTGCGGCTTCGATCTGGCGGGCCGTGATGCGGCCGCGCTCAAGCGTCTTCAGACCAAACTCACCGAAGGAAACGTTCGCACCGCGGGTGGCGAGGCCGTAGTTACGACCCTTCTGATCCTTGCGGTACTTGCGACGATTAGGCTGCAGCATCGTTATTCTCCGTCCTTAGCAGCCGGCTTGCGGGGAGCACGGTCCTGCTTCATATCGTTGCGACGGCCGTTGTTGCGGCGCGCACCGGGCTTGCCGTTGCGATCCGAGCGGCGGCCGCGGCGGTCTTCGCGCGGAGCCTGGGCTTCAGCGGGTTCTTCCGCGCCGAAGTTGTCTCCCTTGTAGACCCAAACCTTGACGCCGACAACACCGTACGTCGTGTGAGCTTCGCTCGTGGCGTAGTCGATGTTGGCGCGAAGCGTCTGCAGAGGCACGCGGCCTTCGCGGTACCACTCGTCACGGGCGATGTCCGCGCCGTTGAGACGGCCGGAGGACTGCACCTTGATGCCGAGAGCGCCGAGACGCATGGCGTTCTGCATGGCGCGCTTCATCGCACGGCGGAACATCACGCGCTTTTCGAGCTGCTGGGTGATGCCGTCAGCGATGAGCTGAGCGTCGAGTTCAGGACGGCGAACTTCTTCGATGTTGACGTGAACGGGCACGCCCATCATCTTCTGAACTTCAGCCTTGAGAGCTTCAATATCAGCGCCCTGCTTGCCAATCACGATGCCCGGACGAGCCGTGAAGATCGTGATGCGCGCATTGTTGGCCGGACGTTCGATGAGAACGCGGGCGACGGACGCATTGCGGAGCTTCTTCAGGAGGAAGGCGCGAACCTTCAGATCTTCCTGGAGAGTGCTCGGGTAATCGCGGCCGCTCGCGTACCAACGCGACGTCCAGTTGCGCGTAACCGGGAGGCGGAAGCCGGTGGGATTAATTTTCTGACCCATGGTAATTCACCTGTTTCTTAGCTTTCGCCGTCGCCGACGGTGATGTAGATGTGGCTCGTCTGCTTGTTGATGCGCGTACCGCGGCCCTTGGCGCGGGCGCCGAAGCGGCGCAGCGTAGCAGCCTTTTCCACATGGATCGTCTTCACATAAAGCGTATCGATGTCAGCGCCGTCATTGTGCTCGGCGTTGGCAATCGCGCTTTCAAGCGCCTTACGGATGATGCCGGCAGCACGCTTCTGGGTGAACTCCAGAATCGTGAGAGCCTTGCCCACCTGCTGGCCGCGGATGAGGTCAGCAACGAGGCGACCTTTCTGGGCGGAAAGGCGAACGCCACGAACTTTAGCTGTCGTTTCCATTTACTTACCCACCTTCTTGTCGCCGGAGCTGTGGCCCTTGAACGTGCGGGTGAGCGCAAATTCGCCGAGCTTGTGGCCGACCATGTTTTCATTGATGTAAACCGGAACGTGCTGACGGCCGTTGTGGACGGCGATGGTCAGACCGATGAATTCCGGAACAATCGTCGAGCGACGCGACCAGGTCTTGAGCGGACGCTTGTCGCGGCTCGCCTGGGCGGCTTCAACCTTCTTCATGAGGTGCCCGTCAACGAACGGGCCTTTTTTCAAAGAGCGAGACATTCTAGGGCTCCCTTACTTGCGGTTACGGCGCTGGATGATCATGGAATCCGTGCGCTTGCTGTTGCGGGTACGATAGCCCTTCGTGAGCTGACCCCACGGCGTGACAGGAGCGCGGCCAGTGCCGGTCTTGCCTTCGCCGCCGCCGTGCGGATGGTCCACCGGGTTCATGGCAACGCCACGAACGGTCGGACGGATACCGCGCCAGCGCTTAGCACCGGCCTTGCCGAGCTCGCGCAGGCTGTTCTCTTCGTTGCCGACGGTGCCAATGGTGGCACGGCACTCGATGAGAACGCGACGAACTTCGCCAGAACGCAGACGGACCTGAGCGTATTCGCCTTCGCGGGCGATCAGCTGGCCGAAAGCACCGGCAGCGCGCACAAGCTGAGCACCCTTGCCCGGGAGCAGCTCGATGCAGTGAATCGTCGAACCGACCGGGATGTTACGCAGCGGAAGCGTATTGCCGGCCTTGATCGGGGATTCGGGACCATTGAAGATCTGCTGACCAACCGTCAGGCCCTTCGGAGCGATGATGTAGCGGCGTTCGCCATCGGCATAAAGCACGAGAGCGATGTTGGCCGAGCGGTTCGGATCGTATTCGATGCGTTCAACGCGGGCGGGAATTCCATCCTTATCGCGCTTGAAGTCGATGATGCGATACGCACGCTTGGCACCGCCACCCTTATGACGGCAGGTGATATGACCGTTGTTGTTGCGGCCATTCGTACGATTCTTCTTCTCAACAAGAGCGGCCCAGGGCTTACCCTTGTGGAGCTCCTTGTTGACAACCTTGACCGCATGACGGCGGCCGGGGGACGTCGGCTTGAGTTTGACGAGAGCCATTACATCACCTCTTGCTCGAACTTGATTTCCTGACCCTCAGCGAGCGTGACGTACGCCTTGCGGACGTCATTGCGCTTGCCCATGAAGCGGCCAAAGCGCTTCTGCTTGCCCTTCAGGTTCAGAATCTGCACCGCCTTGACCTGCACCTTGAAGAGCAGTTCAACAGCGGACTTAACCTCGGACTTCGTCGCATCCGGGACGACGACGAAAGACCACTGATTGTGCTTTTCGCCGATCATCGTGCTCTTCTCGGAGACGATGGGACCGACGAGCACCTTCATCAGACGTTCCTGATTCATGCCAACATCTCCTCGATCTGAGCAACAGCCGCCTTGGTGGCCACGACCTTGTCAAAGTAGAGAAGGCACAGCGGATCCGCATAGCGGGGCGTAACGACGAGCACATCCTTCAGATTGCGCGAGGCGAGAATGATGTTGTCGTCAAGTTCTTCCTCACCAATGATGATGAGAGTGCGCTCGTTGAGGCCGAGCGTCTTGAGCTGACCAGCGAAGTCCTTGGTCTTCGGCGTTTCAGCCTTGAGGGCTTCAACGACAGCGAAGCGGGCGTCCGTCACGAGCTTCGAATAGATCGAAGCCATGGCAGCGCGGAACATCTTCTTGTTGACCTTCTGGCTGAAGTTTTCGTCCGGGGTGTTGGGGAACGTACGTCCACCACCACGCCACAGCGGCGAGCTCGTCATACCCGAACGGGCACGACCGGTACCCTTCTGGCGCCAGGGCTTCTTCGTCGAGTGATGAACATCGCGACGGTTGAGCTGAGCGCGGGTGCCCAGACGAGCGTTGGCCTGGAAGGCAACAACGATCTGATGCACGAGGGCTTCGTTGTATTCGCGGGCGAACACGGCGTCAGCAGCTTCGACCTTGCCCTGTTCGTTAAGGATATTGAGTTCCATTGTTTCGCTCCTTACGCCTTAACAGCAGGACGAACGATGACTTCACCGCCCTTGGCGCCCGGAACGGCACCGCGAACGAGCAGAAGCTGGCGTTCCTTGTCAACGCGGGCGACCACGAGATTCTGGGTCGTGCGGCGGACGTCACCGAGGTGACCGGCCATGCGCTTGCCGGGGAACACGCGGCCCGGGTCCTGGCGATTACCGATGGAGCCGGGGGCATTCGTCGTCACGGAGTTACCGTGGGAAGCACGGTTGGACGAGAAGTGGTGGCGCTTGATGGCGCCGGCAAAACCCTTACCGATGGTCGTACCCGTCACGTCGACCTTCTGGCCTTCCGTGAAGATTTCGACAGAGAGGGTCTGGCCGGGCTTGAATTCGGCGACCTTCTCCGCATCGATGCGGAACTCTTTAAGGGTGCAGGCAGCTTCGACGCCAGCTTTGGCAAACTGGCCGGCGAGCGGCTTGTTGACGCGCGAGGGCTTCTTCGTGCCGTACGCGACCTGAACGGCGTTGTAGCCGTCGGTGTCCTGCGTCTTGACCATGGTGACGCGGTTGTTCGACACGTCGAGCACGGTCACGGGAACGGTCGTTCCGTCATCCGTGAAGATACGCGTCATGCCGATCTTGCGACCGACGAGGCCGAGCTTTTCACTCATTGTTTTCTCCACCCCGGCTGCGATTGGCCGGGACCGGTTTCATAAAAATGTCCCTGATTCTGCTTCAAATAGACAAAACAAAATCTGTTTGGGGACAAGAAAGGCGCGATTCTAGCGACCTCCGGCACTTCGTGCAATCGAAATCGCCGGAGTTTTTAGCTTGAATCTGAAAAGGTTACTGAACCTTGATCTTGACATCCACGCCGGCGGGGAGGTCGAGCTTCATCAGAGCATCAACCGTCTTGTCGGTCGGATCAACGATATCCATCAGACGCTGGTGCGTGCGGATTTCGAGCTGGTCACGGCTCGTCTTGTTGACGTGCGGCGAACGAAGGATGTCAAAGCGCTGGATGCGCGTGGGAAGGGGAACGGGGCCGCGAACGACAGCGCCGGTGCGCTTGGCGGTATCGACGATCTCGAGAGCGGACTGGTCGATGAGCTTGTAGTCGTAGGCCTTGAGGCGGATGCGAATGCGCTGAGATTGCATTTCGTTTTCCTAGAAAAAAGAACAGTTAAAAGAACAGAGGGAGCGGAGTATAACCCCGCTCCCTCTGTCGATCAAGTCGAATCAGGGACTTTTTCGCTCCTCTTTAAAGAAGCGAAAAAATCTAAGCTTCTCAGCAATTATTCGATGATCTGGGCAACGACGCCGGCGCCGACCGTGTGGCCGCCTTCGCGAATAGCGAAGCGCAGACCCTGTTCCATGGCGATCGGGCAGATCAGCTTCACGGTCATCGTGATGTTGTCGCCAGGCATGACCATTTCGACGCCTTCCGGCAGCTCGATCGTGCCCGTCACGTCCGTCGTGCGGAAGTAGAACTGCGGACGATAGCCCTTGAAGAACGGCGTGTGGCGGCCGCCTTCTTCCTTCGTCAGCACGTACACCTCACCCTTGAAGTGGGTGTGCGGCGTGATCGAACCCGGCTTCGCGAGAACCTGACCGCGTTCAACGTCTTCACGCTTCGTGCCGCGAAGCAGAATGCCGACATTGTCGCCAGCCTGGCCCTGGTCGAGCAGCTTGCGGAACATTTCAACGCCCGTGCAGGTCGTCTTCGTCGTCGGCTTGATGCCCACGATTTCGATTTCGTCGCCCACGGCGATCACGCCGCGTTCAACACGACCCGTCACAACCGTGCCGCGGCCCGAGATCGAGAACACGTCTTCGATCGGCATGAGGAACGGCTGGTCAATAGCGCGCTGCGGCGTCGGGATGTAGGAGTCGAGCGTCTCGGCGAGCTTCAGGATCGACGGTTCGCCGATCGGGCTCTGGTCGCCTTCGAGCGCGAGCTTCGCGGAACCCTTGATGATGGGAATGTCGTCGCCCGGGAAGTCGTACTTCGAGAGCAGTTCGCGAACTTCCATCTCGACGAGCTCGAGGAGCTCTTCGTCGTCAACCATGTCGCACTTGTTCAGGTAGACGATGATGTAGGGAACGCCAACCTGACGGGCAAGCAGAATGTGCTCGCGGGTCTGGGGCATCGGACCGTCAGCGGCCGAAACCACGAGGATCGCGCCGTCCATCTGCGCAGCGCCCGTGATCATGTTCTTCACATAGTCAGCGTGGCCCGGGCAGTCGACGTGAGCGTAGTGACGGTGTTCCGTTTCGTACTCAACGTGCGCGGTGTTGATGGTGATGCCGCGGGCCTTTTCTTCAGGCGCCGCGTCGATCTGATCGTAAGCCTTGGCTTCACCGCCGAAGTGCTTCGAGAGAATCGTCGTAATGGCAGCAGTCAGCGTGGTCTTACCATGGTCAACGTGACCAATCGTGCCCACGTTCACATGCGGCTTCTTACGCTCAAATTTTTCCTTGGCCATTGTCGGCTCCTGAATGAACAAAGATCCGCCTTAGGATAGGTCGGATCAGATTGGACGTAGAAAGGAATTCTGGTGCCCATGATGCGGATCGAACGCATGACCTCTCCCTTACCAAGGGAGTGCTCTACCACTGAGCCACATGGGCAATTTATCTGGAGCGGGTGAAGGGAATCGAACCCTCGTCGGGGGCTTGGAAGGCCTCTGCTCTACCATTGAGCTACACCCGCTCAGGATCGAGAACTAGTCATTCCGCTCCGCTTTTAGGAGCTTGCGGCGCTAATGCTTGTTCGTCGCAAGTTTCGCTGGTGGAGGGGGATGGATTCGAACCATCGTAGGCGTAAGCCAACAGATTTACAGTCTGCCCCCTTTAGCCACTCGGGCACCCCTCCGTAGCGAGAGGACCGAATTATTACGGCTTTTTTCGCTTCTGTCAAGAGCTGAAATGAAAAAAGTTCCTTGATTTCGTTTTTCAGAAGCCCCAAATCCAGCTCTATTCCATTAATATCATCGACATTCTCGTCGGATTATTTTTATGGCAATACCAGAAAGCTTCACGGTTTGGAGCGTCCTGGCTGCGCTCCTGCAGCTTCTCATCGTTCTCAGCGTCATTGTCCGCGTCATGCTGACGCGTCATCCACCGGGATCAGCCTTTGCCTGGATTCTGCTCACGACGATTCTGCCCTACTTCGGCTTCCTCCTCTACCTTGCTTTCGGCGAACGCCCCATCGGAAGACTCAGAGCAAAGCGTCTCAAGGCCGCTATTGAACGGTGGGGACAGCTTTCTCAGCATAAGCTCACGCCGCTCGGGCCTCTTCCGAGGCATCTCGCGCGCCACCGCACGCTTCTGCGGCTTGCAGCGAAACTCGCAGGTATGCCGCTTGCCACCGGCTCTTCTGCGCTACTCAAAGCATCTTCCGCGGAAACCATCCAATCCCTCCATAAGGACATCGCGGCAGCGCGCGAATCCATCGACATGGAGTTCTACATCTGGGAAGACGGCGGCGAGGTTCGGGAAATAACGCGCTCCCTAATTGATGCCGCGAGGCGCGGCGTGCGCATACGGCTTCTTGTCGATGATTTCGGCTCGCGTGTTTTTCTTCGCTCGGAAGCTAAAAAACTCCTCGAACGCGAAGGCATTGTCATTGCTTCAGCGCTCCCCATGAAGTTCCTTCGTTTTTTCGGCCTGCAGCGCGCAGACATCCGGCTTCATCGCAAAACCGTGGTGATCGACAACAAAGTCGCCTATACGGGAAGCTTCAACATGATCGATCCCAGAAGCTATGCCGAAGCTACCGTCGTCGGCGCCTGGGTCGATGCGATGGTGAGGGTGGAAGGCCCCGCCGTCAGAGCGCTTGCGGCAGTCTGGCAATTCGACTGGGCGCTTCAGCCCGATGGCGATCTAACGGATTTCGAAGAAACCTTTGCGGCGGAAACAGCGCTTAATGTCGGAGACGCCGTCATCGCGACCGTCCCGTCAGGACCTTACGCCAACGGCGACCGCAACCTTCTGCTGGTGCTTGAAGCCATCAACCGCGCTGAACATACCCTGACCATCACCACGCCCTATTTCATTCCGACGGAATCGGTAGTCTGCGCGCTCTTTAATGCGGTGCTGCGCGGCGTCGCCGTGACGCTCATTGTTCCGGAAAAGTGCGACAACCCGGCCACGGGCTGGGCCATGCGGCGCTATTTCGACGAACTTCTTGAATCGGGCGTGCGGATTCTTCTTTATGAAGGCGGGCTCCTCCACACCAAATCCATTTCCGTAGACAACGAATTTGCGGTTTTCGGGACCCTCAATATCGACAATCGCTCCCTTCACCTCAATTTCGAGCTGATGATGGCAATTTTCGACCAGGCGTTCGTTCGCGACCTTTCTCTGCTCCATGCCGAATATGAAACGCACTGCAGAGAACTTGAGGCCGACGCCTGGCGCAATCGCCCGCTTTCGGACAGGCTGCGCGAAGGCGCGTCCTTCCTGATTTCTCCGCTCCTCTGATGCAATTCGGGCGCACAGCTGCGGTTCGCAAACTGTACGCCCGGGAACATCAATCTGGGATTCAGCCCTCTTTCTCAGGACTTCGATGAATCCTTCGGGTTAACCGGCGTTTCCTCAATGTCTTCAACATCCTTCATTACTCTGCGGCGATCGCCGGGACGCGGAGAGGAAGAAATGCTGATCTCTTCGCGCTCATAAACCGTGCCGGAGCGGGCAGAGTCCCCGTGATACTGAGAACGCGCCATGGCTTCGGCTTTTTCCATCACCTGACGGAAAGCCTTTTCCTCTTCAGACTCCCAGCCGAACTTGCGCTTGAGCCATCCCCAGCAATACACAGCCGCGATCAGCAGAATGACGGCAATCACTATGCCGGCGATAAGCGGCAGGAAGAAAATCACGAGACCTATGAGAATGGCAAGCGTGGCGAGCCCGACCAAAAAACTCAGGATGGGGCTGCCGCCGCCGCTGGGGGGAAAAATAAATACTGGCATCGTTGTCTCTCTACTCTATGACGCCCGTTGCGGGAGGCTTTCCTGCTTCCTTCTATCAGCGTCATGTGTCAAAAGTATATCGGGCGCATGGGCCGCATATTTCTCGTTCTCAGACCTTCCGCGACCTCAAAATCATTGCAGACGACAGAAATATGCAAGAAATCGTATCTGTCTACATAGTTAGGCCCACGCTCTGCGGGCGCATCCACTGCGCACCTCTAGTAAGATAGCCACCCAACTCAAGGAAAAACCCCTTAAGGTTTTTTCTGGTATCTGCGCGCGTGCCTCTGACCGCCGTCTCGTTCACGCCGGACCAGCCGACGCGTGCATGAAGTCATTCAAAGGACTGCGAGACCCATCTTCATGATCGGGGACGTCAGCCCGCACCAAATAAAAGATAAGACTTTCGCCATGGAAGCTGAAAATAAGACGACTCTCCCGGACGTACAGTCCTCCGAAGACGAGCGCAACATCGCCATTAACCGCGTCGGCGTGCGCGGCATCCGGCTGCCGGTTATTGTTGCCGGCCGTGAAGCGCCGCAGCATACGGTCGCCGACATCACCATGACCGTTTCGCTCCCTGCCGACAAGAAAGGCACGCACATGTCGCGCTTCATTGCGCTCATGGAAGAGCTGAGCGAACCGCTCGATGCTGATCTGATGCGCCGCCTCTTTGCAGAGATGCTCGAGCGTCTTCATGCCGAGGACGGCACGATCGAAATCCGCTTTCCCTTCTTCGTGCGCAAGATCGCGCCCGTGAGCAAGCTCGAAAGCATCATGAACTATCAGTGCGCGCTCATCGCCACGTCGGTTAAGGGTGAGGTAACCGTGCGCCAGGAAGCGCTTGCGCCGGTAACGAGCCTCTGCCCCTGCTCGAAGGAAATCTCCCGCTACGGCGCGCACAATCAGCGCTCGCACCTGACGAGCTCGCTTATCCTTTCGGCTCCCATGAGCTTTGAAGAGCAGGTCGCCATTGCAGAAAACTCTGCTTCCTGCCAGCTCTGGTCCCGCCTGAAGCGTTCGGATGAAAAGTACGTCACCGAATACGCCTACGATCATCCGAAGTTCGTCGAAGACCTCGTTCGCGACATGGCGAAGGCCCTCAACGCCGACGACCGCGTCGTCGCCTACCGCGTCGAAGCGGAAAACTTTGAATCCATTCACAATCATTCGGCCTACGCCTGGATCGAGCGCGACAAGCGCCTCTGATTTCAGAGTCGATCAGCGCCCGCAATACTTAGAAGCCCGTTCTCTCCCATGCTCGACAATCAGAAAGAAGCCATTCAGAAGCTCATCGCCGGAGCTCTCGCCAAACTCGGCGCCGAAGACGCCCCTGTGACGCTTGAGCGCCCGAAGGATCCGACGCACGGCGACATCGCCTGCACCTGCGCTCTGCAGCTGGCCCGTCGCCTGAAGAAAAATCCCCGTGCAATCGCCGAGGAGCTTGTCGCCGCCATGAAGGCTGATCCAGCCTTTTCCCAGACGGTAGACACGGTCGAGATCGCCGGACCGGGCTTCATCAACATTCGCGTTGCGCAGAATGCCCGCGTGGCGATCATCGGCGAAGTGCTTCGTCAGGGCGAGGCTTACGGCACGAACCGCGAGCATGAAGGGGAATCGGTGCTTCTCGAGTACGTTTCGGCGAATCCCACCGGCCCCCTGCACCTGGGCCATGCTCGCCAGGGCGCTTTGGGCGACGTGCTTGCCAATCTTCTCGGCTCCCAGGGCTGGAAGGTTTCCCGCGAGTTCTACTACAACGATGCGGGCGTTCAGATCGGAAACCTTGCGCACTCCGTCCAGCTGCGCTGCCGCGAACTTCAGGGCGAAGCCATCGAGCTCCCTGAAAATGCCTATCACGGCGAATACATCATCTCGATCGCCCGCGATTTTCTCGACAAGAAGCCCGTCCATCCGCATGCCGGCGGCGTCATTGAATCTTCCGGCGACTACACGGATACGGATCTCGTCCGTCGTTATGCCGTTGCGTACCTTCGCAACGAACAGGACGACGACCTCTCTGCGCTCGGCGTGAAATTCGACAATTTCTTCCTCGAATCATCGCTTTACTCCACCGGCGCTGTTCAGAAAACCGTTCAGGCGATCATCGACTCGGGCAATACCTACGAAAAGGATGGCGCGCTCTGGCTTCGCACCACATCGTTTGAGGACCTCGGCAACGGCCTTACGGACGATAAGGACCGCGTGATGAAGAAGGCTGACGGCACCTACACCTATTTTGTGCCGGACGTCGCCTACCACCTCAACAAGTTCAGCCGCGGCTACACCAAGGCTGTAAACATTCAGGGCACGGACCATCACGGCACCATCGCCCGCGTCCGCGCAGGCCTTCAGGCTGCCTCGGGCGTCCTCGGAATCTCAATTCCCAAGACCTTCCCGGAATACATCCTTCACAAGATGCTCTCCGTCATCAAGGACGGCGAACCCGTGAAGATGAGCAAGCGCTCGGGCAATTACGTGACGCTTCGCGATCTGGTCGACTGGGCCGGCCGCGATGCTGCCCGCTACTTCCTGGTTTCGCGCAAGGCCGATGCAGAATTCGTCTTCGACGTGACGCTCGCCCAGCAAAAGAGCGACGAAAACCCGGTCTACTATCTGCAGTACGCGCACGCCCGCATCTGCTCGGTTTTTGCAAACGCCGCCGAACAGGGCTATGCCGTGCCGGCAAACGACAAACTCGCCGAAGTCGATCTTTCGCCGCTCAATTCCAAAGCGAGCGAAGCGCTCATCGGCGCCATTGCGGAATATCCGGCCACGCTGCGCGTTGCGGCGCGCGATCATGCGCCGCACGTGCTCTGCTACTACCTCAAGAACCTGGCGGCCACGTTCCATGCCTTCTACAACGCCGAACGCGTGGTGGTTGAGAATGATGCCGAACGCAATGCCCGTCTCGCGCTTCTCGCCGCAGCCCGTCAGGTGCTTGGCAACGGCCTCCGTCTTCTCGGCATTTCCGCCCCTGAGCGCATGAGCCGCCGCGAAGAGGAACCGGCTGAAGAAAAATCTGAATAACCTGGTCTGGGAGCCTTGAAGTGGCAAAAAGCGGATTCGCTGCCGGCTTTGCCGGCTTTCTCATCGGCGTGGTTACCGGTCTCGGCATCGCCGCCGGCGCAATGCTGGTCATTGCCAAAAGTCCGGTGCCTTTCGTCGACAAGGTTGATCGCGTGACCGCTGATGTGGATCCCGCCGCGAAGCTCGCGGGCGGCGTGGATCCCAATGCGCGGCTCAATCAGCAGAACGATGCTGCCGATGCCTCTCAGGAAGCAGGAAGCGTACGTACTGTTACCGTTGCCAGAAATTCAACTTCTGAAACAGAAAAGGCTCCTTCCTCAGCTCAAAGCTTCTGGGTTCAGGTGGGATCATTCTCAAAGCAGGGTGATGCAGAAACAAGTGCCGCCAACCTTGCCATGCAGGGCATCGGCGCGCAAATCCGCCAGTCAGGTTCCAACTGGCGGGTCCGCGTCGGCCCCTTTGCTTCCAAGACTGCCGCTCAGGAAGTCCTCAACAGTCTTTCTGACCAGGGACTGAATCCTGTTATTGTTCAGGACAAGCAGTAAACGCCCCTTCGGAACTGCACACTCAAAAAGGATTACGCACAATGCTTTCTCGTCGCCAGGTTGTTCTTGCCGCAGCGCTCGCCCCGGCTTCCGGTTCCCTTCTTGCCGCGCCGACCTATACCGCCGGTAAGGAATACCTCATCGTGAATCCTCCGGCGCCCACGCCGCGCGACACAATCGAAGTCGTGGAGTTCTTCGCCTATACCTGCCCGCACTGCCTGCAGTTTGCGCCGCATTTTGAAAAATGGGCCAAGACCGCGCCCAAGGACGTGACCATCCGCGTGTGCCCGGTTGCCTGGCAGCAGAAATTCCAGCCCTTCACGCAGACCTACTTCGCGCTTGAAGCGCTCGGCCTGCTCGACCAGCTTCACATGAAGTTCTTCGAGAGCGTGATTTATCAGGAGCATCCCTACAACTACGACAATCCTGCCCCCGACATTCTCGACTTCATGACGAAGGCCGGCGTCGACGGCAAGAAGTGGGAACAGACCATGCGCTCCTTCAGCGTCATGAACAAGTCCCGCCAGGCTACGCAGTACTGGAACAGCTACCAGATCGACAGCACGCCGATGATCGGCGTGGGCGGCATCTATTCCACCGGTCCCCATCTTGTCGGCACGCGTGAAGCGACTCCGGCCTGCATCTCGTACCTCGTTGATCAGGTTCGTGCTCAGCGCCGCTGATTCGTCTTTCTTTTTCCATTAAGGACGGGGCGTTTCGGAGCCGTCATCCGAAACGCCTCTTTTTATATTCAGAGGTTTTCCTGTGCTCAATGTTTTCATTACCGGCGCATCAAGCGGCATCGGCGCTGCGCTTGCACGCGCCTACGCAGCCCGCGGCGCCACCGTTGGCCTGGTGGCCCGCAGCCGCGATCGTCTTGAAGAGCTTGCAGATTCCCTGAACGGCGGCTTAAAGCGCCATTTTGTGCTCCCTGCCGACGTCACCAATCGTGAGGAAATCTTTGCCGCCGCCCGGGAGTTCGAATGCCGCTCGGGAGGCACGACGCTCGTTATCGCCAACGCCGGCATTTCGCACGGCGTCAAAACGGAGTACGAGGAAGACCTCGATATGCTCGAAGCCGTCTACCGCATCAATGTCTTCGCCATGGCCTACACCTTCCATCCCTTCATTGAGCCCATGAAGGCGCGCGGCTACGGGCAGCTCGTCGGGATGGGCTCCGTCGCCGGCATCAGGGGGCTTCCCGGTTCTGAAGCCTATTGCGCGAGCAAATCCGCTGTCATCACCTACTGCGAGAGCCTGCGCATTGAGCTGCAGAAATACGGCATTCTCGTGAGCACCATCTGCCCGGGTTTTGTCCGGACGCCGCTTACGGCAGAGAATCCCTACAAGATGCCGTTCATCATGGAACCCGACGACTTTGCCCGCGAAGCGGTTAAAGCCATTACGGAACGCACAACCTACCGCGTCATTCCCTGGCAGATGGGCGTGCTCGCCAAAATCATGCGGCTCATCCCCAATTCCCTTTTTGACCGCATTCTGGCCAACAGGAAGCAGAAGCCCCGCGTAACGACTCCGAAAGCCTGAAGCGCCTTTCTGTCAGCACTCCGCCCGCACAATTCTGATGATCTCCTCGGCATAGCTTTCAAGCTTTCTTCTGCCGACGCCGGGAATGCCGAGCATGGCGTCAAGGGTAACAGGCTTTCTGCGTGCGATTTCAAGAAGCGTGCGGTCGGGGAAAATCACATAAGGAGGCTTATTGAGGGCGCGCGCCGTCTCGCGCCTCCATTTTCTGAGGGCTTCAAAGATCTGTCGGGCACCTCCTCCAAGGCCCGCCAGAATTTCATCTCGTGAAGCCTTGGCCTGCGCCCGGTGCGATTTTCCTTCAGGCTGATCAATCACCTCGCGGCGTACTTCGACCTTAATTTCCCCGCGAAGCAGATTGTTGGCAAGCTGTCCGAGCCTCAGTACGTTGTGCCGCTCGGCATCAACCCACACCACGTGCCGGGCAATCAGCTGCCGAAGCACTGCCCGCCACTGCTGATCATTGAGATCCTTGCCGATTCCCCAGGTGCTCAGCTGAGTATGACCGCAGGAGAGAACCCGTTCAGTTTCCTTGCCGACAAGCACGTCGATGACGTGTTTTGCGCCGAAGCTTGTCCCGGACTTCTGCTGAATGCGCCAGATGCAGCTGATGAGCTTTTGGGCCGCAAGCGTCGCATCCCAGATTTTCGGCGGATTGACGCAGTTGTCGCATTTGCCGCAGGGTTCGCTTTTTTCTCCGAAATAGGCAAGGAGCCGCACCCGGCGGCAGTCGCAGGCTTCCGCGAGGCCGAGCATGGCATCGAGCTTCTGCGTGGAGAGCTGCTTATAGAGTTCGTCGGCGTCGCTCTGCTCAATGAACCTGCGCTGGCTCACCACATCCCGGAGGCCGTACGCCATCCAGGCGTCAGAAGGGAGCCCGTCGCGCCCGGCACGCCCGGTTTCCTGAAAATACCCTTCAATCGATTTCGGCATGTCGACATGCGCGACGAAGCGCACATTGGGCTTGTCAATGCCCATGCCGAAAGCGATGGTCGCCACCATGACGACGTCATCCTCGCGCTGGAAAAGCGCAAGACGCGCGGCGCGCTCCTCAGAGGAGAGGCCGGCATGATAGAAAACCGCACGCACGCCTCTCGTCTGCAGAAATTCGCAGACATCCTCACAGGTGCTGCGAGCGAGACAATAGACGACTCCGCATTCGCCGGGATGCTCCGTGCGGATGAAGTGCGCGACCTGCTCCTTCACGTTGTGCTTATCCACAATCCTGTAGAAGATGTTGGGCCGGTCAAAGCTCGCAATGAATTTGCGCGGATTAAGGAGGAGCTTTTCCACGATCTCCTCTCTCGTCTTCTGATCTGCCGTCGCGGTGAGCGCAATTCTCGGCACCTGCGGGAAGGCTTCCTTCAGGATTGAAAGCTTGCTGTATTCCGGCCGGAAGTCGTGTCCCCAGATGCTTACGCAGTGCGCTTCGTCAATCGCAAAGAGAGAAATCCGGAGCTCCTTCAGAAAAGAGAGCATGGAGGACATCAGAAGGCGCTCAGGAGAAACGTAAAGCAGGTCGATTTCGCCGCGCCGGACCTGGTTTCTGACTTCCACAGCCTCCTCAGGCAGAAGCGTCGAATTCAGGTATGCCGCCCGGACGCCAAGCTCCTCGAGCGCATCCACCTGATCATGCATGAGCGCAATAAGCGGTGAAACCACAATGGCCACGCCGTCGCGCAGAAGCGCCGGTATCTGGTAGCAGAGACTTTTCCCGCCGCCCGTCGGCATGAGCACAAGCGCATCCTCGCCGCCGACAACGGTCTCAACAACCTCTTTCTGAAATCCGCGGAAAGTGTCGTATCCGAAGACCTGCTGAAGCGCTTCCAAAGCGGATGAATAGCGGCGCATGAATATTTGACCAGGAAAGTGAATTCGAAGCTCTGCATTCTAAAAGAACGCCCTGCCGCAGGAATTCCGCGGCAGGGCGTTCTCGGATTCATGCTGGAATCAGGAGGAAATTATTCTCCCTTCCCTTCCAGGCGTTCAGCACGCTTGCAGGCGGCAATCGTAAAGAGTGCGTCGGCTGAAGAGTTAAGCGCCGTTTCGCAGGAGTCCTGCACCACGCCGATGATGAAGCCGACCGCAACCACCTGCATGGCGGTGTTCTGGTCAATGCCGAAAAGACCGCAGGCAAGCGGAATCAGCATGAGCGAACCTCCCGGAACGCCGGAGGCGCCTGCCGCGCAGATCGCAGCAACGAAGGAGAGGAAGATGGCCGAAAGGACGTCTACAGGCATGCCGAGCGTATGGACGCCCGCGAGCGTAAGCACCGTAATCGTGATCGCCGCGCCCTGCATGTTGACGGTGGCGCCAACCGGAATGGAGATCGAATAGGTAGCCTCCGGAAGGCCCAGCCGGCGGCAGATCTCAAGATTCACCGGAATATTGGCAGCGGACGAACGGGTGAAGAAAGCGGCAACGCCCGATTCACGCAGCGTCATCAGCGTGTAGGGATACGGGTTCCTGCGAATGCAGAGCCAGACGAGGAACGGATTGACGACAAGCGCGATGAAGAACATCGTGCCGACGAGCACCGCGAGCACCTT
The DNA here is from genome assembly GCF_009183815.1 of Sutterella seckii. Lineage (GTDB taxonomy): Bacteria > Pseudomonadota > Gammaproteobacteria > Burkholderiales > Burkholderiaceae_F > Sutterella > Sutterella seckii. Next base: position 35,763 of record NZ_WEHX01000004.1, on the reverse strand, counting down.
CAGATAACCGGCGAAGGCTTCGAGCCCGGTCGTCGCAAGCGTGGAAGCGACAAGACCGAAAATGCCGAAGGGGGCAAAACGGATGACGAGGCGGACGATGAATTCCACGGCACGGGCAGCGTCGAGCAGCACTTCACGCGTGGAGCTGTGCGCATGGCGGAGCACCACGCCCATGGCGATCGCCCACACAAGAATGCTGATGTAATTGCCCTTGCTGATGGCGTTTACAGGATTGTCGACGGCCTGCAGCAGCAGGTTGCGGAACACTTCCATAATGCCGCTCGGCGCCGAAACTGCCTGATCCGTCACGGACAGCGCAATGGACGTCGGCCAGAGGAAGCTTGCGCCTACGGCAATGAGCGCGGCAGCAAAAGTGCCGAGAAGATAAAGCACGACAATCGGCTTGATGTGGCGGTCGCCTGCAATCTGCTGATTGGCAATCGACGACATCACGAGCACGAAGACGAGGATCGGCGCCACGCCCTTCAGTGCTGCGACAAAGAGGCTGCCGAGGAGACCGACGCTCTTGGCGACTTCAGGGAAGGTAAGGCCGAGCGCTATGCCTAGAACAAGGCCGACTACGATCTGCTTGACAAGCGATGCCTGGAGAAACGGCATCGCAAACTGAAAAACGCGCTTCATAAACTAGTGCTCCGGATTCGGGGAAAAAGTAAAACCCGATCGTCTGACGGAATCTGCTGCATTGATTGAGGATCCGCTCCGAATGCTTCGGAGCTGCAGAAAAAACCGCTCTGATATTTTTCTCTTGGGATGCGGATGAGTTTGCTCTGAATCCGCAGCCTCCATTGTTCAGCAGTCCGCTAGAGGCCTGAGCGCTTTCCGTATGGAGGCGCGCACGTCTTTAGAGCCTGCATTCCCAACACTAGCAGGGGATCGAGGGAAGCGCCTGAGTCATCCTCCCGATATTCCTCGCTTCAACCCTCCTGAAATGTTGAGAGAAGGGATTTATTCTGATTCATATCATTCTTGCTAAGCAAATCATCTGAATTTATAGAGGGATTGCTGTCCGGCTATTATTTCCTCCTCACTTATCTGCTTTTCGGTCCTCTTCCATGGTCAGAACGCCAGCCGCAGGCTTCGTCCTTGCCTGCGTGTTTCTTGACGCGCTGGGCATCGGGCTCATCATCCCGGTGCTGCCGCGGCTCATCGGCACGCTAGCATCCTCACCCGATGCTCAGGCGTCCTGGTACGGCGCCATCATGGTGAGCTACGGTCTGATGCAGTTCTTTTCCGCCCCTGCGATCGGAGCCATATCTGATCGTCTCGGGCGCCGCCCGGTTCTTCTGACGGGCATCCTCGGCCTTGCGGTCATGATGCTCGTTCCGGCCTTCTGCGATTCACTCTGGCTTATCCTTCTCTCGCGCATTCTTGGAGGCGCCATGAGCTCCAACATCGTCGTCGCGCAAGCCTACATTGCAGACGTCACGGATGAGTCCAGCCGTACCGCCGCATTCGGCCGCATCGGAGCCATTTTCGGCGTCGCCTTCATTCTCGGCCCGGCCGTGGGCGGCATGCTGGGCGAAACGGATCCGAGCAGACCCTTCCTGATTGCCGGCATCATCTGCGCGCTCAACTTCCTCTACGGCCTCTTCGTACTTCCGGAAAGCCTCCGGGCACCGGCGCGCGACCCGTTTACATTAAAGCGCTTCAATCCCTTTTCGTCGCTTCTTGCGCTTTCCAGAGAGCGCATGGTCCTGCCGATTCTTTTCGTCATCACGCTCTATACGCTCTCTCAGAGCCTGATGCAGTGCACCTGGGCGCTCTATACGGAATTCCGCTACGGCTGGACCCCGAAGATGATCGGCATTTCCATCTTTGTCCTGGGAGCCGCCATTACCGTCACGCAAGGCTGGATATTGCCTCGTCTTTCCGCCAGGCTCACGCCCACGCAGCTTGTCTTCACCGGACTCTTTTGCGGCTTCGCCGCCCTGATCGGCATCGGCTTTTCCACTGCCGGCACATTTCTGCTGCCTCTCCTCGCTCTCTTCTCTCTCATGGGCGTCGTGGGTCCGACGCTCCAGAGCGTCATCAGCCGCACAGGATCACCGACAACGCAGGGCGTGCGGCTCGGCGCAGCCAGTTCCCTAAACAGCTTCACGGGCGCCGTCAGTCCGCTTCTCGGCACGCCGCTGCTTTTCTTTACCTCGCAAAGCGCCCCGACGGATCCCTCTGCCGGCACGCCCTATTTTCTTGCAGCGCTTCTTGTTCTTGCCGCCATCATTCTGACCCTCATTTCTCCGCCCTCCGCCGAAGCCGGAAATACTCATTAGAAAGCATCTGGCATCTCCCATTCGGGAGGTGTTCGGCTTCATCCAACCCTCCGCTTTGGGAGCTAGACCGACGGATTAGACCGGTCGAAAATGAATCAGTGGATTAATTCACAAAGTAAACAAAAGAATTATCCGTAGACCCCGACCATGAACTATTCCGCCATTCTCGTCATCGCACGTCCGGGCCGGCTAGAGGCTGCCGTCGAAGCAGCCAGCCGCATTGAAGGCGTGGAACCTCACCAGACTGATCCGGCTACAAACCGCTTCATCTGCACCATTGAGGCCGCCACGACCGATGACGAAGTCCGTCTCTTCCGAACTGTCTCTGAACTCGCAGACGTCTTTGACGTCAGCCTCATCGAGCATCGTCCGGACGCCTCTTAAAAGGCGCCGCCGGCAAAAGATGCCGTGCGTTCAGAAACCTTTCGGATCCAGCCAATCTGAGGGAGATTGCATATGACCCAGGAACGCCCAATCACATTCCATCGCCGTACGGTGCTCAAATCGGGCATCGCCGCAAGCGCCGCGCTTTCGCTCGGCATTCCCGTCACTGCCGCAGAGGCTGCCGACGCTAATGCGCTCGACCAGGGCATCAGCTGGCACAAATCCGTCTGCCGCTTCTGCGGCACCGGCTGCGGCCTGATGGTCGGCGTGCGCGACGGCCGCGTCGTTGCCACCAAGGGAGATCCTGAAGCCCCGGTGAACCGCGGCCTCAACTGCGTGAAGGGCTACTTCAACGCCAAGATCATGTACGGCAAGGACCGCCTTACGCAGCCCCTGATGCGCATGAAGGACGGCAAGTTCGACAAATCCGGCCGCTTTGAGCCCGTAACGTGGGAAACGGCTCTCAGCGAAATGGCGAAGCACCTGCGTGCAGCCTATGAAAAGAAAGGCCCCGAAGGCATTTCGATCATCGGCTCGGGCCAGTACACGATTCCGGAAGCCTATACCGCTTCAAAGCTCATGAAGGGCGGCTTCCGCTCGAACAACATCGACCCCAATGCGCGCCTCTGCATGGCGTCCGCCGTGGTCGGCTTCTACCAGACCTTCGGCGTTGACGAACCGGCCAACTGCTACGCCGACATTGAAAAGACCAACACCATCATTCTCTGGGGCAACAACCCGGCTGAAGCTCATCCGGTGCTCTGGTCGCGCATGGCCAACCGCCGCCTTACCGACAAGAACACGCGCATCATTCAGCTCACGACGCATCGTTCGAGCTCGTCGAACCTCTCCGACCTCGTCATCATCTTCCGTCCGAATACGGACCTCGCGATTCTCAACTTCATCCTTCGCGAGATCATCCGCCGCGGCAAGGTCAATCAGTCCTACGTTGAAAAGCACTGCATCTTCTGCGCGGGCGTCACCGACATCGGCTTCGGCCTTCGCAATACGGACAAGTTCGCCTTCCCGGCCGAAAAGGACGTGATGGCGCGTCAGCTCTCCGTGAAGCTCGACAAGTGGGAAGCCGTCGCCCAGGGCAGGAAGGAAGGCGAAGTCGTCCAGCAGAAGAATTCCGGCGGCACTGCCGGCAAGCACTGGAAGATTTCCTTTGAGGACTTCAAAAAGGGCGTCGAGCCCTACACGCTCGAGTTCGTGGCGGAGCTCGCCAAGGGCGACAACGATGAGTCGATCGACACCTTCAAGAAGAAGCTCATGGATCTCGCCGACTACATCTGCGACGAAAAGCGCGACATCATGAGCTACTGGTGCATGGGCGTCAATCAGCACCAGCGCGGCGTCTGGGTGAATGAGCAGATCTATGCCTATCACCTGCTGCTCGGCAAGCATGCGCTCCCCGGAAACGGCGCCTTCTCGCTCACCGGCCAGCCCTCTGCCTGCGGCTCCGCCCGCGAAGTGGGCGCCTTCTGCCACAGACTTCCTGCCGATATGCTGGTCGCCAATCCGGCGCATCGCGCGAAGACGGAAAAGATCTGGAATCTTCCTGCCGGCACGCTCAATCCCAAGGTCGGCGCATCCCTCATGAAGATCCTGAGGGGCGTCGAGGACGAATCGATCGACTTCCTCTGGACCCAGGTCGTCAACATCATCCAGTCGGCTCCGAACAACAATCACTGGATCAAGGCCTGCCGTCGTCCGGACGCCTTTGTGGTCGTTTCGGACATTTATCCGACCTTCTCCGCACGCTGCGCCGACCTGATTCTCCCGGCCGCCGCGCACTTTGAAAAGTGGGGCCTCTACGGCAATGCCGAACGCCGCACGCAGGGCTGGCATCAGCTCGTGAAGTCCCCGGGCGAAGCGCGCACCGACATCTGGATGATGATGGAGCTCGCCAAGCGCTTCACCATCGGCGAAACCTGGAAGAGCGTCCCCGTGAAGGGCGTGAAGGACGACAAGCTCCCCGACGTGCTTGCAGCGGCTGAAGCCATGGGTCTGAAGCCCGAAACCACGCTCTTTGATGCGCTCTTTGCTCCGACGGGCAAGCGCGCCGAAGCCGTGTGGCCGGATCCGCTCTACAAGACCGAACTCAACAATACGGGCGACGCGCTCGGCCTCAAGTGGTTCCCCGAAAAGGCGCTCTTCAACGAATACCGTCAGTTCACGCTCGGCGACGGGCATGACCTGGCAGACTTCGACACCTATCAGGACCCGAAGTGCCGCGGCCTCATCTGGCCGGTCGTGAACGGCAAGGAAACGCTCTACCGCTTCAATACTGAATACGATCCCTATGCGAAGGAAGACAACCTCTTCTACGGCAAGCTCATGAAGCCCGTTGCCTCCGGCGACCTCTACAACGTTACGGATCCGAAGCAGACGGCTTATGCGGGCACGGCGAAGATCTTCTTCCGTCCCTATGCCGCACCGGTCGAGCAGCCTGACGGTCACTACGACCTCTGGCTCTGCACGGGCCGCATTCTCGAGCACTGGCATACCGGCTCCATGACGCGCCGCGTGCCGGAACTGCACCGCGCAGCTCCGCAGGCGCTCCTCTACATGAACCCGGGCGATGCCGAAAGGCGCGGCCTCAAGCGCGGCGATCTTGCGCATGTCGAAAGCCGTCACGGCACCTGCGAGGCGGTTGTGGAAACCCAGGTCCGCAACATCATGCCTGCCGGCACCGTGTGGCTTGCCTTCTTCGACGAGAAGGTGAAGTGCAATGCCGTCGTGATTGACGCTACGGACCCGATTTCCGAGGAACCGGACTTCAAGAAGACCGCGGTCCTCGTGAGAAAGGCCTGATGCCGTGACAAGCCGGGAAAGTCTGAGCCGCCGGGCGCTTCTTGAGGGAGTCATTTCCTCGGGATGCGCCATGACGGCAGGAGCCTTTCTGCTCGGGATGATCCCCGTGCGCGAGAGCGCTGCCCGCTGGCAGCCCCGACCGCCCGGGGCGCTTCCTGCAGAAGCCTTCAGCGCAGCCTGTGCGCGCTGCGGCCAGTGCGTGAGCGCGTGTCCCTACGACACCCTCAAGCTCGCTGGCATGCGGTCTCCTGCCCCCGTCGGAACGCCTTACTTCACGCCGAGGGAGATCCCCTGCTACATGTGCAGGGATCTCCCCTGCGTCAAAGCGTGTCCGACCGGGGCGCTCGACCCTGACCTCACGGACATCCGCGACGCCCGCATGGGCGTCGCGGTGGTGGACCCCAACTCATGCCTCTCCTGGCAGGGGCTGCGCTGCGAGGTCTGCTTCCGCGAATGTCCGGGAAACGGCCGTGCGCTCACGATTGAAGTGCGTCCCCGCGGTCTTTCGCGTCACGCCGTCTTTGTGCCCGTCATCCACCCGGATGCCTGCACAGGGTGCGGCCTTTGCGAAAAGGCATGTCCGACCGATGAAGCGGCTATCCGCGTAGCAGATCCCACGACCGTGCTCGGCACGATCGGCAGCCACTACCGTCTCGGCTGGTTGTCTGAAGAGGATCCGAAGAACATGCGCCGCGAAGGGCCGCCTGCGACGCCCAGCACCGCGCCTTCTGAAGGCGATGCGGAAAAGGCGCCGGCAACTGCTCCGGGCATGGACTACCTCAACAGCGAGGACCCGCTATGACGCAGCAAACCTTCCTGCGCAGGCACCGCTTCACGATCGCAAGACGCATTACCGAGCTTCTGGTGCTCATGCTCTTTGCGGGTTCTGCCCGTTGGGGCTGGGAAATTGCCGGCAAGCCTCTGCTCCTCGGAGACCTCTCGCAATCGAAGATTCTCGGAATGATTCCGCTCGGCGACCCGCTCGCATTCCTCGAGCGGCTTCTCGCCGGAATTATTCCGACAGCTACGACGCTCATCGGGACAGCGCTCATCACGCTCTTCTACAGCCTTCTCGGCTCGAGAACCTTCTGCGGATGGGTCTGTCCGATGAACCTTGTGGTTGAGGCCGCTGAATGGCTCCGGACAAAGCTCGACCTTTCGGCCGACTACATCCGTCTGTCGAGAAGCGCGCGCTATGCCGTGCTTGCAGGCACCCTCGCGGCGAGCTTCGCAACCGGAACAGCAGCATTTGAGTCCGTAAGCCCTCAGGCCATCATCTGGCGCGATGTTGTTTACGGAACCGGCCTTTCGGCGCTTTCTGCTGCTCTTGCGGTTTTTGCCCTTGAGCTCGGGCTCATGCACAACGGCTGGTGCGGACACCTTTGCCCGCTCGGCGCCTTCTGGTCCCTTGCAGGCAGAGCGTCGCCCAGACCGCTCGTGACCATTGCCTTCACCGACGCAAACTGCACGCGCTGCGCTGACTGCCTCAGGGTCTGCCCGGAAAAGCAGATCATCCGCTTCAAAGATATGGCTCAGACCGGCCGCATTCCCTCAGGGGAATGCCTCAACTGCGGCCGCTGCATTGAGGTCTGCCCTGAAGACGCGCTTCATTTCCGCATCCCCGGCCTGCCTGTCAGCAAAAAACATTCATAAATTGAATTAGAAATTTCTGGAGAACCTTATGACCCGCCATACGATTTTTGCCGCATTTGCCTCTGCTGCTCTCCTCGCCGGCCCGGCGCTTGCCGCCGACAATCCCATTGTCGGCGCTCCGAGCCCGGTCCCGCATCCGGTGGCGAACTATCTCCCCATTACCATCGACAAGAACAACTGCCTCATGTGCCACCGCGAACAGCCTGCTGACCGTGCGCGCCAGAAGGGCGAAATCCCCCGTTCGCACTATGCCGCTCCGGGAAAGCTCGCCGGCGAGCGCTTCGAATGCATGCTCTGCCATGCGGAAAGCTCTCAGGCGAAGCCTCTCGCCCCTGTGAACGCAAACGACGCCACGGAAGACTAACGTCTCCCTGAGCTCACACAAGCGGCAGATGTCACATCTGCCGCTTTGCTTTCTGCTCTTCGCGCTGAGCAGCCCAGACGGCAGCTTCGACCCGGCTGTTGAAGCCGAGCTTCTTGAGGAGATGCTTCACATGCCCCTTGACGGTGCCGTCAGAGATCTGAAGCTTTCGTGCAATCATCTTGTTCGTCAGCCCCTGCGCGATGTAGCCGAGCACTTCCTCCTCGCGCTCCGTGAGGGGATTGGGCGGCTCAGGCTGAGCCTTCTCGCGAATCATGTCCGTGAGATACCTCACCATCGCCGTATCCACGATGAGGCGGCCTTCGAGAGCTTCATGCACGTTCTCAAGAAAGCGCTCGGGCTCCATGTCCTTCAGGAAATAGCCGTCCGCACCGGCACGAATGCAGGCTAGGAGGTCGTCTCCGGAATCGCTCACGGTCAGAATCACAATCCGCATCGACGGATCTTCCGACTTGAGCGTCGTCAGAATTTCCACCCCTGACGAGCCGCGCATATTGAGGTCGAGCACGATGAGTTCGGGCTCTAGCTGCCTCGCCAGCAGAACCGCCTCATCGCGGGTTCCGGCCTCGCCCACGACCGAAATCGTGTCGTCAAGCGAAAGAAGCTCCCTTACACCCCGGCGAAAAAGCGGGTGGTCGTCAACCACCAGCACGGTGTGCTTGTCGGCGGCGGTTTTTGATTCTGACGCGTTCATAAAACGTATTCCTTCAGCCTGAGAGAGACATACAGAGCATAAAAGCCTTCATCCCGACGGGCATTGGCTGTAAACAGGCATATTTGCCGGTCCGGAGCAGTCTCCAATCATAGATTCTATGCGCCATTGCGCATTCATCTCCTTCAGGACAAATCCGATATTGCGCACTTAGATTCTTCTGACTGTGCTTCATTGTGCAGCCTGCGGCTTCAGTCCGGGCTTCTTTTCGACGCGCACGACGGTGCCGCCCTCAGGCCTGCGGACCACTTCAATGGTGGCGCCTAATGCCTCCGCTCGTTCCTTCATGATGCCGAGGCCGAAGTGCCGCGCTTTTTCCGCATGCTCCGGAATCCCGATCCCGTTATCCGTCACGGTAAGAATGCAGCCGCCGGCACCGGCCGTTTCGATGCGTACTGCCGCCTGCGTTGCCCGGGCATGCTTTTCGATGTTGGAGAGGGCTTCGCGCAGAATCTGAATGAAGTGCACCTGGTCGTTGGTGGAAATTTCCACACCCAGAAGCGTGTTGGTAAGCGATACCGGCATGCCGGTTCGGTTTCTGAACGCGTCTACAGCGGCATTCACTGCGTCGCCGAAACCCGTCCCCTGGAGCTGCAGGCGGAATGCCGTCAGAACCTCGCGCAGCTGCCGATATGCTGTGGAAATGCCTTCGTCGAGCTCAATGAGAACCTCCCGGGCGGCATCTCCCGTCGGATCCGCCTCAATGGCGCGCTTCAGCCTTAAAAGCTGAATCTTGGAGAAGGAAAGCGACTGAGCGATGGAGTCATGGAGCTCGCGCGCGATGGTGGAGCGTTCCTCGAGCACTGCGAGGCGCCTGTCGTCCATCGTCCGCAGCGACGCATCCACTGCCCGGCCTATGAGCGCCGCCGTCATGCCGAGGAAGTTGCTCTGCCAGGCCGAAGGCTCCTCAGGGAACCAGATCTTCAGCATGCCGAGCGTCTCCTCCCGGGCGCCGATTGCCGGAATATTAAGCAGATGACCTTCACGTCCCCGGCTGTCGCCCGGCGTTTCAGCAAAGCGCCAGGACTTTCCGTCGTCCCATGTCTTCTGCGGGTCTGCGCTTACGCAGAAGGCTGCGCCATTGGCGCCCGTGAGCTGTGCGGCGCCTTCAAGCACCTTCTCGACGGCATCGGGCAATTTCGGCCCGTCGACAAGAAGCTGCTCAGAGGCCTGAGCAAGAAACTGAAGCCCCTGATTGCGTCTATTCAAATCCGCGGTCTTTTTTGCGACTTCAGCTTCCAGAGAGCCGTAGAGCCGATCAAGCTCGCTCACCATGAAATTGAAGCCGCGCGCGAATCGCCCGATCTCTGAATTGTGTGCAGCCGCTTTCGAGCGCACATCAAAATTCCCTTCACGCACCGCTTTCGCCGCCGCCTCCAATTCCTCAAGCGGAGAGAAGATGCGCGACTTCATCACGCGCAGCAAGCCGAAAGTCACGGCGAGCGCCCCGAGAAGCGTGAAAACCAGAATTGCCTTCAGCCATCCCATCAAGCCGGAAAGACGCTCCTCGAGGGCGAACACGAAGACGTCGACGTCGTCCACAAAGCCGCCGATTTTTCTCATGAAGCGCTGCCGCGCCGCTTCATCGTCAATGCCCTTCAGCGCAAGCGGACGGATCTCGGAAGCAAAACGCTCGGCCACGATGTTGTACATGCCCCGTATCGGATCTGCAGGGTCGTTCGGAACGCTCGAAAGAAGTCCGGGTCTCGTGAGGCGCTCCCAGAATTCCTCAACTGCTCTTCTCGTATTGGCCTCGCGCTCTTCATGCGTCTCATAGGGATTGCTGACGGCAACCGTGAGCTTGTAGCTCATCATGCGCAGGCTCCCCGACACGTTGATGGCGCCGCCAGAACCGGTTGAGAGCTCGGTCAGCACAACCGCAGGAATTGCAGCCAGAGTCACGCAAAGCGTGATCAGGATGAATACAAGCTTGAATTCCCGGTAAAGCGAACGATTTTGAGGAACGGATTGCGGCTCAGTCATTTCAGGCGCCCCGAAGGAGAGAAAAATGCGCCCCGGCGCCGGATTCAATCCCGAACGCCGGGGCGCACTCTGAGTATAGGAAACCTTATGCCGCTTCCGTTACTCAGATGTCCTCGCGCACCATTTCAATGGCGCCGCACGGACATTCATTGGCACAGATCCCGCAGCCCTTGCAGTAGTCGTAATTGAAGCGGAACTTCCTGCCGGGTCCGAGCTTTACCACCGCATTGTCCGGGCAGACCCCGTAGCAGTTGTCGCATTCAAAGCAGTTGCCGCAGGACATGCAGCGGCGGGCTTCAAAAAGTGCGTTCTCTTCGGTCAGGCCTTCGAGCACCTCTTCAAAGGTCGTCTGGCGCCGCACGATGTCGAGCTGAGGACGGATCTTCTGCGGCGCATCCGCGTAATACCAGGTATTAAGCTTTTCAAAGGTCGCCGGATCCGCCGGCGCCTTCTCGCCGGGCATCTCGCCCCTGAGCCAGGCATCCATCGCCTTTGCCGCGCGCTTGCCGTGACCGATCGCCACCGTTACGTTGCGATCGCCCGGCACCACATCGCCGCCGGCAAAAATACCCGGAACGCTTGTCATCATGCGCTCATCGACCACAACCGATCCTTTTTCCACCTTCAGATCAGGAAGAGCGGAAAGGAAAGAGAGATTGGTTTCCTGCCCCAGGGCAAGAACCAGGCTGTCGGCTTCAATGGTTTCGTACTCTCCCGTCGGCTGCGGATAGCCCGATTCGTCGAGCTTCATCTTTTCGATGCGGATCGTTCCGCGTTCCGCTTCGGAAATCGTGGAAAGCCACTTCATCGAAACGCCTTCTTCAAGCGCCTCTTCAATTTCAAAAGCATGCGCCGGCGCACGCTCGCGCGTACGACGGTAAACAACGATCGGTTCCGACCCCAGCCTTTTTGCGGTGCGCGCCACGTCAATCGCCGTATTGCCGCCGCCATAGACCACGACCCGGCGCCCGAGGAGCGGTTCTTCGCCGGGCGAAGACGACTCCACAGATCTGAGAAGACTCACGGCATCCATGATGTGCGCGGCATCGCCGGCAGGGATGTAGGCGCGATGCGCAAGAGACGCTCCGGCGCCGATGAACGCTGCGGCATAGCCGCCCGCCTTCATTTCAGCAGCCAGATCAGAAACCTCGCGGCCGAACTCGAATTCGACGCCCAGAGCCTCAATGCGCGCGATTTCTGCGTCAAGCACCTCCCGCGGAAGACGATACTTTGGAATGCCGTAGCGCATCATGCCGCCGGCAGTTTCCGCACTCTCCACAACATGAACGGCATAACCCATGCGGCGGAGGTGATAAGCCGCGGAAAGGCCTGCCGGTCCGGCACCGACAACCAGGATGCGCTTTCCGTTTGCCTCAGCAGGCTGAGGAAGCTTCCAGCCGAGCCTGAGCGCATGGTCGCCTAAAAAACGCTCCACGGCATTGATGCCGACCGGCTCATCGAGATCGCCTCGATTGCACGCCGTCTGACAGGTGTGGTAGCAGACGCGTCCCATGACTGCGGGGAAAGGATTGTCTTCAACAATCTCTTTCCAGGCGCCTTCATAATCTCCGCTTTGCGCAAGAAAGAGCCAGTCGCGGCACTTTTCCCCGGCAGGGCACTTGGCATTGCAGGGCGGAAGGCGATTCACGTAAACGGGTCTCAGCGTACGCCAGGAGCCGGTCCGGTTGGCGAGCGACGATCCGACGTCGAGGGTAATCGCAAACGGTTTTTCTTGGGTCATTTTTATCCTCCGCCTTCAGATCTGCTGGCTGCGCTCTTCAGCCTGCGCGGCGACGGGAATCTGAACCTCGCGGCCGTCGTCCCCGGCCATGAGGTTGAATTTTTCAATATTGCGGTCCGCAAGCTCCTGGATGCGGGCGACAACCGCCGGGTCTCCTTTCTTGCCGAAAAGATGCGCAAAGCGCTTCTGCAGCTTCAGATACGCTTCCACCGGCTGGCGTCGGCGAATTTTGTAGGAACTCGTCACTTCCCCGTACTCGGCTTCAAAAACCGGGAAAATGCCGGTTTCCTGCGCAAGACGCGCAACCTCGATGGTCTTTCCGGAAGCGGTGCCCCAGCCGAGCGGGCAAGGGACAAAAATGTGGATGTAGCGTGCGCCGTGCATGCTCATCGCCTTTTCAACCTTGCGCTCCAGATCCCGAAGGTCCGCTACCGTCGCGGTTGCGACATACGGAATGCCGTGCGCCATGGCGATGAGCGGCACGTCCTTGCCCTGCCCCCACTGATTGCCCGGTTCGCTCCCGGCAATCTGCGTGGTGGCCGTTCTTGCCGCCGGCGGCGTTGCAGACGAACGCTGCACGCCGGTATTCATATAGGCCTCGTTGTCGTAGCAGATATAGAGCACATCGTCATTACGCTCAAACATGCCCGAAAGGCAGCCGAAGCCGATATCGGTCGTGCCGCCGTCGCCCCCCATGGCAATGACCCGCGTAGGCTCCGTTCCTTCCTTTTTGGCCCGGGCCCGGAATGCGGCGGCCATGCCGGTGGCGACTGCGGCCGTATTGCCGAAAAGAGAATGGAACCAGGGAAGCTGCCAGCTCGTTTCCGGATAGGGCGTTGAAAAGACTTCCAGGCACCCGGTGGCATTTGCCGCAGTCAGTCTGCCTCCCGTAGCCCGCATTGCCGCATCCACGGCATAGCGGGCGCCAAGCGCTTCGCCGCAACCCTGACAGGCGCGGTGCCCCGAAGTGAGGGAATTAAAACGCTCCATGGAAGACTGCACGGATCTCGATTCAGGCCCGAGCAGCCGATTGCCGGCCGTGAACGTGCCGGTCTGATAGAAATGAATTTCCGACTGAGACATGTTCAGATCTCCTCGCCCCGGGCAAGTTTGCGTTCATTGACATGACGGTTGAGGGCTTCGGCAACAGGGCCGATATGGCGCGAAGCTTTTTCGCGCTCCATCTGCCGGCGAACGAGCTCCTCGTCAAGATCAAGGAAGATTTCCTCTTCTTCGAGCGTTCCGGCAAGCGCCCGGGCAAAGTAGGGCTTCAAAGCCTGACGCGTGACGGCGCGCCCGCCGAGCCCAGCAATCAGCGTGCTCTGACGAACCGGGAGTCCCCTGAGCGCCTTCATGACCTCAAGCGAAACTGCACCTGCGCCGCCTGCGCTCACCATGCGCTCCATCACCACCACGCTGCGCAGAGACTTCAGCGCCTCCCTCAATGCCTTGAAGGGGAAGGGGCGGAAGCTCTTAAGAACGACGACGCCGATTCTCGCTCCGTCTTCGCGCATTTCATCCACCGCATCCTTGACGGTCCCGGCAAGCGCGCCCATTACCAGCACGGCGGCTTCAGCATCTTCCATGCGGTAGGTCGAGAGAAGCCCGCCGGAATTGCGGCCGAAGATTTCGTGGAAAAGCGCCTGTGTTTTCTCAATCACAGGAATGGCTTCCTGCATCCGACGTTCTGCGAGCCAGCGGACCTCGGTGAATGCTTCGGGGCCGACCATTGCCCCGATGGAATAGGGATGATCAGGATCGAGCTGCTGGCGAGGCCGGTAGGGCGGCAGGAAAGCATCGACAGACGCCTGATCCGGAATGTCCATTTCCTCAAACGCGTGCGTGAGCACGAACCCATCCATGCAAACCATGACGGGGATGGACATTTCCTCGGCAATGCGGAAGGCCTGGATGTGGAGATCGCACGCTTCCTGATTATTTTCAGCAAAAAGCTGAATCCAGCCGCAGTCGCGCTGGCTCATGGAGTCTGAGTGATCGTTCCAGATATTGATCGGAGCGCCGATCGCGCGGTTGGCTACTGTCATCACCACGGGAAGCCCAAGCCCGCCCGCGTTGTAGACGGCCTCCGCCATATAAAGAAGACCCTGGCTGGCCGTTGCCGTATAGGCGCGGCCGCCCGCCACCGAGGCGCCGATTGCCACAGACATCGCAGCGAACTCGCTTTCCACATTGATGTACTCGCAGTCGGCAAGCACCCCTTTGCGGCAAAGGAGACCAAGATTTTCAACAATGTGGGTCTGAGGAGAAATCGGGTAGGCGCACACCACGTCAGGCCTGCAAAGCGCGACCGCCTGCGCTACGCCCTGGCTGCCTTCGAGCTGCTTAAGCATGGTTCGTCTCCTTCTGGGCAATTACGTATTCATATGCCTGACGGGCAATCTCGGCATTCGCCTCAGCAATCCGGCCGGCAAACTTGACGGCATACGCGTCTGCAACGCTCTTGAGCTGCATCATCGACGTCATTGCAGCAAACCCGGCAAGCATCCCTGCACCGGGAAGCGGTCTCCCAAGCGCTGCAAGCGCGAACTTTGTAGCCGGCACGCACATGACGTGCCCCTCCGGAAGCTCGCGCTTCAGGTCGCCGAGTCCAAGCGCTTCAGGCGTCTGGCTCGAATTCACCAGAACGAAGCCGTCGGGCCTGAGTCCTGCAAAAACAGGAACGCTCTCCAAAAGCGTGCGGTCCTGGATCAAAACCACATCGGGTTCAAGCACGGGTTCGCGCAGGCGGATTTCGGTCGGAGAAAGGCGTGCAAAAGCGACCACCGGAGCCCCGGTTCGTTCAGAACCAAAGCTTGGGAAAGCCTGTGCCTTATGTCCTTCCATGAAGCCCGCGAGCGCAAGCATTTCTGCTGCCGTCACAACGCCCTGGCCCCCGCGGCCATGTATACGAATCTGAAACACTTCGGATCCCTCTTTGCGGAAAAGAGGCCGAACGCGCGGACGAAGCTATGCCGAAGTCTCCGGCAGAAATCTTTCTGCCGGAGGCGCTTCTCTATGCCCCGTCCGAGGTTTTGCAGCCCGTTCTCTGCCTCTCTTTGAAGGCATGACGAAAGGGCTGCCGCAACCGAGGGTCCGGCCGGGTTGGCTCTGTCCGAAGCTGTCGCGCCGCCTGAAAAATACAGTCAGCGATGCCGGGTCTAGAAGCTTCCGACAGAGCGGGTTCTTTGAAATTGTTTTCTAGAGTTCCACTCTAGCAAGATTAACGAAGGTTACGCGAGGCTTTTTCCGAAGGACACATTTCACGGAGCGGCACATTAAGGATGCTGCCGCTAGACTTTCGTGCATCACCTTCCTACTCTCAAGCACCCTTATGCGCGCCCTTTCCGCCCTGTTCGCGATCCTTCTCCTCGCGAGCTGCACCACCATTCAGTTCACCCCCGATCCGCTGAAGGACGCTACAGCCGTCTATTCATGGGAAGCCCGCGGACGATGGTATTCCAATGTTCCTATGATTCAGAAGGCTTTTTCTGGAATTTCGTACAAACGGAAGGAGAGCTTCTGAATGACGCCGGGCAGCGCCAGGCAGTACTGCAGCCGAACTTCGGCATTACTGCCCGCGACGGCTCCACGATTCACGCGAAAATCATCAGCCAGGGGGAACAGATCTCTCCCCGGGATCTGCGCACAGCCGTTTTTTCCGCCCAGTCCGAAGGCCGCGGGATCCTCGAAGGCGTTCGCTACATCGCCCGCCGACAGCCTTCCGGAGGCATGCCGCTCGTCACATGCACAGCCTCGCAAATAGGTCAGTATCTCCGGGTGCCGTTTCGCGCACGCTATGTGTTTTACCGCTGAGAAACAAAAACCTGACTGTCCGAGTCGGGAAAGCCCCCGTCCGGTTTGCTAAAATCTATTCTCTTGCGGCTTGCGAGCTCTCTTTGGGAGCCCGAAGCCTATATTTTTATTAGGGGGAAAAGTAGTCATGGTACCTGCAGCCACCACGGTGGGAGGCTATCTCCAGAGTCTGCCCAACGATCGCCGCGTTGCAATGGCCAGAGTCTGCAGCATGATCCGACGCTCCGCCCGAGGCGTGCGTGAAAGCATGCGCTTCGGTCTTGCCTTCTATGAGCTTGACGGACCGATTTTTGCCGTCAAGTCTCATGAGAAGTCTCTCATCCTCTATTACGCAGAAAAAGACGCCGCTGCCGGCAATGAGGAACGCTGGAAGGGACTCGATACCGAGCATCGCTCAATCGAGTTCAAGGATCTGAACTGCCTGCCGCTCGATGTTGTGGAAACCGTCGTCCGCAATTCGCTCAAGCTTCGCCGTGCAAGACCGGCAAGCGAGATGCCGTCTCAGAGCGAGCTTCTAGAGGTCTGGGGCATTCGCGAGGAAGACGCCGCTGTTGCGCCTCCCATCGTGCGCATCGTCGTCAATCACGATGAGGAAGGCGCCGGCGATGCTCCGGCGGGCGAACCGGCCGCCAAGTAACCGAAAATCGGCACTTGCGCATTAGAAAAAGCCGCTCGGGGAAATCTCGGCGGCTTTTTCTTTGTCCCTCAGAAATGACGCTGCATCCAGTCCTCAACGACCGCAATCAGGTCCTGAAGACATTCCGTTACCGGCCAGTGACGGCATTTGAGCAGCACAAACTCTCCGTCAGTAAGCGCCCCGGCTTCGCGTCGCATCGCCTCAGGATCCGTGTAGCTCCCGGAGGAAGCCCCGATGATGAGCACCGGCGCCTTAATCCTGGAAAGCTCCGGACTCGGACGACCGACCTCAAGCAAATCCCGTCCGTAGTCCGCCATGTGGATATGCCCGAGATCGCGCCAGGGCGAGGAATACTCCTTCACAAAGGCTTCCAGCGCCTCTCCGCCTTCGGCAATCTTGAGCCGCGCAGCCTCGTCGCCCGTGCGAAGGTTGTAGGGCGGCAGACGGCGCTGCAGATGAAGCTCCCGGGAAACAATGCCGATTTTTTCAAGAAGAGCCGGCATCCAGCGCTTCCTTCGCATTTCAATTGCCTTCGGAGTCAGACAATTTGAGAGCAGCGGATCGAGGAGAATCAGCCCCTCAACGCGTTCGGGATACTTCGCAGCAAAATTCATGGCCACTGCGGCGCCCAGGCTATGGCCGAGAATTACCGCGCGCCTGCGTCCGAGGAGATCCATGAGAGCCGCAATGTCGCAGGCATGCGCTTCGAGCGTTCCGGCAGTACGCGAGGGACTCGCCCCATGCCCCCGGAGGTCGAAGCGCAGAATATCCCAGTTGTCCCTGAGCCTCGTTTTTTCTACGAATTCCTCCCAGCGCGAAGCGTTGGAAGCCGCTCCGTGCACGAGGATGAGCAGTCCTCGGGCAGTTTTTCCTGCCCGTGCAAGCGCAGCAGCAATTGCCGCCTCGCCTCTCGAGATGCCAATGCGCTCCTCTCCTTCGGTAAGCCGAAAGAAAAGCCGCTCCTCGGGTCTCATCGACGCGGTCATTTTGTTCCTTTCTCCTTTTTCTGCTGTAGCTCTCTGGCTTCCTGAAGTCTGCGGTAAAGCGTGCGCTCGGATAGCCCCATTCGACGGGCAAGTCCTGCCCGGGTTCCCTGCCAGCGCGACTCTTCCTCTAAAAGCGTATCGCCGCAGACATCCTCTGCGGAAAGCTCCGAATAGCGCGGGGCTTCCAGATCAGCAGGACGAATTTTCCTCCCGCCCGCAAGAAGCTGCGCACGCATGAGCGCACATTCAAGCTCGCGAATATTACCCGGCCAGCTGCACTTGAGAAGCAGCGCCAGAACTTCAGAGGATATTTCCGCGGATTCACCGTCTCCCGTACGGCGCAGGATGAGCTCCGCGAGCTCTCCGATGTCTTCGCGCCGATCTTTGAGTGGCGGCACATCAATGCGCGCCACGCAGAGCCTCAGCCACAAATCTTCCCGAAGCGCGCCCGACGCCACCAGCCTGTCCGGATCCTCTGCATTGGTCGAACAGACAACGCGCCAGTCGAGCGCAACGCTCTGCGCGCTTCCGGCTTCACGCACGAAGCCGGATTCCAGCAGCGTCAGGAGACGCCGCTGAAGCCCCGGGCTAAGCGCAGATATTTCATCAAAATAAAGCGTCCCGCCCGGACGGGAGGCGAGGCCGCCCGTCCTCGATCCGCCAAGCTTTGCCGACCTGCCGAGAAGCTCGTCCTCAAATCGCTCATCCGTAAGCGCGGTGCAGTCGAGCTTCACGAGCGCATTCACAGCACGTCGTGAATTCTCATGCAAAAAGCGCGTGAAGCTTTGCTTGCCGCATCCTCCGGGGCCGCAAAAAAGCACCGGCACGTTCAAGGTAGCCACACGGGCAATGGCGTTGAGCACGCGCCTTGTTGCCGGACTGCGGGCAACAATACCCTCGCGAAGGGCCGCATTCTGCGCATCATCACGGATGCGGATGCGCTCCATAAAGTAAACAGGACTTCCATCTGCGGCAGCGACAGGCACCGATTCCAATTCGAGGAAGCGTTCGCCCCCGGGCACAAGTTCCCTTTCGAGCGCACGCTCAACCTGCCGGGAAAAAACGGATTTATCCATCGGACAAATGCGTCCGCAGCTTCCGCAGGGGTTGAGGTCATGAAAAACCAGCTCATGACATTTCCGCCCCTCAAAATCATCGATGCCGAATTTTTGACGGAAAGCACGATTCGCATAAGCCACGGTGTAATCCGATCTTACGAGGAGCCTTGGATCCTCAAGCGCATCAAGAATGCCCTGAAATTCTGCACTTACTGCCATATCGAACTGCCAAAGTCCGCCAAACTGTAATTTTGGCAGTCTGACAGTTCCATTTAACACCGTCAAGCCGTAAACGTAAGGCGTCAGATATGGGAATTCTCCCAACGCGCTCATTAAGATGTAGGCACGAAAAAGCCGCCTTCAGCGAAATCAATCGGAGCAACTGATGGACAACACCACAGACCGCCGCCGGCGTCCCGGACTTCTCGCCGAAATCATTCTGGTCGTCGCGGTCAAGCTCTTCCTTATTTTCTGTCTTTGGTACCTGTTTTTCAGTCCTGAACACCGGACTGACGTCACGCCGCAGAAGATGGGGGATGCGCTTCTTGGCGCTCCGGCGGCCACCTCGGAACCCCGCTAACAACTCTCAAAACCACATCAGGAGTCTCAAGTGATCTCAACTGATCTTGTTGACCTGTCACGCCTGCAGTTTGCGCTGACCGCGATGTACCACTTCATTTTTGTGCCGCTTACGCTCGGACTTTCGTTCCTGCTGGTGGTCATGGAAGTGACGTATGTCCTCACGGGCAAACAGATGTACAAGGACATGACCCGCTTCTGGGGCAAGCTCTTCGGCATCAACTTCGCCCTCGGCGTCGCCACCGGCATTACGATGGAATTCCAGTTCGGCACGAACTGGGCCTACTACTCTCACTATGTAGGCGATATTTTCGGCGCACCGCTCGCCATTGAAGGCCTGATGGCCTTCTTCCTTGAGTCGACCTTCATCGGCCTTTTCTTCTTCGGCTGGGACCGCCTGTCGAAAGGCAAGCACCTTTTTGCCACGATCATGATGGCGCTCGGCTCCAACCTCTCGGCGCTCTGGATTCTTGTCGCCAACGGCTGGATGATGTATCCGACCGGCGCGGAATTCAATTTTGAAACCATGCGCATGGAGATGACCAATTTCTGGGCCGTCTTCACGAGCGAATGGGCTCAGGCCAAGTTCGTCCACACGGTTGCCGGCGGCTACATGACGGGCGCCATGTTCGTGATGGCCGTTTCCGCCTACTACCTCCTCAAGCGCCAGGACGTCAAATTCGCCGCTTCGTCCTTCCGCCTTGCCGCTGCTTTCGGCATCGTCTCGAGCATTCTGACGATCCACATGGGCGACGAATCGGGCTTCCTCGTGACGCGCGACCAGCCCACCAAGATTGCCGCCATGGAAGCCACCTGGGACACCCACGAGGCTCCGGCGCCGCTCACGCTTTTTGCGATCCCCAATGAAGCCGAACAGAAAAACGCCATGGAAATCAGCATTCCCTGGGTGTTCGGCCTGATGGGCACGCGGTCGCTGTCTACGGAGATTCCGGGCATCAAGCAGCTTGAAGCCCAGGCTGAAGAGCGCATCAAGAACGGCCAGAAAGCCGTTGCCACTCTGGAAGCGCTCCGCAAGGATCCGAAGAATGAAGCTCTGCGCGCTGAATTCCAGGCGCTCCAGCCCGACCTCGGCTTCGGCCTTCTTCTGAAGCGCTATACCGAAGACGTCACGCAGGCCACGCCTGAAATGATCAAGCAGGCCGCTCAGGATACGACGCCGCAGGTTGCGCCGATGTTCTGGAGCTTCAGGCTGATGATCAGCTGCGGCCTCGGCATGGCGCTCATCTTCGTGCTCGGCCTTGTCTTCTCCATGAAGAAGACCCTCCAGAATCAGCCGCTCTACCTGCGCCTTACGCTCCTTGCGCTCCCGCTGCCCTGGATCGCCTGTGAAGCAGGCTGGTTCGTCGCCGAATACGGCCGTCAGCCCTGGACCATTTACAACATCCTGCCGACGCACCTCTCTGTTTCGTCCCTCTCCACGGGCGACCTGATCGGTTCGATCCTCGGCTTCGTCATTCTCTATACGCTCATGCTCATCGCCGAAATGTGGCTGATGATCCGCTTCAGCCGCAAGGGTCCGAGCTCGCTCGGCACCGGCCGCTATCACTTCGAGCAGAAGTAACCCGGGAGCATTGACAAAATGATCGATTATGAAATTCTGAAAGTCATCTGGTGGCTCTTCATCGGCGTGCTCCTCACGGGCTTTGCAGTGATGGACGGCCATGACATGGGCGTCGGCTCGCTGCTGCCGTTCCTCGGCAAGAACGACAATGAGCGCCGCGTGATGATCAATTCCGTCGCTCCGCACTGGGACGGCAATCAGGTGTGGCTCATCACGGGCGGCGGCGCCATGTTCGCTGCCTGGCCGATGATGTACGCCGTGGCTTTTTCGGGCTTCTACTGGGCGATGCTCGTCATCCTCGCTGCGCTCATGTTCCGCCCGCTCGCCTTCGACTACCGCAGCAAGGTGGCGGCCACCCGCTGGCGCACTACCTGGGACTGCCTCCTCTTTATCGGATCGGCCGTTCCTCCGGTGATCTGCGGCGTTGCGTTCGGCAATCTCCTTCAGGGCGTGCCCTTTGAGATTGATGCAACGATGCGCCCGATTTATACGGGGAGCTTCTTCGGCCTTCTCAATCCGTTCGGACTGCTCTGCGGCGTGCTCGCGCTTCTGATGGTTGTCTTCCACGGCGCCAACTACCTGGCGCTTCGTACGGAAGGCGATCTCCATGACCGCGCCGTCAAGGTTTCCGGCATTGCCGGCATCCTCACGGCCGTGCTCTTTGTGCTGGGCGGCATCTGGGTCTACATGGGAATTGACGGGTATGTCGCAACCGCCGGTCTTGATCCTGCCGGTCCGGCGAATCCGCTTGCGAAGACGGTTGAAGTTCAGGCCGGCGCCTGGTTTGCTAACTACAGCGCCCTGCCGCTTCTCTGGGTCGTCCCCGTGCTCGGCATTGCCGGCGCGCTTCTGGGTTCGGTACTCGTGAAGAAGGGCCGCATCTGGCCGGCGATCTTCTGCTCTTCCGCAGCGATTCTCGGCATCGTCCTTACGCCGCTTATTTCGATGTTCCCCTTCGTGATGCCGTCCTCGACGATGTTCAATGCCGGCCTCACCATCTGGGACTGCACGAGCTCTCAGCTCACGCTTGAGATCATGCTTTTCGTCACGCTCATCTTCCTGCCTATCGTGGTTTTCTACACGTCCTGGGCCTATCGCGTGATGAGCGGCAAGCTCAATGCTTCGTACATCGAAAAGAACACGCACTCCCTTTATTAATTGAACAGCTGAGTCTTCAATTCCGAACTGTCTCCGGGAAGAGGCAGTCCGGGATTGAAGCCGGATCGTTCATCTGGAGCTCAACACCATGTCTTATTTCTACTGGATTGCAGGTCTTTCCTGCGCAGTTCTCCTTGCGGCAACGCTTGAAAGCTACGCATCGCGCAATGACGACTGATCTTGAAAAGCCTCTGGAGCGCATTCACGGAAGCCGCGGCGAAAAGAAAAGCAGTTCTTCTTTTCTGAGGGTTCTTTCGCTTCTCGCCGCGCTTGCATGTGCCGCGCTCGTCATTCTTTATCCGCGAGCGATTGCTCATGATGCAGCCGGCGTTCCTCACGGCTTTTTGGTCGGCATGCTCATCGGCATGAGCATTCTCTGGGTCTATGGTTTCGGCTTTGTGCCGCGCCATCCGCTTATTCGCCGTATTTTTTCGCCGCTCGTCGGCTGGGCTCTGCTGCTCGGCTTCGGTGCGGCCGTTTTTCTCCACTGACCATGCCAGAACAGTCCTCTCTTTACGCCGCCATTGGCGGCGAGGACGGCATTGCAAGGCTTGTCGCTTCATATGTGCGCATACTGAGAGACAATCCTTCCTTCGGGCAGCTGAGAGCGCTTTATACTCCTGAGGGCATCAAACGCTACGACAGCCGCATGCGCGAATTTCTTTCGGGCTGGCTTGGCGGACCTGCGCTCTATCAGGAGCGTCACGGACTGCCTATGCTGAGGGAATCGCACCGCGCCATTCCGATCGACCGGGCGCTCATGCAGGAATGGATGCGCGTGATGCGCATGGCGCTCAACGAGGCAGTCGCCGATCCAGCCCTGCGGCTTCGTCTGGAAGGAGCCTTTGCGCGGATGTCGGAAAGCCTCATCAACCAGCGCTGAAAGCAAACCTTTTCGCAATGCTCTAAACGCGAAAACCCGCTTCTTCTCAATGAAGAAACGGGTTTTCGTTTATTGGGGGTCCGTCAGGTCCAGCGCTGGGTTTCGCGCTTGAGATATTCCGGATTGATCTGCACATCCGCAGTGTCGCTGTTTACCCAGATCACGCTGTCCTGGATGGTGACGGCAAACTTCATGCTTCGCAACGCCATCGCGGCAAGCGCGTCAGCCTCAGAATCAGGAATAAAAATAACCGTCAGCTTGTCGATTTTCGAAAGCTCTCCCTTCACGGATTCCCACCAGGGTTTTGTCCGCGCCTCATCATATGCGAGGACGAGTACATGCTCGCTTTTACCCGCCGCCTTGCGCACGGTCCGTACGTCTGGCGCACCGAGCTCCACCCATTCAATAATGGCTCCGGTATCGTCCGTCTCCCAAAGCGCGGGTTCGCCATCAGAAGAAAGGCCGCGGCCGAATTCAAGATGTTCTCCGGCGCGCACGCACCAGGCGAGGACGCGCAGCATAAGACGTTTTTCTGTTTCCGAAGGGTGTCGGGCAATCGTGAGCACAGGCTGCCCATACCATCCTCGATCCAGATTCGAGATGGAAAGCTGCGCCTTGTAGACCATTGCTCCGAGAGCCATGAAAACTCACTCCTTAAGAAAATTGCGAGGGAATTTTTCAGTATAGCGTTACTGCTCTTCATCGAGCCTCGAATTCCCCGGCATCAGCTCATCGGCATCGGTTCGCGCCGCACGAGCCGCTTCCAGCCGTAAAGGATTCGGTAGGCAACCCAGATGCCAAGCACCAGCAGGCCGCCGATCAGCGTAAAGAATCCAATGCCGACAAAAGCGAGCGGCATCGAAATGATGTAGATGAGAATCATCCAGAGAAACGCATACCAGAACGTGCGGATCTGCCAGGAGAAGTGCGAGGCCACGAACGTCCCGCGGGCGTCGGAGCGGAAGATATAGTTGATGATGACGGCAAGGATGGAGGGGCCGGAAAAAACAAAAGCTCCGGCTATGGAAAGTCCTGCCGTAAGAAGTCCCGTCAGTATGGAAATGCTGTGGAGGCCGTAAACAATGTGGGCAACAGTGACCGTTCCGGATGCCGGCTCAACATAATCCTCGAGCCGGTCGCGGTGTTCGATATCCACTATCTCGTTCGGGTCGCGACGGGCATAGCGCTTCTCTGGCATGCTTCTTCTTCCTATTTGATCTGCGGGAAGCTCTCTTCCCGAGTCTCAATATTATGGTAGCTGCACTCTCAGATTGGTCTCCGGCGGCGGTTTTTGCCGCTGCACTTTTGTCTCCCGGATGGGGCGCTCTGCTCGCCGGCGGTTTTTCCTGGGTGTTTGCATCGAGCCCCGAACTCCTCGGAATATGCGCCGCTGCCGGCGGCTTTCTGCGCGACGCCGGCATCTATGCAATTCTTCGCCGTCAAAATGCAGAAACCGAAAAAATGCCTGCCGGAGGCTTTTCGCTGTTTTCATGCATCGCGTTACAATCGATTCACCTTTTTCGATTGGATCTAGCGCGCCGAGCCGCTGCCGACTGCGTTCCAAGTCTTCGCTTTTTCGGAGCACTTGCCGCAGGCTCCTGCCTTGGAGCCCTTGTAGGCGCCTTCATCGCCTACTTCGGCCTTGCCGCATATTTCGGCGGCTGGGGCCGCGAATCCGCCTATCCCATACTTACCGGCCTCATTGTGCTTGCGCTTCTCGTTGCTGAAACGTGGCGCATAGTGCTTGAGCGCCTGATTCTGAGATACCGTTTACATGAGAATTCTCCTCGTTGAAGATGACGACATGATCGGCGAAAGCGTCGTTGCCGGCCTTGAATGCGAAGGCCATGCCGTTGACTGGGTCCGGGACGGCAACTCCGCGCTTTTAGCTCTTAATACGACAGAGTTTTCACTCGTCATACTTGACCTCGGCCTTCCCGGCAAGGATGGCCTGCAGGTTCTCAAGGAAATGCGCGCCAAGCGCAACGCGACGCCTGTTCTCGTCACAACCGCCCGGGACACGGTTGACGACCGCATCCGCGGCCTTGATATGGGCGCCGACGACTACCTTATCAAACCCTACGATCTTGATGAGCTTTCAGCGCGCATCCGCGCGCTGCTGAGGCGTTCCGCAGGCCGTGCAGACCCGATCCTGGAGCGCGGCGAACTCCGGATTTCGCCTCACACGCGCGAGGTGACCTATCGCGGGGAACCCGTCATTCTCTCGTCGAAGGAATATGCGCTTCTCTTTGCGCTTGCTGAACGACAGGGCGTTGTCTGGAGCCGTTCCCAGCTCGAGGAAAAGCTCTACAACTGGGACAACACGGTAGGATCGAACGCCATTGAAGTGCACATCCACCACCTGCGCAAGAAGCTTTCCGACAGCGCCATCAAAACTGTCCGCGGCGTAGGCTATCTGCTTGAAACCTAATTGCCTGACACAAAGGGCCAAGCATGACCTCCATTCGCAGGAAGCTCCTTTTTACGCTGCTTCTGGCGCTTCTGGCTGCCGGATTCACGACAGCCACCGCCACTTTTTTCTCCGCGCAGGCGGAGTTCAATGAATTCCTGGACTCCCATCTGCGCGAAACCGCGGAGTCGCTCGGCGACTCCGTGCGGCACAGCATGCCTACCAAGGAGCCCGAGCACCTGACCATCATCGGTGATGCGCCGAGCTACCGCGTCATCGTGCAGGTCTACGATTCTGCGCACAACAGTCTCTGGCAACGGGAGGGGGCTCCCGCCATGCCGCTCCCCGAGGGGCCCGGCTTCGGCCTGGTCAAGGTTGAGGGGAAAACCTGGCGGACTTATTCCGTCGCCGTCGGCCCGCTGGTCATTACCGCAGGGCAGGATCTGGAGGTGCGCACATCACTCGCCGCCACAGCTGCCTTCCGCATCCTTCAGCCGCTTTGCCTGCTTCTGCCCTTCATCGCCATCGCAGTTTGGATTGTTGTCGGAAGCGGCCTTGCACCACTCGAAAAAACCGCACGATCCGTAGCGCGCCGTTCGCCGACATCCCTTGAACCGCTCTCTACCAAGGGGCTCCCGGCAGAACTCGCAAGTCTTGTAAACGCCATCAACGATCTCCTGCGGCGCCTCGCAGACAGCCTCTCAGCTCAGCAGCGATTTGCGTCCGATGCTGCGCATGAACTGCGCACGCCTCTTACGGCGCTGAAGCTCCAGGTTCAGCTGGCTCAAAGGGCAAAAACGCCTGAAGCGCAGCAGAAATGCTTCTCCCGCCTCAACGAAGGGATTAACCGGGCAACACGCCTGGTGCAGCAGCTTCTTACCATTGCCCGCCTGGATCCGGATGCGTCCAAAAAGCCGATGACGACCATTAATCTCGCTGAACTGGTCAAAAGCGTGCGGGACGACATGGCTCCAATTGCGGCCCAGAAGAATATTGAAATTACGGAAGATGCCCGCCCAGCC
Organism: Sutterella seckii; assembly: GCF_009183815.1. Classification (GTDB taxonomy): domain Bacteria; phylum Pseudomonadota; class Gammaproteobacteria; order Burkholderiales; family Burkholderiaceae_F; genus Sutterella; species Sutterella seckii. Next base: position 9,672 of record NZ_WEHX01000004.1, on the reverse strand, counting down.
ATGCTTGACGGCATGGAGGATGCCATTCGTCTGATGGTCACCAACCTAACGGACAACGCAATCCGCTACACGCCTGAAGGCGGACGCATTGAAATCACGTCCTCCACCGAACACGGTCTCTCCGTGCTACGCGTCTGCGACAACGGTCCGGGCATTGCACCTAAAGAACGCAGCCGCGTTTTCGACCGCTTCTACCGCGCGCTCGGCACCAAAACATCCGGTACGGGCCTGGGCCTCGCCATCGTGAAGCGCATTGTCGACATTCATCACGGCACTGTTGAGATTGAGGACGGTCTTGATGGACGAGGAACCATCTTCAAGCTTTCCTTCCCTCCGCTCGGCGCCTCATCTCACCACACTGCCGCAGTACCGTCCAGCCGCATCTGAAGGCGATCCTCTTCATCTCTTCTGTTACAAATTTAACCGGACCAAAACACGCTTTACTCTAGCGTTTCTGAAGGATTTCACTCCCTCAGGTAGAGTTTTTGCTATTAGAAACATAGAGAACCGGTCGATGCACCCGGCATCAGGCTAAGAGGAGCCTTTTTCATGAAGTCGTTCACTAAGACCACGCTTGTTGCTGCTCTCAGCGCAGCGCTGATCCTTGCCGCCCCGCTTTCTGCCAGCGCGGCAGACTCCGAGCAGCAGACTGCCCAGTCCGTTACTCAGCTTCCCAATTTCGTCAAGCTGGTTGAAGACAACGGCCCCGGCGTCGTCAACATTTCCGTCATTAAGAATGCCCGTACGGTTTCTGTGCCTTTCGGCATTCCCGGAATGGATGAACGTCATGCGGACATCTTCCGCCGCTTCGGCTTCCCCATGCCTTTCGGCGGCGGTGAAGAGGAAATTCCCGAGCAGCGCGGCACCGGGTCGGGCTTCATCATTTCCGATGACGGCCTCATCATGACGAATGCGCATGTTGTTGAAGGGGCGGACCGCATTGTCGTTCGTCTCACCGACAAGCGCGAATTCACCGGCAAAGTGCTCGGCACCGACAAGCAGACCGACATCGCCATCGTCAAGATTGACGCCAAGAATCTGCCTGTTCTCAAGATCGGCGATTCCCAGAAGCTTAAGGTCGGCGAATGGGTGGCAGCCATCGGCAGCCCCTTTGGACTCGACAATACGGTGACCGCCGGCATCGTCTCTGCGCTTTCGCGGAATCTGCCTACAGATCAGTACGTTCCCTTTATTCAGACCGACGTTGCCGTTAACCCGGGCAATTCGGGCGGCCCGCTCTTCAATATGGCGGGCGAGGTGGTCGGCATCAATTCGCAGATCTTCTCGACTTCCGGCGGCTTCATGGGTCTCTCCTTTGCCATTCCGATCGATCTTGCCATGCAGATCAAGGATCAGCTCGTGAAGGACGGCCGTGTCACCCGCGGCTACGTTGGCGTCTACATCCAGCAGATAACCCAGGAACTGGCCGATTCCTTTGCGCTCAAGGCGCCTGAAGGCGCTCTGGTGACGAAGGTCGAAAAGGGCAGCCCTGCAGAGAAGGCCGGACTCAAGGCTGGCGACGTCATTACGGAATTCAACGGCAGGAAGATTACGTCTTCCGTGTCTCTTCCGATGCTCGTTTCTTCTGTTCGCCCGGGCACCAAGGCTGAGCTTACGGTGATCCGCGACAAGAAGGAGCAAAAGCTCTCCATCACCATCGGCACCAATCCCAATTCGGATCAGTCTGCCGGCGGCGCAGCCAAAGAAAACGGACACCGTCTCGGCATTGAAGGCCGCATCCTCACGGATGAGGAAAGCCGTGAGGCCGACACGACGGGGCTTCTCATCACCAAGGTGGGCAAGTTCGCCTCTTCAGTCGGCCTCGCTCCTGGCGACATCATCGTGAGCGCCAACGGCAAGCTGGTAAAGAGCGCTGAAGATCTTCAGAAGGCCTGCCGCGAGGACAAGGTGCTTCTCCTCGTACAGCGCGATGGAGGCCGCATCTTCATCCCGGTCCGCTTCGATAAGGACCAGAAGAAGTAATCTCCTGTCGGACCAGCATTGAAAAATCCCCCGTTCTTGCCGAAGACCGGGGGATTTTTTTACGTTAGTCGTCCGTTTAACGACCTGGGTCAGCGCTCAAATACGTCTTCAAACGTCTTGCCCTGAGCCTTAGCCTGATCCCAGCGCCAGAGAACGCGCAGACGCTCAATGGCGCGGTCCCGCATAAGCTTGCGGTTCATTGTGGGGTTGAAAAGAAGCGAGCCTCTCAGCCCCTCAAGGTAGGAGCGTACCGAGACGATCCGGACCTCCATTTCCTCGTCCGTTACGTCAATATGGCAGTTCGGATCATGGCGAATGACATCAATCACGTGTTCGCAAACACGGCGATTGGCCGCAACGCAGATATCGAGCACCCGGGGGTTCACCAGTGCTTCACTCGCAATGAAGATCGAGAGTCTCATCGACTCTGGATCCATGTAGGCATCCACAAGCACAGAAATCTGCCTCAGCACGCGCTCTTCATGCGTTTCGTCGGGAATCTCCTCCGTCGATCGGGTGACGGTCGAAAGGAAGCGAGACGTCTGGCGTTCAACAAGCACTTCCACAATTTCTTCTTTATTCTTGAAGTAATTGTAGATATTTCCCAGGCTATTCCCGCTCTCGCGGGCAATATCTCGAAGCTTCAGCTGATGGAGTCCCGCCGCGAAGACGCAGCGCTCGGCAGCATCAACGATTTCCTCGCAATGCTGCTGGACCGCATCAGATGATTCTTTTGCCGCTCTCACTCGGACACCTTGCCGTCAACCGCTTTCGGCTGAGCGATCCGAGTGCCGCCGCCGAGGACCTTGTAAAGCGTCACCATGCTGGAGGCCCGGGCGAGTTCCGCCGCAATCAGCTGCTGATCAGCCGACACCTTGGCGCGCTGCGCATCCAGCACTTCCGTGTAGGCAGCCGCTCCGTGCTTGTAGCGGGAGTTGGAGAGCTCATAGGCGCGCCCGGCAGCTTCTGCGTAGTCGCGGCGGGCCGCAAGCTCGCGCTCAACCGTGCCTTCCGTAGCGAGTGCATCAGCGACTTCGCGGAAAGCCGTTTGAATCGACTTTTCATAGGTTGCCGCGGCAATCTGCTGCGACGCTTCCGCAGCACGCAGATTAGCGAGGTTGGCGCCGCCCGTGAAGATCGGAAGAGAAATGCTCGGAGCGAAATTCCAGATGCCCGTGCCCTTGGCAAAAAGGTCGCTCAAATGCATCGCGCCGCCGGTGGAACCCGTAGCAGCAGTGAGCGAAATGCTCGGGAAGAAGGCAGCCCGGGCCACGCCGATATTGGCATTGGCAGAAATCATGCCGCGCTCGGCGCTCATGATATCGGGGCGGTTGAGCAGCACTTCGCTCGGCACGCCTTCAGGCATGGAAGCAGGCAAAGTGCTGTCGAGAACCAATGTTTCCGGCAGGAGCGCCTCGTCGACCTTGGCGCCAACGAGAAGCTCCAGAGCATTGCGGGCCTGCGCAACCGCTCGGACGTACGAAGCAATCTGCGCGCGGGCGGCAGCCACAGTGGTGCGCGCCTGCTCATAGTCAAGCTGACTTGCCGCACCGTACTTATAGCTCTCTTCGACGAGACGGAAGCTTTCTTCCTGACTCTTAAGCGTCTCCTCCTGGAGCGTCAGCTGAGCGCGATCGGCCGAAAGCGTAAGCCACGCCATGGCGACCTCAGCGATGAGCGAACCCTGAGCGGTACGCTGCGCATCCTCGCTCTGCAGGTAGCTCTGCAGCGCCTGTTCGGTGAGATTGCGCACGCGCCCGAAGAAATCAAGCTCATAGCTCGCCATTGCAAGCTGTGCAGTGTACGAGTGGGTCGTAGACATGCCCCCGCGCACATCAGACGCCGTGTTGGATGCACGCGCCGCAACCGTCGGGAAAAGTTCAGCCCGCTGCACGCCGTAAAGCGCGCGAGCCTTTTCAACATTGAGCGCGCTTATTCTCAGATCGCGGTTATTCGCGAGTGCGAGCTCAATCACCTTGTGCAGGCGTTCGTCGCGAATGAAGTCCTGCCACTCAGGGAGCGACTCGCGCTTCATTTCACTCGTTTTGTAAGACTCGCCCATCGGCCATTGGTCAGCGACAGGAGCAGCCGGACGTTCATAGTCGGGAGCCAGATTGACGCAACCCGAGAGAATCATGGCAGCCGCCAGCGGAAGAATCGGCAGAATTTTTTTCATATTTTGCTGCTGTCCTGAAGGACAGATTCCATCATTGAAAATGAGTTCGGTCTTCTGAGGCGTCTTCTCCCTCGATAATCTTGGAGAAAACGCCTCTAACGAAGGCCTTGTCAGACTGCGGCGGTTTCAGCTGCTGCCTTTGCAGCAGGCTTCCCGGGCTTGCCGGAAATCCTGTGCGAAATGCGGCTGATGAAGACAAAGAAGGCCGGAACGAATGCCACGCAAAGCACCGTACCCGTAATCATGCCCCCAAGCACGCCCACGCCAATGGCGTTCTGAGCGCCTGAACCGGCGCCGTGCGCAACCGTAAGCGGCAGCACGCCAAGACCGAAAGCGAGCGACGTCATCAGAATCGGACGCAGACGGAGCTCAACTGCATGCAGAGCCGAATGCACAACATCCTCGCCTTGCTCGAGCAGATCCTTCGCGAACTCGACGATCAAAATGGCGTTTTTACTCACCAGTCCCATCGTCGTCAGCATGCCCACCTTGAAGTAGACGTCATTGTTCATGTCGAGGATCCACGTGAGACCCAGAGCGCCCACGATGCCGCAGGGAATGACGAGGAGGACCGCGATCGGCACGGACCAGCTTTCATACAACGCAGCAAGGCAGAGGAACACCACGAGAAGCGAAATGGCATAAAGCGCCGCTTCCTGCGAACCCGCCTGACGTTCCTGATACGAAACGCCGTTCCACGAAATCGTGTATCCCTCCGGGAAGGTCTTCTGCGCGATTTCCTCAACGGCCTTCATCGCATCGCCAGAGGAAACGCCCTTGGCGGGGCTGCCCTGAATGTTGATGGAAGAAAGTCCATTGAAGCGCTCGAGGTTCGGGCTGCCGTAATCCCAGGACATCGTCATGAATGCCGAGAACGGAACCATTTCGCCCTTATCGTTGCGCACATGCCAGCGCTTCAGATCATCAGGGTGCATGCGGGCAGCCTGATTGCCCTGAACCCAGACCTGCTTCACGCGGCCGCGATCCAGGAAGTCGTTGACGTAGGAACCGGCAAGAGCCGTAGAAATGGTGGAGTTCACGGCCGAAATATCAAGACCGAGTGCGGAAAGCTTCTCGTAGTCGAGATTCAGCTTCATCTGCGCCGTGTCATCCATGCCGTTGTGGCGAACCATCGTCAGCCGGGGATCCTGATGCGCCGCGGCAAGGAACTTGTTCCTCACTTCCATCAGCTTCTGGTGTCCCTGGCCCTTCTGATCCTGAATGAAGAAGTCGAAGCCATCCGCAACGCCGAGTTCCGGCACAGCCGGGAGCGGGAAGACGAACGTGCTTGCATTCTTGAATTCAGGCGACATCATGAAGGCGCCCATGGCGCGGCCCTGAATGGCCTCCACGCTCTGGGAGGCATTCGGGCGTTCAGCCCAGTCCTTGAGCTTCAGGAAGCCCAACGCCATGTTCTGGCCGGAACCCGCAAAGGAGAAGCCGCGCACGGCAAAGAAGCTGTCGAGCGTCTCCTGTTCCGTCTTCTGCAGGAACCCTTCCACGCGGCGAAGTTCACGGTCCGTACGCTCCATCGTAGCCCCCTGCGGAAGCTGCATCGTGAGGAGCGCCACGCCCTGGTCTTCAGCCGGCATGAACCCGGTCGGAAGCTTGATGAAGCCGATCACCATAGCGGCGACCACAGCGACGTAGCTGACGACAAGCAGCAGCGGATGATGAATGAAGCCCGCCACGGAGTCGCGAACAGCAATCGTCAGAGCCTCAAAGCCGCGATTGAACCAGCCGAAGAAGCCTCCCTTGCCCATGTGATGCTCATGATCCACCGGCTTGAGAATCTTCGCGCAGAGCGAAGGCGTCAGCGTCAGCGCGATGACAACCGAAAGCGCCATTGCAGAAACAATGGTGATCGAGAACTGGCGGTAAATCACGCCGGTCGAACCGCCGAAGAAGGCCATCGGCACAAACACGGCCGAAAGCACCATGGCAATGCCCACCAGAGCACCGGTAATCTGTCCCATGGACTTCACCGTCGCGTCATAGGGGCTCGAACCGTCCTCGCGCATCACGCGTTCAACGTTCTCCACCACCACAATGGCATCGTCCACCAGAAGACCAATCGCAAGCACCATGGCGAACATGGTGAGCATGTTGATGGAGAAGCCCGTAATGGAGAGCATGCCGAAAGTGCCCAGAAGCACCACCGGCACCGCAATCGTCGGAATGATCGTGGCGCGCCAGTTCTGCAGAAAGAGGAACATCACGAAAACGACGAGGATGATGGCCTCGACGAGCGTCTTCACAACTTCATGAAGCGCAGCGCGCACGAAAGGCGTGGTATCGAACGGAACCACAGCCTCGACGCCCGCCGGCAGCAGGTGCTTGAGCTCTTCAACGCGCTCCATCACCGCAGCCTGAGTCTCAAGCGCATTTGAACCGGAAGCAAGCTTCACGGCAATGCCCGAACTGGGGTAGCCCTGATACGTGCCGAAGGCCGTGTAGGACTGCTGACCGAGCGACACTTCCGCGACGTCACGCAAATACACGTTGGCGCCCTCGTCAGTCACCTTCAGCAGAATATTGCGGAACTGCTCCGGCGTCTGCAGCAGGCTCGACGAAGAAATCGTCGCCGTGAATTCCTGCTTGCCGTCAGTAGGCTGCCCCGCCAGACTGCCCGTGGAAACCTGAGCATTCTGCGCAGAGATCGCAGCCGTGATGTCCGAAGGATTGAGCTTGTACTTGACGAGCTTGTCCGGATCAAGCCAGACGCGCATTGCATAAGACGAGCCGAAAACCTGCACTTCGCCCACGCCGCTCACGCGCGACAGCGGCTCCTTGATGCTTGACTCAAGGAAGTCGCCAAGGTCGCCCGACGTCATGGACGGATCCTTGCTCATGAAGCCAACAACCATCAGGAAGTTGGCCGACGTCTTTTGAATTTCGACGCCGAGCTGCTGAACCACCTGCGGCAGAGATGTAAGAGCAGTCTGAATCTTATTCTGCACCTGCACCTGCGCCATATCCGGGTTAGTGCCCGCCTCAAAGGTCACGGTGATGCTCACGCGGCCCGCTGAGTCGGAGGTCGAATTCATGTAGAGATAGCCGTCAAGACCCGTAAGGTTCTGCTCAATGATCTGAGTAACGGTGTTCTCAATCGTCTCGGCCGAAGCACCCGGATAGGTTGCAGTGATGCTTACCTGCGGAGGCGCAATCTGCGGATACTGACTCACCGGCAGCGTCTCGATGGAGAGCAGACCCGCGAGCATGATCACGATTGCAATCACCCAAGAGAAGACCGGGCGATCAATAAAAAAACGCGAAAACATGAATCAGCGTCTCCAGCTTAGAAAAGCGGCTTGCCTTCCGGCGCCATCTTGGGATCGAACTCCTTCGGAGCAACCGTTGCGCCCGGAGCAGTACGCTGGAAGCCCTCGAACATCACGCGTTCGCCTTCCTTCAGACCCGAAGTAACGAGCCAGTATGTACCCATCGTTTGACCAACCGTAATCGAGCGCTGCTCGACTTTGTTGTCTGTGCCGACAACATAGACATAAGCATTGCCCTTCAGATCACGCATGACCGACTGCATGTGCACGAGAATGCCCTGAGGACGAATGCCTTCCGAAAGGTTCGCACGCACGAACATGCCCGGCAGCAGCTGACGCTGCGGATTGGGGAACACCGCGCGGAGCTTCACGGTGCCCGTGCCTTCATCAACAATCGCGTCGGTAAAGGTGAGCTTTCCGGTTTCCGAATAGGTTGATCCGTCGGAAAGAATGAGCGACATGGGAGCCGCACCATCGGCGTCCGTCTTCAGTTCGCCCGCGGCAATTTCCCGCTGAATGCGAAGGAGATCCTCGGCCGTCTGCGTCACATCGACATAGATGGGATCAAGCTGCTGCACGGTTGTCAGCGCCTGGCTTTGATAAGCCGTGAGAAGGGCGCCTTCCGTATATTCAGAACGCGAAACGCGGCCGGAAATCGGAGAACGAACCTTGGTGTAGTCGAGATTGATCTTTGCCGTAAGAACCGCAGCTTCGCCCGACTTCACTGCCGCCTGGGCCGACTTGAGCTGAGCCTGCGCAGCATCGTCAGACTGCTTGGAAACAGCATTGATCTTCACGAGCTCGCGGGAGCGTTTGGCATCAGCCTGCGCCTGTACGAGGGTCGCGCGCGCCTGAGCGAGCGTTGCTTCGGCAGTCTTCAGCTGCGCGTCATAAATGGCAGGATCAATCTGGTAGAGCTGTTCGCCCTCTTTAACTTCCTGACCTTCCTTAAAGAGACGTTTCTGGAGAATGCCGTTTACCTGCGGACGCACCTCGGAAACGTTATACGCACTGGTGCGGCCCGTCAGAACCGTATCAATGCGCACTGCCTGAGGCTTCACTGTGACCACCACCACTTCAGAAGGCGGCCGAGACTGCCCCTGAGCGGCCTGAGCCTGACTGATCAGGCCTTCATGATGGAAATTTGTCAGCAGGAGAGCCGCTCCAAGGGCTGCGCCAACGGCGACATGTATCGCTTTTCGTGTAAACAACATTCTCAATCCAACCTGATTGACATTTCAATATAAAAATTCGGGATCACTCTGAACATTTGTTCAGGAGTGAACGAGGGTTCAGTTTATAGCACAAGACTGAGGCAAAAATTGGCATCTGCAGAACCTTTACTCAGACTGACGGATGAGCTTGCAGGTAGAATTGCTTAATTTGAAAGCTCTGCTTACATTTTTTGTGCCTTGCATTGAGGCGGCGCCGTAATTCCCCTGAATAGCGGCCCGGAATCATGTTCGAAGCCATACATTTCCAATATTTTTTGGGCGGTCTGATCTCGCTCATTACGATTACCAACCCGCCCTCCAAAATCCCGCTCTTCATCAGCCTCACCCAGGGGATGAGTGAAGAGAGAAAGCGCCAGCAGGCCAAATGGGCATTCATCTATGCCGCAGCCATCATGCTTGTCTCTCTGGTCGGCGGCAATGTTCTTCTTGCCTTCTTCGGCATTTCATACGGCGCCATGCGTATCGCGGGCGGACTTGTCGTCGCTGCCATCGGCTACCAGATGCTTTTCGGCGGCAACACCCCGAACAAAGCGCCGATTGTGCGCCGCGATAGGGAAGACTATGCATTCTTCCCGATTGCCATGCCGGGCATTGCCGGTCCGGGTACGATCGCCGTCGTCATCGGCTTTTCAACGGAAATCGCTGAACTTTCCGACTACATCGACATGACGATTGCATTTGCCTGGACTGCGCTCGCGATCATCTGCGCGACTGCTACGTCATGGTTCGTCATGCGCTATTCGGACGTCATCTCCAACCGACTCGGACCTTCGGGCACGCTGGTGCTCGGCAAGCTCATGGGATTCCTTCTCATCTGCATCGGCGTGCAGTTCGTCGGATCAGGCATCCGCACGTTTATTGCCGGAAGCTGATTTCGCTTTCAGCTGACGCAAAGAAAAACCTGACTTTGGGAGTTTCAAGGCCCTAAAAATCGTGGGTTGCCCTGCACCCCACTTTTTTTGACCTGAATTCTCTATTTCGTTATATAGGCTGGTTA
>NZ_WEHX01000049.1 GCF_009183815.1 Sutterella seckii | reverse complement strand
TGGTGAAAACACGACCGTCGGAGGCATTCACATATGCAAAGTCAGGGATCGGGATTTCCTGTTGATTTCTAAAAACTCTACCCATAAATCACCGGAAATCAATGTTATCGAAGATAACGAAATTGTACAATATTCATAGACAGTTTTCCAAGAGAAAAATAAAGGCAACTAACCTTTAGATTTCAGTTAGTTGCCTTAAATCAAAACTAAGCCGGGATATGAATTTCTTTCAGACTCTGTTAACGGATTCCTGGGAATTCACGAACTTGTCAACGAAAGGCATTTCTTACCTATCAGAAATGAATTTAATTTCAAGATTTGCAGTTTTAGCTGACACAAAGATTGCTCGCTCTATCGAATGAGCTAATGTTCCGTCGATTGGAATCGGTTCCTCTGGGAAGTCCTCATATCGCAATTGGAGATTAAAAAGTGGTTCAACAGCTTTCGTTCTTGTCCAAAACATATTACCGATGCTGAAAACTAAATCGCCTCTCGTAAATAACTCTGGATGTTCTAGCGTAGACAACTTACGATAGATTTCATCGAGATGTTTTCTATTTTCACCAATAACGGTTAGATTAGATCGATTCCAGATTTTGATAACTTCGTGAAATGGTGGGGGCAGTATAAGTCCAATATTTGGATGCTTTTCGAAAAGATAAAAAATTTCATTGATTTTTTTCTTACCTAGCAGATTATCAATCATGGAGTGACGCCAGCGATCACCATGATCTGCATGAACAGTTTTTTTCCCATGAATATGTAACATTAGATCGTAGTTATGCTGAAATTTAGCAGCCTCAATATAAAAAGGCGCTACGTCTCGTCCTCTGTTAGGAACGATTTCAACATAAGATTTTTTGAGTGAAGGTAGACAAATCCGACACATTCGTTCAAAAATAGATCCTACCTCTTGACTAGAGGAAGTAATCAAAATGTCAAAATCTGTTCTTATGTTGGAAAGATAGTGAATAAACTCCTGACTCAATTCAACATAGAATAGATGAATATGAACAAGAATCCTCGGCGAAGAAGAAGTGTTTAGCTCGAATGAAAAATCATCACAAGAAATGAAGTTATCAGGATTGATAAATCCAGTCCCCATGATCTGGGAAGCAAAGTTTTCAGAGTAGTCTAACTTTTGTGAAAGACACTCTTGATCCTTGTAAATAACGTCATAGAAAGCGATATTTCTTAACAGATTGATTTCGCAATAAGGTGATTTGATAATATAAGCTAGTGGAGAAAGAAGACCGTTTATTTCCCAGTCGTCTCTCTTCAAATTTTCGATTGAGTCTATAGCAACATCTTCCAAAAAAGTTTCTGCGAAGCTAACGGTCTCTTCTTGTATGCATGCCAAATCCTGTTTCATCAATGATGAAATATTAATTTTTTCAAGGATAGGATTACCTTCAGCATCAAATCCGATGCAACCTCCTTCTGGTGGTGAGCATAGTTCCTCGAAAATCAAATTGAATGCAGTGAATGGGATCTCTTCCAGACTACCTATTAGCGTTTTGGTTTTAGTTTCGAGTTTCTCATCACATTCTTTATTTGCTTCCGTATCCCACATATAGATTTTATCAATTTTTTTCCCTGTGCTTCGGAAAATTCCTTTTCCGATAGATCCGGAATAGCCCATATCGAAAATAATTTTTTTCTCCCCACCCAGATAGTTTAGATAATATTTTTTTGATGCTTTTGCTTGTAAGGAATAAAATTCAAGAATCTCTTTTTCGTACTTTCGAAGCTCGGACGCATATTCTTTTGTACCAAATTTAGGATTTCTTGTGACTTCCCGTAGGCGAGAAATCAATTCTCTCTGTAATTTCGGATTTGCACTAAAAAATTTTTCGATAGCAACTACAGGCGTCAACGAGTTTACTAGCTCAGTAGATGGATTCAAACCATCAAGAGAAAGAAATTTATCAAAATCATTTTTCCATAGTGACGCTAGAAATGCACGACGGCCAGCTTGTACATATGCACTACCTACCCCTTTTTTCAACTTTATGCGAAAAACATCATAAATTTTCTTTAGAAGGAATCCGTCACGAGAGCCAAATAATATTTCTGAGTAATTTTGTTGAATTTGTTTCGATTCGATGATCTTAAGTGCAGAAGCTATAATTACCGGAGCAAAAGCTAACTGAGTAAAAGCCTTTAAATTTGGGAACAAATGTGGTGAAGGCTCTGAAAAAAAACCATCATATTTGTTCAAAGCATAGCCTATGAAAATGCGTTCTGTCGGCGTACTTTTTTTAGTAATAAGAGAATAGACTTGATTCCACAATGTTCCTTCCTTCATCAGAAGAGATTTATTCGATGGAACATTGAAAGCCAAAATTTCCTTTTTAAGAGGAATAACGCAGTCAGAAACTAAATTGTCTCCGATGTGAAGAATTTCATTTTTCCGAATACCCTTTTGAGCAAGACATTCCATGACGATATCGTAAAGTCGTCCATTGTCTTTCCTGGCTTTAAAATCGCAACTACAAAAAATCTTTTCAATCGATTTATAACCTTTTTCTTGAAGAATAGCATTAAGACGGTCACCCCCAAGATACATATCGCTAACTGCAATAATACTTTTGCCGCACCTCAAGGCTTCTTTATATAATTCGAAGCCGATTGGCCTTTTAAAAAGAAGGGCCTCTTCATATCGAATTTCAAGCGATTTAACGTTAACAATTGATTCCCGAGATAAATTAGTTACCTTTTGAATATACGAATAAATATCATCCAAAGTACAATTCAGATTACCTATTTTTCCTTCTGCACTTGATCGAACTTTAAAGAAATCTATACCATACTTTCTATCAATTTCTTTAGCAACTAACTTAAAAACATCGGAAGGATCAAGTACAGCACGAACAAGAAGCGTATCAAAGATATCAAAGCTAATAACTTTTATGCCAGGATCAGCAATCGCCCGCTTGATTGTTTCTAAAGAAATCTCGCGATATGACGTAGGCTTTCGAGGATATGGATGTTCATAAAATTCAGGATTCAGATTTAAATTACTGCCCGGATGCGGATTTTCTAGAAATTCCGCCTTAATTTTGGTATCAGCTAAAATTTCGCTTTTTGATTTTCTTAATTTCTTAAGCAAACGAACCTGACGAATACCCCCGCAAATTCCAAGAAACCATATTGCAGTTCCAAATACATAAAAATAATTAAAAAATATATTATGCAATATATCATGTCGTTCAGGGCATGGAACGCGAAATTCTCGTACTAATTTATTGTAATAGTTCCTATGTAAAATATTTTTAGACCACTCTTCTTTATAATAAAAAATAGAGGGAATAAAAAGAAGCACCTTTGCGACGGTTTTTCGAGGAGTTATCATTTAGAACTTATATGATTAAAAGAGAATATCGACAAAATTTTTCAGAGCAATCTTTATTGCAAAGAATTCAAGTACCACTGAACTGTCTTTCTTAACCCTTCATCAAAAGTTGTGCTTGGTTTCCAGGCGAGTTGGCAAATGATCTTCGTTGGATCAATTGCGTATCGAAAATCATGACCTAAGCGATCCGCTACAAATGAGGTAAGTTCACCATACTTGTGATCTGTCCAAGGAACAAGCTTGTCAAGAACTTCGCAGATCTTTCCAACAATTTCCAGATTTGTTTTCTCGTTATGGCCGCCTACGTTGTAGGTCTCGCCTGCTTTTCCCTTGTGATAGATAAGATCGACCGCACGACAGTGATCTTCTACCCACAGCCAATCGCGGATATTCAAACCTGTACCGTATACAGGGATCGGCTCGTGCGCAAGGCACTTGCGAATCACTGTCGGAATTAACTTCTCTGCATTCTGCCAGGGACCGTAATTGTTTGAACAGTTTGAGATTGTTGCGTTCATACCGTATGTGTGAACGTATGCGCGAACGAGAAGATCGCTGGATGCTTTACTTGACGAATACGGACTGTTTGGCGCATAGGGTGTTGTCTCGGTGAAATAGCCCTCTTCACCGAGTGAGCCGTAAACCTCATCGGTCGAAATGTGATGAAAGCGACTCGTCTCGAATCGATTCGTTGCCTGCCAGTAGGTCTTCGCCGCTTCAAGCAGCACTGCCGTTCCGTCGACATTTGTTCGTACGAACCGGAGAGGATCCTTAATTGAATTGTCAACGTGACTTTCCGCAGCAAAATGAATCACGCCGTCGATATCGAAAGCCTCAAAAAGCCAATCAATAAGCTCGCGATTGCAAATGTCGCCCTTGACGGGAACAACATTCGGCATCATCTTCTGCATCTCCCACGATTTTAGGTTTGCAGCATAAGTCAACGCGTCAAGGTCAACGAGTCGCGTCTCAGGATGCACCTTCGTGTAGTACTCGATGAAGTTCGTTCCGATAAAGCCGGCTCCGCCGGTCACAAGAATGTTGTGTTCAAACATTAAGATCAATCCTGGTAAGTCGATTCAAGAGCGTCGCGCCAATTACGCGGCTCAATACCGTAATCGGCAAGCGATCTGAGTGATAGAACGCTGTATGCAGGCCGAACAGCCTTCGTCGGGTAATCTGCGGTCTTGATAGGTGTTACGCGACAAGAAGGATTCATGCGCGCGATGATCGCGGACGCAAAATCGAACCACGAGCATTCGCCCGCATTTGTGAAGTGGAGAACCCGCATTCGTTCCCGGTGCGCTCCCTTCATGTAGAGCCGGAGAAGTGCGTCTGCAAGGTCATCGGCGAGCGTTGGCGCTCCCTTCTGGTCGTTGACCACGCGAACTTCATCACGGGAAGACGCGAGCCGCTTCATCGTGTTAAGGAAATTCTTCGCCGCGGGACGAGCGGAATATACCCACGCCGTCCTGACAATGAGGCCGGATGCACCCGATTCGAGCAACGCAGTCTCTCCTGCACGCTTCGATAGCCCATACACGGAGAGCGGATTCGTTGCGGAATCGGTTTCATAGGGCGTTGACGCACGGCCGTCGAAAACATAGTCGGTCGAAACGTGAATGAGCGGGACGCCGAGAGAAGCGAGGCAGTGCGGTGCATAAGCGTTCACTGCATATGCATCGCCAATGTTGTCCTCTGCCGCATCCACTGCAGTGTAAGCAGCGCAGTTGAGAATGCAGTCTATCCCTCGTTCTTTGACGTACTTCGCGGCACTCGCCTTGTCGGTAATGTCGAGTTCAGATCGGTCGGCAGAGGCAAATTCAATGCCAAGTGTTCTGCATCGCTCGCGTGCTGCCCAGCCAAGCTGCCCGCCGGCACCAGTAATCAACAGCATGGCATCACCCGTAGATGAAATCGGGATGACTCAAGTAGTCGCCGAAGGACTGTGCCTTGAGATCCTTATCCGAAAATAGACGGTCTTCGGCCGCAACAATCCAATCGATGCCAATGGACGGATCGTTGGCGTTGATGCTTCCTTCCGCCTGCGGCGCGTAGAGAGCATCGCACTTGTATGCGAAAAGAGCGGTTTCGGAGAGAACGGCAAAACCGTGCGCGAAACCCTTCGGAATGTAGAACTGCAAATGGTTCTCTCCGGACAAACGAACAGCAACGAACTTGCCGAAGGTAGGCGATCCGGCTCGGATGTCGACCGCAACATCGAGCACCTCACCCTGCAACACACGAACGAGCTTCGCCTGCGCGTGCTCGCCCTTCTGATAATGAAGGCCTCGCACTACACCGTGCTGCGAGAAGGATTCGTTGTCTTGAACAAACTCAGCGTTGATGCCGAGTTCAAGGAGTGTCTTGCGGTTGTATGTTTCGCAAAAATAGCCTCGGGCATCTTTAAAGAGACGCGGTTCGAGTATTTTGACTTCAGGAATTGAGGTATCAATGCATCTCATGATCAATGTCCTTTAACGGAAGCAAGCACTCGCAGGTGTTCACGGTAGGGTGTACCAGGTTTCATCGCGGTAACAAGATTTTCAAAATGCGTTTTGTCGATCAACCCGCGCATGTACGCAAGCAGCTCGATGTTGCCGAGGGGATTACGGTTCTTCCGATACTCCTGCTCAACTAGAATCGCGGCCTTCAAGAGCGAATCGGGGGTGCCTGCATCGAGCCAGAGCGAATCGTCTGCCATGCGGATGGAATTGAGCCGTCCTTCTATCAGGTAAAGGTTGTTGAGATCGGTGATCTCCAGTTCTCCTCGCGGCGAAGGCTCGAGTGAACGCGCTTTTTCACGGACATTCTGCGGGTAGAAATAGAGCCCTACTGAAGCAAGGTTTGATATGGGAATCTTGGGTTTTTCGACCAGACGAAGAACCTTCCCGGATTCGTCGCATTCGGCAACACCGAATCGTTCAGGATCGGCGACCGGCTTGAGCAGAATCGAGGCTTCAGACTCGACTTCTTGCGCGAGCTTCCTTAACGCAGCAAGTTCTTCCCGGAAGACGAAAATATTATCTCCAAGGATGAGTGCGACAGGTTCGTCGATGAAATCGTCCGCAATGACAAAGCATTCAGCGATACCGTTAGGCTTCTCCTGGACTTTGTAGCTGAGCTTGAGACCGTATCTCGATCCGTCTCCAAAAAGCGATTCAATGGACGGCAGATCACGCGGCGTCGATATGACGAGAATTTCACGGATACCGAGATCCATCAACGTGGCAAGCGGGTAATACACCATCGGCTTGTCATAGACAGGAAGCAGCTGCTTTGAAGTGACTTTCGTCATCGGCGCGAGCCGGCTGCCGCTTCCACCGGCAAGAATGATTCCTTTCATGGTCGTTCAGGAAAATAAGGGAGTTATTCGGACCAGCAATGGGTTGCATCAAACTGCAACAACTGTTCGCTGCTTAGAGGTTTAAATTTCGTAGCGAGAAATTCAGGAAAACGTTTGGGATCGTCTCGCCCCAAAATGAAGAATCTGCTTTCGTCATAAAATGACTCCTTCAGAACATTCGTTCGATCGGTCACGACCTTTTTCCCCAGCCAAAGGGCTTCCGGCAGACGGAAAGAGAATCCCTCCTCCGGATCTACGCGATAGAGATCAACTGCTATCTCGCTCTGGACTGCTGTGCGCAGGTATAGCGGATAGGCAAGCCAATCTGCCCCTACGGGCACAATGTCCGTCTCGAGCCAACGATCCGAACCCGGATAAGCTCTTAGCAGCAAATTGCGAAGTGTTTCGATTGCTGTAATCCGATGGTCGATTCGCGTTCCTTCACCAGGCGCACCGCGAAAAAAACAGAGACACTGACGAAAATCGTTTTGAATGTCGGCAAGTCGATCAGGATCTACAGCATTCGGTCGGTAGCTCGCTCCCAGCGCTTCGGCGTCGCGTCTTGAATAGGATTCAACACTGTCAATGACACCGTCTCGGCGCAGACGATTCACCAATGTCAGGACTCTATCCTTGGTTTTGGATTGGGCACTGATTCTTTCAAGTCGATCGTGGAAGCGCAGAATGATTCGCTTGTTTGGATGGCACACACGATAGGCTCGGATGATCCATTCGTTTGGCGTGTTCGTAAACACCGTCACACCGCACTCGTCGTCAAGAACAATGCTTTTTCTTAACCGACAGATCAGAAAAGCCGGGAGCGGTCTCAGAAGCGAGATTTCGTCCTTGAGCACGTAGCAATCAAACGCTCGGTTGTGAT
Organism: Sutterella seckii; assembly: GCF_009183815.1. Lineage (GTDB taxonomy): Bacteria > Pseudomonadota > Gammaproteobacteria > Burkholderiales > Burkholderiaceae_F > Sutterella > Sutterella seckii. The sequence goes on along the minus strand of NZ_WEHX01000049.1, from coordinate 9,114 downwards.
ACTGATAGAGATCTTTCACCGGTTCGGTGGAAGCGAAAAGGATCCGCTTCCCGCGAATGAAAAAAAGAACCTCCTGGAAATTGCGCATCGCAAGAATCTTTCCTACGCCGAGCAGAAGGAATTTGGCAACGAGACGTTTTAAGCGATCTTCCCGTGTTTTGAGATCCCGCTTTGAAGGAAATGAAACAAAACGGACGCGCCTCAGCAGAAGATCCGACCAGCAGACAGACGACATGCCGTTTCGAATCTCAATATTTCTGAAGTAACGCTTGCACAGTGCGAGACGAGAATCACTTTCGTCGAGGCAAATGACTCTGCAGTCATCCTCACGACCGCCTAGTGGTCGTAACGGACAACGGTAGAGCTGCATCCACTCGGTTACACCGCCGAACATTCTTCATGTCTCCGTTCGCTGACAACTTCTCGCTCAACTTCTCGAGAAAGCTTCTTTCCGTACTCCACACCGGGTTGGTCGAAAGCATTCACGTCGAATAACGTCGCAAGCATCGTAGTCTTGTGTTCGTAAAGTGCCATGAGGGCTCCAATTCGACGCGGTACCAGTGCATCGAGCGTCAGCGCTGTGAGAACATTGAATTTGTCGGAAGCACATGGCCGAGTCACAAGTGCCTCGCACTGAGCCTTAGCGTTGGAAACAAGACAACGATAATGAGGTGCGAATCTGTGCCCCGGAATTTCCGGCCAGATAACATCAATGGCTGTCGAGCCCGTTCCTTCTCGGAGCCACTGGCCGAAACTGTGCTGCGCTTCATCGCCGTTTCCACCCCAAACGGGCAGTCCGGTCCTGTGAGTGATCGGCTTGCCGTCTATATCGCTGCTCTTCCCGAGCGACTCCATTTCGAGCTGCTGCAGCCAGGGAACGATCATGTTGAGTCGCTCATCGTAAGGGAGGACGCAAAGCGACCCGACATCAAGCTCGACGGCATTTCGATACTCAAGTAGTGCGAGCAGCGCAGGCAGGTTCTCAAGAACAGGCGCCGAAAGAGAATGGCGATCCATCTCCTCGGCACCGCGGAGAAATTCAGTGAAAATCTCTTCGCCGAGGCCGATCAACACCGGGAGTCCGATAGCGCCCCAGACCGAGAATCGTCCGCCGACCCAGTTCCAGAATTTGAAAAGATTCTCTTCAGGTAGTCCGAATATTTCGGCAGCCTTGGGATTGGCAGAAACGACGACAATGTGCTTCGCCCGGTCGGCGCCGACGATGCCGTTTTCCAGCAGCCACTGATCGACCGCATCGGCGTTCACATTGGTTTCACGAGTCGTAAAGCTCTTCGAAGAAACAATTACAAGCGTTGACTTTGCTTCACACGACGAAAGGATTCGCTCGAGGAGAACGCCGTCGACTGCCGAAAGAAAGTGAATATCAATATCCGAAACGGCAGGCCGCAACGCGTGCCATACACATTGCGGACCGACGGCGGATCCTCCGATCCCGATGTTGATCACGCTCTTGATGCGATGACCGCGGCATCCCCTCCATTCTCCGCAACGGACCCGTCGAGCGAATTCGTAGAGTCTGGAGCGTTCCGCCGATACTTCTTCAAAGTGCGGCGCTTTCGGAGAAAAAACACGAAGCGACATGTGCAGCGCGCCCTTCCGAAGTGTTGACGATCTCGCCGGCCGCCATTTTCCTGTGCGACGCAAGAAGATTCCGCTCGTCAGCAAGACGAGCGAGCGAAGACAGAATTTCAGCTGAAACACGCTGCCGGGAAAAGTCGACCGAGATGCCGCATGCTTTGACAACATAAGGCTGACGGTCTGCATCTCTTGGATTTACCTCCGCCGTCAACGTGTCAAGACTGTCGTCTTTGGATTTGATAGCCATGAAAGATCCTGTACTTCTGTTAAAAATCAATCGACCTCGCCATCCGGGTTGTCCGCTCGACGCACCCAGGATCTGCAAGTTGAAAGATTGATTCCTGTCTTGTCAGAGATTTGTTTCCAGCTCAGTCCTTGAGCCCGAAGGGAACGAACGCAGTCCTTTACTTCCTGCGAATAGCGGTACTGGTTCGAGCTGACCTCCACGCAGAACTCGCCGCGCCTGTATTCACGCCCCCAATCGCGGACCGTATTCGGCGATAAATCAAGAATTTTCGACACAAACTTGTAGCCGACCCCCTTGTCAAAAAGGATCTTCGCCGCCTTGCGCTGTCGTTCCGACGCGTGCGTTGCCGGAACCTCGCGAACCAACGGGGCGATCGGGACCGAAATTTCGGTTTTGTTAATTTTTCCAATCGACATTTTGGGGTGGCACAAAGGGAATCTCGCGGAGCTTCGCTCGCAGATGCATTGAAAGACCGGCTACCGCTCGCTGAGCGGCCGAACAATGCATAACAGTCCAGGAGCGCGAGCAGCCTGCTCGAAGGGTAACAAATCCACTTAGCGGGGGGGGGGGGGGAAAATCACCTAGCTATATACCGTATACGGTAATTTGACGTCTTTTTGACTGCAAAACGCCTGTCTACAAGATCCGAAATCTGTTGTTCGTGGTTTCACCTACGTAGGCTCTCAACAACGATTTGTGTTTGAGTTGTTTCTACGAAACATACTCATCTCCTTTACGGCAGACACCCGCTGTGGCCCTTGAGCGCGCGCATCGATCGACAAGACGGCAATCCGATCGAGTTTTCAGCGCTCTCCGAGCCAATTTTTTCTACCAATTGGTACGAGCAACAGAAAAATTGCCGAATGTTGCTTTTTTGCAACAACAGTATCTATATGATTATCCTGAATTCTTACCCCCCCCCATCTTGACAATTGCGCTAAAACGTGCATGAGGCAAAAATTGGTCCGACCGAAAGCTTGCACATTTATCTGCTTTCGGCTTCCATTCAAATTGGAGAATATTCAAAATGAAGAAGACACTTGCTGCACTCGCCGTTCTCGGCGCCTTTGCCGGCACTGCTGTTGCTGCCGACGTTACCCTCTACGGTTTGGTTGACTACGGCTTCAACTACCAGCACGTCGATTCCGACCAGAAGGATGTCGATGCAGGCGATTCGTTCCGCATGATGTCCGGCCAGAACTCCGGCTCCCGTTTCGGCTTGAAGGGCGCGGAAGACCTCGGCAACGGCCTTACGGTGGGCTTCGTCCTTGAAAACGGCTTCAACGCAGACGACGGCACGCTCGGCAACGGCGGCCGCCTCTTTGGCCGTGAATCCCAGGTTTATCTGCAGGGTTCCTTTGGTACGCTTTCCTTCGGTCGCGTCGGTCAGCTCGTGAGCGCCAACGGTTCGTATGCCCTCTTTGGTGCCACGTCCCCGTTCTCGTCCGGCTGGCAGGATTCTGTTGGTCAGAAGTTCGTTACGGGCACTGCCTGGGACCGCTATGACAACATGATCACCTATAAGACGCCGTCTTTTGCCGGCTTCCAGGTCCATGCTCAGTACTCGTTTGATACGGACACCAAGGCCACCGGCAAGACGGCTCGTTCCGGCTATGAAGCCGCAACCGACACGAAGGACGAAGTGAAGGGCGATCATGGTGTTGAAGGTACGGCGAAGGTCAATCGCTACTATGCGATCGGTGCCACCTACAAGGCCGAAAACCTGTACCTCGTTGGTGTTGTGGATGCCGTCAATTACGGCTCCTACTACTACGACAACGACAAGCTTGACGACGGGCTCGCTGTAACGCTCGGCGGCAATTACAACTTCGGCTTCATGACCGTCTATGCCATGGGCCAGTACTTCGAAAACTCCGTTAAGATCGGCCAGAAGTCTGCTTACGGCGCTACCGATACGCTTGGCGACGGCTACAGCGCCGCCGCCTACGGCGGTGCTGACGGCTTCGGCATCGCTCTCGGCGTCGGTGTCCCCTGCTTCGGCGGCACGGCCAAGGCGTCCGTCGGCTATCTGAGCGCGGAAACGAACGAAAAGGTTGTCGCTGACGGTCAGAAGGCTGAACTGGATCGCTGGAACATTTCTGTCGGCTACGACTACAACCTTTCCAAGCGCACGACTGTCTACACGGCTGCCGCCTACACGAAGGACAGCCTTGACACCGGCATCAAGACTGAAGATGTCGATCCGTCGTCCGTGGAAGTCATGGCCGGTCTCATTCATCGCTTCTAATTCACAATTTAATGTGTGAACTAGTCTGCTAAAAAGTCGCCTTTTCCGGCAGTTTTCGTAGCAGCGAGAGTTCTGCCCTGACGACTTCTCCCGAGTTCCTGTGCAGAGGAACTCGGGAGTTTTGTTCAAAATTCAAATCAAACGTTTAATTTCAAGCACAACTTCCGGCACCTCTGAAATAGACCTCCGTGATATGTCGCTCCCCGTGATCGTTCTGAATGTGGCAGATCACGTCAATGACGTCCGCGAGCAGTCGCCTGATGTGCTCGTACGGAAGGCTGCGACCCGTTTCACTCTGAAGAACTTTGAGCGCGAGATAGTCGAAGACCGCCGTGCAGTTGTTGGCGTGACAGGAAGTAATCGAACCCGAGTGTCCGGAAAGCACCGAATTGAGCCAATCGTACGTTTCCCCCGAGCGCAGTTCGGCGAGCAGAATGCGATCCGGCTTCATGCGCAGACAGGACTTCATGAGTTTTGACGCATTCACCGTCGAACGTTCGTCAGCTTCGGACGGATAGAGCAGGTTCACCTGATTTCGGTGATTGGGAAGTCCGTAAAGCAGCTCCGGAACGTCCTCAATCGTAATAATGCGGCTCTCGGTCGGAATGTGCTGCATGAGCGCCTTCATGAAGGTGGTCTTCCCGGAACCCGTGCCGCCCGCGATGACAATCGTTCGGCCGAGTTCGACGGCGCGCGTGAGGAAGGTCCTTCTCGCACGGATTCGATCCGCTTGCGACAGCATTTCGTCGAGCATGCCCTCGTAAAGCGCCTTCAGCTCCTCATCTCCCGGCCGCGTTGTCGAAACGGGCGCGATTCGATCGAAGAAACCCGACCGCTCGTATGAGTCTATCGTTCGCACCTCAAATGACGGTCGTCTGATCGTCATGGAAATCGTGCCTTTCAAACAGGCGGGCGGTCGAACGAACTGCACGCGCTCGCCCGTCGGCAGCGTTGCCGAAAGAATGGGCTTCGTATCGGAAAAGTCGTCGTCGTTCCAGGCAGCAACGGCAACAGCCAGATTCTTCACGTGGTCATACAGGCGCTTGGCAGCTCCGGGGACCGCAACATCCGCTTCTCCGCCGGCATCTGCAGTGTCCAACCCGAACTTGCGCATTGCTTTCATAACGGAAAGCATCGCGCCGTCTTCCGCCTGGTCCGCCTGCGTTTCAAGGTTGAGCGGCCGTTCCTCCCAGCGGCCGTTCTTTTCGACGAAGACTGTGCCTGTATTCGGGTTGTTGAAGGCTATTTCCGTGAGGCCTTCTTCCTTGAAGAACTCATTGAAGGGCTTCAGATAGAAACGGATCGATTCGTCGCTTCGAACACTCCTGCGCTCGTGCTCGGTATCTCTTTCAATCACAAGACTCACTCCCAATAGCGCCAGCGAATCGTACTCACGGTTTCAGGGTTCAGCGTCTCACCGTTGTCTTCGACGAAGACGCAGCCGTTGAACCTCATGATCCTGCGCAATCTCTCGTCTTCGCAGAGAACCTTCACGGCCGCTCCTCAACACCGTCATCGGCCTCAAGTCGATAGACCGACGACATGTCGATGTTCCGCGCGACGAAGATCCCGACGCGCGTGCCCTGATTCATTCGGATCGTGGGCGGGATCTGCCCCGTTTCGCGCATGACCTGCGAGAGGAAGCTGCTCATCCCCGAGTCGGTAGAGGAGTAGTTGTTGATCGAGTTTTCGCTGTCGCTCGCCTTTTCCATGGCGAACTGAAAGGCGTCGTCGATGATCGAGAAGAGGAGTGCGTTGCCGAAGCGCCGCCACCAGTGGTGATCGACTTCGCCCGTGACGCCTGCGCGTCCGAGGGAGTCGGTGGCGGGACTGCCGAGATCGACGATCACGCCGTGCGGCGTCTCGATTTGGGTCCACAGCATGAAAATGCGGTCGACGCCCTGCGCGACGGCGCCGCGGTATTCGCCGAAGGCTCGCGAACCCGCTTCAACGAGAAGCGTGCGGCCGTCCATCGAAAAAACATTCTCGGGAATGCGGCAGGAAGTCATGCCGGGAACGGTGGTGTCGACGGCCGTTTCCATGATGCAGTTGATGAAGGTCCCTTTCGGCAGTACGAGCGATCGGTTCTTCACGCGCGAGGCGCTTCCCGCGGCAAGTTTCGACGATTGAAAAAGCTTGTCGAAGTTGCCGACCGGTTCTTCTCCGGCCGCTTCTTCTCGACGTGAGGCGCTTTTCTTCGGCGTGTCCACCGATCCCATCATCGGTGCGGCAAGCCGGCGCTCGGAAAGCGTCGGCCCCTGCGGCCGAGGCTTTTCCTGTTTCTGCTCCGGCACCGGCGCAGCTTCTTTCACGTAGACGGTGCGTGTTTCCGGCGCCTTCTCGACCGGCGCAGGCTCGGGCTTCGGTTCCTCCCGAACCCTCGGCCGCCGCGGAGGCGTCGGCACGGGCGGCGCCTGGCGGACGTATTCGTCCGTTGCGGTAATCAGGCTCGCAGCCTTTGTGACCGCCTGCGGCGTTTTTTCTTCCGGCGCTTCGAGAAGCTTCGTGACGTACCAGGTGCCGAGTCCGGCCGCCAAAAAGGCGCCGATCATGATCGGCATCTTCCAGCGCGCAAAAATCCCCGGGACGGCTTCTTCCGGCGCAAAAGCCGGTTCGCCCATCGTTTCGGGCGCCCTCGGCGCCCCCTTCATCTGCTCTTGAGCCATCTGCTACTCCTTGGCGCCGTCCGTCCACCCGCGCTTCAGGCCCGGCATCGTCGACTTCGACGGCGTGCCCGAAATGAGGCGGCCGTAGTCTTCGTTGTAGAGCCCTACCACCGCCTGTCCGTTGCGAAGCCGCAGTTCGCGGCACACTTTTTCGACAATGACGGCATTCGTTCTCGGATCGACATGAGTCTTAACAAGCTGTTCGCCGTCTTCGGCGCGCACCTGATAGACGGCGGGAAGTTCGGCACCCGCCGGCATGCGAATGACCGTGAAGCGTCCGTCGTCGTAAACCGCTGCAGGCGCGAGGTCCTTTGAAGCGGGGTTCTTGCCGAAATTCATCGTGTAGGCCCAGTTGTAGCCGGGCTTGCCTCCGATTCGGGCCGTCCTCACAAGCGGGTCGGGAGTCGTTGCTGACGCCGAGACGGCTGCGTTCGTCATACCCGTTTCGACACGCAGACGTGCGAGTTCGTCCTTCGGGCTCGGCACTGCCGAATCGATCGGATCCCGATTCATCAGCGCTTTCTTTTTTTCTGCCGCGGCCTTCGCCTCTGCGGCCGCCTTCTCATCGTCGGGATAGCGGAAGATCATTCGGTAGGTGACGCCTTTGCGGACCTTCGAATACTTCACGTCGAAGGAATAGACGCGCTTGTCGGTCATGACGATGAGATTCGTCGTACCCTGCGTTTCCTTCGGCTTCAGATAGAAGTGGTTGCCGCGCGTTGCAAACTCCCATGCCGTTGAAAAGCCGGACCCGTAGTTTTCGACGCGCTCGTCGTCTGCGAACGTAATCGTCGTGATGACGCCTTCGCAGGCGTTGATCGGAACGACGTCGTCCGGCCGGTAGTCGACGTATTTGATTCGCCCGTCGTTCTTTGAGAGATCGGGCTTTTGAAGCGCATGAACGGATCCGGCGCCGAAGATCAGCCCGGCCGCCGCGAGGAACGCGGCCGCCTTTGCAGTCGTGACAAGGACTGCAGCGCGCCGCGCTGCGGAATTCCCGACCAAAGCATGCATGTCGAGTGCTTGTTTCGTCTGCATATTCGTCATCGATCGGTCCTCCTTCAATACGCCGAAACGGGAGGCTGCGCGGCTCGGGATTCGGCGGCCGTCGGTGAATCGCCCGTTGCGCTCGGTTCAGTCGAACGAGGCATTGCGCCGACATCCGGAACCTTTGCCGTCGCTCCGTCCGATCCCGCCCCGTCGGCAGAAGTTGCCGGGGCGCTCTCCTGTACGCCGGCAGGAACGGTCGCCGCGCCTTCGATCGCCTCGTTCCCGTTGTCAGCGGATTTCGAGATCGGCGGCAGGTCGTACTGCTCCTTGGGCGTGAGCGCTCTTTCGACAGGCCTTGCCGGTTCGATGCGCAGGCCGCCGCGTGTGAATTCCTGATCAAGGCGGTAGCTCGTCACCTTGAATCCGAAGGGGTTCACGAGCAGTCGATCGCCCGCCGTCGTGTAATTGGGCAGGTATTGAAAGCCGATCGTGGCGGTCCAGTAGGATTCGCTTTCGGGCGCCATGTTGGACGTATTGATCCGGCGGCGGATGAACCGAACGCGGGCGATGCCGTCGCCTTCGATTCCTACGGAGAGAATCTCGATGCGGATCATCTTCGCCGGCCCGAGCACCCGGTCGAGCGACTGCTCGCCCTGAAACTGCTTCATGTACGGCCCGAACTGATCGGCCATCGTCATTTCCCGCACGCGGCGGAATTCCGCATCGACGGTGTTGTAGTCGTACGTTTCCCTCGAACGGACGTATTCGGTCACCCAGTACTTGTCCATCAGTTCCGTTCTGGGAATGCTCTCGGGGTTTGCAACGCGCAGAAGCGTCGACTGTCCGGTGTACTTGTCCACCTGAAAGACATACGGAATCCCCTGCTTCAGAGGCGACATGACCCAGATGCTTCCGGCGAGGCAGATCGAGACCAGGCCGAGCCCCTTGGCGCACGCCCAGGCACGGCGCTCGCTTTTTTCGATCATGTCGATGCGGGATGCTTCAAAGGAAAATGCCGGCTCTCGCACGCGGGCTGACTTTTCAGCATTCTTCTTCGCCGACGATTCCTGCTCCCGAACGGACGCCTGAGGCGCTCCCTCGGCAGATCTTTCTTTTGCGTCCGGTACCGAACCGGCATCCGGCGCATGCTTGAGCTTCTTCTTTTTTCCGAACAACATCAGTTGGTTCCTTCAGCGGTTTGTTTTTCAGGCTCCGAGTCTTCTTTCGGCTGGCGCGCCGAGTCGAACTGAACGGACGGAGCGGACTCATTAGATGTCATACTAACTTTCGCCACCCCTTCAACCTTTCATGGAGTGGCAAAACATGCGATATTCGCAGGAGTTCAAAGACAACGTCGTAGCGCG
>NZ_WEHX01000048.1 GCF_009183815.1 Sutterella seckii | reverse complement strand
CCCAGCCGAGGCACACGGTGCCGACCGGCGTTTCCGGCGTCCCGCCCGAGGGGCCCGCCACGCCCGTAAGCGCGACCGAAAGATCCGCCTTCGAGGAGGCGAGCGCCCCGCGCGCCATCGCTTCGGCAACGGGTTCGGAAACGACGCCCTCCGTGCGGATCATTTCCGCAGGCACGTCGATCATTTCGACCTTGGCTTCAGGCTGATAGGTGACGAACCCGCGGTCGAACCAGGCCGACGACCCCGCCACGCCCGTAATGAGCTCGGAAACGAGCCCGCCCGTCAGGCTTTCCGCCGTCGCGACGACGCGCCTCTTTTCCTTCGCGCGGGCGGCAAGAATCTCTGCGGCGAGTTCCGCCTGGCTGCGAAGCTTTCCCTCACTATCCATAAATCCTCCAGTAGAGCGCGAGGGCGAGCTCTATGGCCGCCCAGGCGTAAAGCGCAGCGAAAAGGTCGTCGAGCATGACGCCGAACCCGGTCTTCAGCCGCCGGTCGATCCACGACGCGGGCCAGATCTTCACGATGTCGAAGAAGCGGAAGACGGCAAAGGCCGCGAACCACCAGCCCCAGCCCGGGGGAAGCGCGAGGCATATCGCCCAGACGGCGACCGCCTCGTCGACCACGAAGCCGCCGTGATCCATGACGCCCACGGTGCGCCCCGCCTTTTCGCAGGCCCAGGCGCCGAGCACGAAGAGAAGCACGGTGAGCACGAGCCACGCCTCCCGGCCGGCCAGGGGCGAGAGGAGTCCGAACAGGAGCATGGCCGCAAAGGACCCCCAGGTTCCCGGCGCGGGCCTGAGGAGCCCGACGCCGAAGAAGGTGGAAATCAGCCCCGAGAGGGACCCGAAGGCCCATTTGGGATTAAGCCTCAGCCGGTTGGCCGGGTTGGCAGGATCGTACTTCCCTTTCGCGCTCACGCGTTACTCCTCATTCCTAAAGTGATCGAACCCCTCCGTCACGAGGAGGACGGGGAGCCCGTCGGGCGTTCTCACCGTAACGGCGCGCGAGGTGCGCTCGATCACGCGGCCGATGCGCGTGACGGGCGTCCCGGAAAGGAGCCCCGCTTCGTAAATCCGCTCGGCGCTCGAAGGCGGCGCCGTGAAGATGAGTTCGTAGTCGTCGCCCCCGGCGAGCGCCGCTTCATGCTGCCTTGCAGGCGTCATCGACTGAAGCGCGACCGAGGTCGGAATCTTCTCCCACTCGATTTCGGCCGAGACGCCGCTTCTCTCAAGAATATGTCCGAGATCCGCGAGAAGTCCGTCGGAAATGTCCGCGGCGGCCGATGCGGCGCCGAGAAGCGCCTGACCGAGCGCAATTCTCGGCGTGGGCCTGTCCATGCGGGCAAAGAGCTCGGGCTCGAGGTCGGGCATCACCGACCAGGCGCCCCAGCGGCACTTGAGCGCCGCATAGGCGTCGCCCACGGTGCCCGAGACCCAGATGTCGTCGCCGGGCTTTGCGCCCTTTCTCGTGAGTCCCATGCCGGCCGGGAGATCTCCCATCGCGGTGATGCTGATGGTCACCGGGGCATGACGTCCCTGAACTTCCGGCGTTCTCGTCGTACTCGCCCCCGAGAAGGGCGCCAGCCCGACTCGCGCGCGAGCTTCATGAGGCCGCGCGAAAAAGTCGGCGAGCCACCCGTCGTCGCGGCGCGGGAGCCCGATCGAGAGGAAGAAGGCGCGCGGCACGGCGCCTGCCGCGGCGAGGTCGGAGAGGTTCACGGCAAGGGCCTTGTAGCCCACGTCCTCAGGATCGGCGTCGGGGAGGAAATGGGTGCCGAGCGCCATCATGTCGCAGGTGACCGCAATGCGGCCCGCACCCGTATCGATGATCGCGCAGTCGTCGCCCACGCCCTGGCTCTTCCAGGCGCCGAACGTCTGATACGTAAAGAACTTTTCAATGATTTGAAATTCACCGGCTTCAGCCATTTTGGAACTGCCTCCTTGAAAGGAAAGCCAATGCAAAAAATTCAACTTTCATGAGCGTAGCCGACTTTCCGCCCGAAATGACGTAAAAAGGCCGCCCGCAAAGACGAGCGACCTCTCCCGAAAATCAGCCATTGGGGGCGAATCCCGCACCCGAGCGAAGGTTCCGATTACTTTGCGTCTTTCTGAGCCTTCTCTGCGTGATCGGCCTTGAATTCCGTCTCGCGCACCTTCTCGGCAACACGTTCGAGCACGGCATTTGTGAAGCGGTAGCCGCTCCCGAAGCGCTTGGCGAGCTCGATCGCCTCGTTGAGAACGACGCGGTAGGGCGTTTCAGGCGCGCGCATGAGTTCAAAGGTGCCCAAGAACAGAATCGAGCGCTCGACGAGCGACACGCGCTTCAGATCGCGGTCGACGAAGGGCGCAAAAGCGGCTTCAATCGCCGCATGCTCACAGACGACGCCCGAAAGGAGCGCAGAGAGGAGCTCGCGGTCCGCGCGCGACCAGTCTTCAACCGTGAGGCCTGCGCCTTCAACGGGGCCGCCGTCCTCTTCTTCGATGAGCGCGCGAAGACCCTGTTCGATTTTTTCAGCCGAAAGCTCGGGGTTCGCGATCCATTCATAGACGCCGAGGAGCGCGAAAACGCGCGCGAGGCGGCGCGGGGAATGGGCTTGGCGGCTGGGCTTGTGCGCTTCAGTCATGTTTTCTCTGCTTCTCTAGAGGAGGAATGGAGCATCGGAATCGGATGCTGCCCGGATAGGCGGGCCTTCCGGGCGGAAAAGCCGCGCATTGTAGCGCGGCTTGGAAGCGCCCGTAGGCAAATCAGGCGTATTGCGCCCGGATTATTCAACGCGGTTTTCTTCGTCGTCGAAATCCTCGGCGGAAACGAATTCCTTCGCGAGGTTGGCCATTTCAACGGCGCAGCGGGCGCAGTCGCGGCCCTTCATTTCGAGGCGCTCCTGGCACTGCTCGTCGTTTTCCGTCGTGAGCACGCCGTTGGCGATCGGAATTTCATAGTCGAGGCCGATGCGGGTGATGCCGGAACCGGACTCGTTCGAAACGAGCTCGAAGTGATAGGTCTCGCCGCGGATGACGGCGCCGAGCGCGATCAGCGCATCGTACTCTTCGGTCTGCGCGAGCTTCATGAGCGCAAACGGAATCTCGAGCGCGCCGGGAACGGACACCTTCGTCACGTCCTCATCCATCACGCCGAGCTTGCGCAGCTCGTCCATGCAGGCCTCGAACTCACCGCGGCCGGCATATTCATTGAAGCGCGAAACCACAATGCCGATGCGCAGATCGGTGCCGTCGGTAGAAGTCGGGATGATGTCAACTGCCATTTGCGTCTCCTTTAGGGAAGGCAGAAAGCGAAGCCGCGCCATCCTTCCTGAAGGATGACCGGGGGTTCGCTCGGTCAGAAAGAACCTCGAGCGGGTTCCGGGGCGACAGGGCACCCGGGAAATCCGCCCGCGAAAGGGAGTGCGTCCTCTGGAAGGACGCTCCTCATGGAGGAATTAGTAATTTTACCGCAGCGCCCGAAGGATAGCGGGCGCATTGCAGTTCCAAAAGGTCAGTACGTGAGTCCGCGCAGGTACTGCGGCGGAACGACGAGTTCGGGCACCTTCTTCACGTGAAGGGCGCTCGCGGCGTGCCAGCCCCAGTGCGGGTCGTCGAGCATCGCGCGTCCGATGTCGATCACGTCGGCCGCGCCTTCGCGCAGAAGGGTCTCGGCCTGCCAGGCGTCGCGGATGAGGCCGACCGCAAAGGTCGGCATGCCGGTCTCGGCCTTCACGCGGCTCGCAAAGGGCACCTGGTAGCCCGGACCCACCGGAATGGGGGCGTTCTCGATATTGCCGCCCGTCGAAACGTCGACGAAATGAAGGCCCTGGGTCTTTGCGACCTTCACGAGCTTCACCGTATCCTCGATCGTCCAGCCGTCAGGCACCCAGTCGGTTGCCGAAACGCGAAGGCCAACGACCATCCTGTCGCTCACGCTGCTCTTCACGGCATTCATCACTTCGCGGGCAAAGCGCATGCGGTTCTCGAGCGCCCCGCCGTATTCGTCGATGCGGGTGTTCGTGAGGGGCGAGAGGAACTGGTGAATGAGGTAGCCGTGGGCCATGTGGATCTCAATTCCGTCCACGCCGGCGCGCTCAGCGCGCTTTGCGGCCTCGCCGAAGGCATTGGCCACCCGCGCGCAGTCGTCGAAGGAGAGCACGCGGGGCTTCGTGTAGCGTTCGTTGAAGGGAATGGCCGAAGGCGCGCGCACGGGCCAGCCGCCGTCCATCGGCTCCACCGTTTTCGTTTCGCCGTCCCAGGGCTTCGTCACGCTCGCCTTGCGGCCGGCGTGATTGAGCTGCACCATCACGCGGCAGGCGGGTTCGATTTCATGCATGAGGTCGACGAGCTCCTTGAGGCCTGCCTCGCATTCATCCGACCAGAGGCCGAGATCGGACTCCGTAATGCGGCCTTCCGGCGTCACCGCCATGGCTTCGATGCAGACGAGGCCCGCTCCGGACGCGGCGAGGTGGCCGTAGTGCATCTTGTGAAAGAGCTGCGCCACGCCGCTCTTGGCGCTGTACATGCACATCGGCGGAACCGCAATGCGGTTCGGAATCGTCACCGGACCGAGCTCGATCGGCGTAAAAAGCATGGTATCCATAAATCTCTCCGTCCGTGCCTTCTCCAAAAAATGGAAGGGACGGCATTCCTCGTGCGATGAAAATGAAAACGCGCCTCCGGGGCCCGGGGACTGGCTTCCCCCGGCCGCGCCGGACGCGCGCTTCATATGAGTCTTCTGAGCTTCTCTCTATGGAAGAAGCTTCCTGCGGACGTCGTCTTAGAAAAGAGCGTCGTCATCCTTGAGCGACATTATGCGCTCGACATAGCGCGCAATTGTGTCGATCTCAACGTTTACGTAGCTCTGCGCCTTGAGGTGCTTCAAGGTTGTGACTTCCACGGTGTGCGGAATCAGATTGATCGTAACGAGCGTATCGAGCGCCGTATCCTCGACCTTGTTGATGGTGAGGGAGACGCCGTTGATCGTGATCGATCCCTTATAGGCCACATAGGGCGAAAGCATGCGGGGCACGCGCACGACGAGCTTCCAGGACTCCGCCACGGGCTCCATCGATTCGACCTGGCCCACGCCGTCGACGTGGCCGCTCACGATGTGGCCGTCGAGGCGGTCGGAGAGGCGCATCGCCTTTTCGAGGTTCACTTCGCCGAAGGTGTCGAGCCCGGTCGTCTTCGAGAGGCTTTCCGCCGACACGTCGATCTTGAATTCGCGCTCGCTCACCTCAACCACGGTCATGCAGGCGCCGTTCACGGCGATCGAATCGCCCACGCGCACTTCGTCGAGCCCGAGATCGGGCGCGAGGATCGTGAGGCGAACGCCGTCGCCGAGTTTTTCAGGTTCGCGAACCTTGCCGATGGCCTGAACAATGCCGGTAAACATCTTGATTTATCTCCTCAGAAGAATTCGAATATCGCCCCCGATCGGAGCGAGGGAATGAATTTGCCAGCGCGGCGCTTCGCCGGGCGCCTGCGGCGGCGCTATGACTGCGGGAGGAAGCCCTGCGCCGAAAAGGCAGGGCGCCATGTAGACGAGAAGCTCGTCGGCGAGCCCCGCCTCGATGAAGGCACCCGTGAGCCGGGGGCCCGCCTCCACGTGAACCTCGTTCACCTCGCGGCGGGCGAGCTCCACCATGAGCCGCGCGAGGTCGACCCTCCCCGGCACTTCCGGATGCGGAATGCGAAGCACCTCGGCGCCTGCGGCTTCCAAAGCATTTCTGCGCTCGCGGTTCTCCTCGGCCGAGACGAAAAGCACGCGGCCTCCCGGAGAATGAAGAATCTTTGCTTCCGGACTCGTCTCAAGCCTTGGATCCACCACCACGCGCAGGGGCTGACGGACCTGGTCGTCGAGCCTCACGTTCATCTGCGGGTCGTCGGCGCGCACGGTGCCGGCTCCCGTCACGACGGCGCCCGAGCGGCCGCGCCAGAACTGCACGTCCTTTCTCGCCTCTTCGCCCGTAATCCACTTCGAGCGGCCGTCAGGGAGCGCCGTCCGCCCGTCAAGCGTAATCGCCGTCTTCACGCGCACCCAGGGCGTGCCGCGGGTCATGCGCGCGAGAAAGCTCACATTGACTTCCTTCGCTTCCCTTTCGCGCACGCCGAGCTCGACCTCGACGCCGGCGTCTTCAAGCATCCTGAGGCCCCGCCCGCATACTTTCGGATTCGGGTCGCCGGTCGCCGCAACAACGCGCGCCACCTTCGCCTCAATGAGGGCGAGCGCGCAGGGAGGCGTGCGCCCCCAGTGCGAACAGGGCTCAAGCGTCACGTAGACGGTTGCGCCTCCACATTTTCGCCGCGCGCCGCCGCGTCCCGGAGCGCCATGATTTCGGCGTGAGGGCCGCCCGTCTGCTGGGTGCTCCCGGCGCCGATCAGGCGTCCGTCCTTCACGATCACCGCGCCCACGGAGGGGTTGGGGGGCGAGAGCCGCCAGGCCTTTCTCGCCTCGTCGAGCGCAAAATCCATCCACGCTTCGTCAGTCTTGAGCCGAAGCACTTTTTCCGTTTGAGTCATCACGCTTTCTCCGTGCCTTCCTCGCCCTCGCCGTGACCGCTCTCATGGAGCGCCCGCTCAATCATCTCCGCAAACGCCTTGGGGTCGCTGATGTTGAGGTAGACGGACGCAAAGCGGATCCAGGCAATGATGTCGATGCCGCGAAGCTCCTCGAGAACGAGTTCGCCCACGCGGCTCGAGCGGATTTCGCGCTCGCCCGTTCCGGACATTTTGCGCTCGATTGCGTCGACCGCGGCGTCGATGCGCTCCGACGAGACCGGGCGCTTTCTGAGCGCAAGCGCCATGGAGCTTCGCAGCTTCTCGCGGCTGTATTCCGCGCGGCCGCCTCCCTTCTTCACAATCCAGGGCATGGCGAGCAAAATGCGCTCGAACGTCGTGAAGCGCTTGCCGCAGCTCTGGCACTGGCGCCTGCGACGGATCACAAGTCCGGACTCAGGCGTGCGGGAATCCACAACGCTCGTCTGATTGTGCTGACAGAAAGGACAACGCATTGAAACCTCGTGCTCCGTATGGGGATGGGAGAGGGAAAAGAAGGTTATCCGATGATTTTAGCGGACGGAAGGCGCCGAATTTAAGAATGAGGACACATCTGATAGCAAAAAGGCCTTCGGGAGGACCAGATCCTGTGCCGAAAGCCTTAAAAAGGCGGATTCTTAACGGCTGAAGCGCCGAAAAGGAATCCGCCGGCGGGATTTTGAATTATTCGCCGTAAACCGGGAACTGCGCGGTAAGCTTCGCGACTTCAACGCGGACGCGGTCGAGAACCGCCTGATCCTCAGGGGCTTCAAGCACGTCGACGATGAGGTTGGCCGTGAGGCGCGCCTCGTCTTCCTTAAAGCCGCGGGTCGTCATGGCAGGGGACCCGAGGCGAATGCCCGACGTGACGAAGGGCTTTTCCGGATCGTTCGGAATGGCGTTCTTGTTGACCGTAATGCCGACGGAGTGGAGCACCGTTTCGGCGGCCTTCCCTGTGATGTGAAGGGGACGGAGGTCGACGAGCATCACGTGGCTTTCGGTGCCGCCCGACACGATGCGCAGACCCCGCTGCATGAGCTGCTCGGCCATGACGGCCGCATTCTTCACGACCTGCTCCTGATAGGCCTTGAATTCCGGCGTAAGTGCTTCGCCGAGAGCCACCGCCTTCGCGGCGATGACGTGCATGAGGGGGCCGCCCTGCATGCCGGGGAAGACTGCGGAATTGATCTTCTTCTCAAGGTCCGGACGCACGAAGATCATGCCGCCGCGCGGACCGCGCAGCGTCTTGTGGGTAGTCGTCGTCACGATGTCGGCGTGCCCGAAGGGGGTCGGGTAGACGCCGGCGGCGATGAGGCCCGCATAGTGCGCCATGTCGACCATGAGGAGCGCGCCCACGGAATGCGCGATTTCCGCGAAGCGCTTGAAGTCGATGCGCTTCGAGTAGGCGGACGCCCCCGTCACGATGAGCTTCGGCTTATTTTCCTTCGCGAGGCGCTCCACCTCGTCCATGTCGATTTCCTCGGCTTCATTGAGGCCGTAGGGAACGCAATGGAAGTACTTGCCGGAGAAGTTGAGGTGCATGCCGTGCGTGAGGTGGCCGCCGTCGGCGAGCGAAAGACCCATGAAGGTGTCGCCCGGCTGAAGGAGTCCGAAGAAGACGGCGGAATTGGCCTGCGCGCCCGAATGGGGCTGCACGTTCACGGCCATTTCAACGCCGGCAGGCTCGCAGAAGAGCTTCTTCGCGCGCTCGATCGCGAGGCGCTCGACCTCGTCGACGAATTCGCAGCCGCCGTAGTAGC
This sequence comes from Sutterella seckii, assembly GCF_009183815.1. Taxonomy (GTDB): domain Bacteria; phylum Pseudomonadota; class Gammaproteobacteria; order Burkholderiales; family Burkholderiaceae_F; genus Sutterella; species Sutterella seckii. The sequence continues at coordinate 8,462 of NZ_WEHX01000048.1, read as the reverse complement.
GCTTTCCGGGATAGCCCTCGGCGTACTTGTTGGTGAGGCAGCTTCCCTGAGCAGCCATCACCGCCGGAGAGGCGTAGTTTTCGCTGGCGATAAGCTCGATATTCTGTTCCTGGCGGCGCGCTTCGGCGTCAATCCACTGCCACAGATCCGGATCCGCCTTGGCGGGGCTGTCGGTTGTCTTGAACATTTCTATTGCTGTTCCTGAATATGGGTGTGATGGGAAAGCTGCTTCAGTGAGCGCCTGAGTTCTCAGGCGCCGCGCAGACGGGGGTTCAGTGTATATCTTCCGACGAGTTCGGCAGTGGCAAGGACGTGACCTTTCATGCGTTCCTCGACATCCTGCCAGGTAAAGGCCTTCGGGAGCCCCTCGAGCTTAGCGACGTCGAGCGCCGCTACCTGGAAGCGGTAGTAGTGGCGGCGGGCGTCGAAGAAGGGCGGGCAGGGGCCGTCGTAGCCCGTGCCGACGCTGCCGGGTTCGGGCACCGCGCCGCGGCTGTAGTCGTTGATGCCGGCGAGACCGAAGCCCTTCGGCGTCTTCGCGCCGTGGCGGAACGCCCCTTCAGGGAATTCCGTCGTCGCGGCGTCGACGTTCGCCTGCACCCAGTGCACGAAGCGGCGCCGGATCTGACCGGCGGGGATTTCGCCCGAATGGTCCCTTTCCTCAAGGTTCGTCGGCACGTCGTCGTCGAGGCACGCGACCACGAAGGACTTCGTGCCTTCCGGAGCGCCCGACCAGGCAAGATGCGGATTCGCGTTTTCGCTCGCGACCGTTTTTCCGCCTTCGCCGAGACGCCCGTAGGCGCAGCGCTCGGGAATCATTTCACCTTCGGAAAAAGTACGGGACTGAAGATCCATGACGGCCTCCTATCGAAAAAACACTAAAACTTAAGCCAGAAGGTTGCGGGCCCGTCGTTGACGAGCGAAACCAGCATGTGGGCGCCGAAGGAGCCTGTCTCGACAGGGATGCCTTCGGCCCGGAGCGCCTCGACATAGCGGAGATAGGACTTCTCGGCCTCTTCGGGCGCGGCGCCCTTCGAAAAGCTCGGGCGGTTCCCGCTCATGCAGTCCGCGGCGAGCGTGAACTGCGAGACGGCAAGGACGCCGCCACCGACATCCTTGACGGAAAGGTTCATGCGGCCGCCTTCGTCCTCGAAAACGCGAAGGCGTGCGGTCTTTCTCGCCGCCTTCCCGATCACTTCCTCCGTGTCGCCCGCTTCGGCGCAGACAAGGGCGAGAAAGCCCTTTCCCACGCTCCCGAGCTTCTCGTCGGGCGCGCCCGCTTCGCCCCTTCGGTCGACGCGGGCCTCCCTCACGCGCTGCAGGAGAAGAATCATTTCTGGGCAACCACGGTGACGCGCGCCCAGCGGCGCTTGCCCACCTGAAGAACAATCGGCTCGCCCGGCGTGAAGCGCAGCGACCTGTCCTTCACCTGCTCGCCGTTGATGCGAACGCCCCCCTGGTCGACATTGCGTCCGGCCTCGGCGTTCGAGGGCGCGAGCCCCGCCGCGCGGATCATCTGCAGAATGCCGATGCCGCCTTCGGGAGCTTGAACCTCAACGTCGGGGATGTCGTTCGGCACCGCGCCCTTCTGGAAGCGGGCATTGAATTCCCTTTCGGCCTCGTCGGCCGCGCCGGCGCTGTGGAAGCGCTCGACGATTTCGCGCGCGAGGAGCACCTTCGCGTCGCGGGGGTTGCGCCCTTCCGCGCATTCCTTCTTCAGCTTCGCGATCTCGTCGTTGCCCCTGAGAGAAAGAAGGTCGTACCAGTTCCACATGAGGTCGTCGGAAATCGACATGACCTTCCCGAACATGTCGTTGGGCGCATCCGTGATGCCGATGTAGTTCTTCTTGCTCTTGCTCATCTTCACGACGCCGTCGAGGCCCACGAGAAGCGGCATCGTGAGGATGCACTGCAGTTCCTGGCCGTACTGGCGCTGAAGTTCGCGGCCGACGAGAAGATTGAAGCGCTGGTCGGAGCCGCCGAGCTCGAGGTCGGCCTTGAGCGCCACCGAGTCGTAGCCCTGCATGAGGGGGTAGAGAAGCTCATGCATCGCGATCGGAAGCTCTTCCTTGAAGCGCTTTGCGAAGTCGTCGCGCTCAAGAAGGCGCGCGAGGGTGTAGCGGCTCGCGAGCTGAATGAGGCCCGTCGCGCCCAGCGCATTGCTCCATTCCGAGTTGTAGCGGACTTCCGTTTTGTCGAGGTCGAGAATGTAGCCCGCCTGATTGAGGTAGGTCTGCGCATTCTCTTCAATCTGCTCGCGCGAAAGAGGCGGGCGGGTCGTGTTGCGTCCGGACGGGTCGCCGATCGCGGCGGTGAAGTCGCCCACGAGGAAGATCACCGTGTGGCCGAGATCCTGAAGCTGGCGGAGCTTGTTGAGCACCACCGTGTGGCCGATATGAATGTCGGGCGCCGTCGGATCGAGACCGAGCTTGCAGCGAAGCGGCGTTCCCGTCGCCTTCGAGCGGGCGAGCTTCTGCTCGAACTCGGACTGAATGAGGAAGGTGTCCGTTCCGCGGGCAATGGTGGCCATGGCTTCGCGGATGTCGTCCGTCACGGGGAAGCGTTCGGGATCCTTCTTTTCGGGCGCAGTTTCTTGTGTCATTTTGTATTCGAGGAAAACAGTGTTTCTGGCAGTGAGAAATCGGGCGGCGGCGGCCTTTCAGGCCCGGGGACCCCCCGCATGAGGGGAATGCAAGCGCCTCTCGCCTTCATCCGGGCGGCCGCCGGTTATGCTCAATAATCGGAAAACTTTAGCAGGTTGCGCCGCAGGGCGTCTAAAATCCAAGATTCACCTGAATTTATCATTCTATTTCTCCTCAGAACTTTCTGATGCCGGCTCCGTCTCTCGTTGCCAACGTGCTCTGCGCGTTCGGCCGTGCCGCACTTCTCTCCTCGCGCACGCGGCTCATCCGCCTCGGCCTGCGCCCGGATGAAGCCAAACCCCGTGCGCTTGCGCTCGGTCTTCTCATTGTCGGCACCGGCCTCGCCGCAGGACTTCTTTCCGCGCTCGGCCCGGCGCTTGCACCTTCGCCCGTGAGAGCCGAAACGATCTCGATCGACGTGAAGACTCCGGATCTGACGCCCGAAATTGCTGAACTCGCGCGTCTGGGCGCCTATACGCCCCGCCACTACGACGTGGAGCCGGGCGACACCCTGATTTCGCTTTTTGCGCACCTCGGCATTCAGGATCCGCAGGCGCTTTCCTTCTTTGATGCGGCGCCCCACCTCGAGCCCTTTCTCGCGCTGCAGCCCGGTCAGCACATCACGGCGGGCGTTGCGGATTCAGGCGAACTCGAATTCCTGCGCCTTTACCTCGACGGGCCGCGCCAGGCCGACTCGCGCACGATTGAAGTCTCGCGCATCGGCCGCGAATTGATTTCCGACGTGCTGCCCTTCACCTTCTCCACCATGGACGCGCTCGTGTCCGGAGAAGCGAAGAACGGGCTCAACGCCACGGCGAAGGCCCTCAACATCCCTGAGAGCATCGCCGACCAGCTTCTCGCCGTCTGGGACGGCGCGGACGACCCGGTGGCGGCGCTCAAGCCCGGCGCCACGCTGCGCCTCGTATTCGAAAAGAAATACGCCGACGGGCGCTTCGTGAAGGACGGGCAGCTGCTCGCCGCCCAGATCGTCGACGAGGCGGGCGTCCACGAAGCCTTCTGGTTTTCGGACGGCACCCATCCGGGGAGCTTCTATACGCTTGACGGCCGCTCCGCCTCCCAGACCTTCCTTCGCGTGCCGCTCGACATCAAGGACGTGAGCTCCGAATTCGCGCCCCTGAGGCGCCACCCGGTGACGGGGGTTCTGCGCCCCCACAACGGCACGGACCTGCGCGCGCCCCAGGGCTCGCGCGTTCTCGCCGCCGCTGACGGGCGCGTGACGAAGGTGGCCTACGAAGCGAAGGGCTACGGCAACTACGTGCAGATTGACCACGGGCTCGGACGCACGACGCTTTACGCCCACATGCGGCGCGTTCAGAAAGGGGTCCGCCCGGGTGTTCTCGTGAAGAAGGGCCAGCTCATCGGCCTGGTCGGCCGCACGGGTCTCGCAACCGGTCCGCACCTTCACTACGAACTCATGATCGACGGCGTGCAGATCAATCCGGCTACCGCGGATCTCCCCGACACGGAAAACCTCTCCGCCTATCAGCTCGCGCAGCTCCGCGCCCGGGCGCTCCCCATTCAGAAGATGTTTGAGGATGCGGCGCGGGAAGAGGGTCTTCCCTCGCCCGAGAAGCTCCTCGCCGAAGCGCGCGAGAAGGAAGAAGCCGCTGCCGAAGCCGCGGCCCGCGAGAATAAGGACGACCTCACGGACGAAGAGGCTCCTGCCGAAAACCAGGGCGAGGCGCCCGCTGCGGGCGGACGCGTGCGTCCGGTGGCGCTCGAGGAAGGGAAAGCCCGGGCGGAACATCTCGGCCGGAGCGGCAAATGATCACGATCGGCGTCATGTCGGGAACAAGCCTTGACGGCGCCGACGCCGTCATTGCGTCCTTCCCCGAAGATGAAGGGGCGCCCATGGCGACCCTCGGCCGCGCCTACCTTCCGATGCCCGGGAAACTCCGGGAGGAACTGAAGGCGCTCGCCCTCGGCACGACGAACGAAATCGAGCGGGCGGGCGACGCCTCAGTGGCGCTCGCCGATCTCTATGCCGCCGTCATCGAAAAAGCGCTTCAGGAAGCAGGCATCGGGCGGGAGGAAGTCGCGGCCGTCGGTCTTCACGGTCAGACCATCCGCCACCGCCCCGAGCGCGGCTTCACGCTCCAGCTCAACCACCCGGCCCGGGTCGCCGAACTTACCGGAATCGACGTCGTCGCCGACTTCCGGTCGCGCGACGTCGCCGCGGGCGGCGAAGGCGCGCCGCTCGTTCCCGCCTTTCATGCCGGAATCTTCCGGGGAAAGTCCCCTGCGGCCGCACTCAATATCGGCGGAATCGCAAATCTCACGCTGATTCCGCCCGAAGGGAGCAATGCACCCGTCCTCGGCTTCGACACGGGACCGGGCAATATGCTCCTTGATGCCTGGATGGAAAAAAGCACGGGACGCGCCTACGACGCCGAAGGGGCCTTTGCAGCCTCAGGCGCCGTCATTCCGGAGCTTCTTTCCCGGTGCCTCTGCGACCCGTATTTCGCGCGGCCGGCCCCGAAATCCACCGGGCGCGAGCGGTTTTCGCTCGCCTGGCTCGAGGAGCGCCTCGCCGCGCTTCCCGAAGGGAATGCCGTCCCGCAGGATGTCGCGGCAACCCTCACGGAACTCACCGCAGCGACCATTGCGGATGCGCTCGCAAAGACCGAGCCCGAAGCGAGGAAGCTTTATGTCTGCGGCGGGGGCGCGCTTAATCCCTTCCTGATGGAGCGGCTTGGGCAGGCGCTTCTGAAGCGGATGCCCGGCTGCGCTCTTCTGAGCTCAGCGGACCGCGGGCTCGATCCGATGGAAGTCGAAGGTGCGGCCTTTGCCTGGCTCGCACGCGCCTTCCTCCTCAGAATGCCGGGGAATCTTCCGGCAGTCACGCGGGCGAAGGGCCCGAGAGTTCTTGGCGCGCTCTATCCCGCCTGACGGGAGGAGCGCGATCCCGGAACGCCAGTAGAAAAGCCGCCGGAAGCGCAATGCCTCCGGCGGCTTTTCTGAATGCGGTGTTGGAAAGTACGCCCGGGCGCGCCTCTCTTTCAGCGATTAAACGCTGAAGGAAGAGCCGCAGCCGCAGGTCGTCACGGCGTTCGGATTATCGATCACGAACTGTTCGCCCGAAAGACCTTCCTTGTAGTCGATCTTGGCGCCCACCAGGTACTGGTAGCTCATCGAGTCGATGAGGAGCTTCACGCCGCCCTTTTCCATCACGGCATCGTCCTCGTTCTGCGTTTCATCGAACGTAAAGCCGTACTGGAAGCCGGCGCAGCCGCCGCCCTGCACGAAAACGCGCAGCTTGAGATTGGGATTGCCCTCTTCATCCATCAGCTCCTTCACCTTTGCCACAGCAGCATCGGTAAAGGTGATCGGATCAGGCATCAGTTCCGGAACGGCCTCTTCCGTCTTGGGGTTCTGGGCCGTCGTCGTAGTCGCTTCGGTCATTCTTCTTAAATCCTAATAGCATCTCCGGCCGCTTTCTTCAAGGGAACCTGCCGGAGATCTCTGAAGCCCTTCATCCTACACCAGTATCCGGCTCGGAGATAGGGTTTGTCCCAAAGAAAAACCGCCCGGATCCCGAAGGATGTCGGACGGTTCTTCTTGGAGGCCCTCCCGAAAGAAGCCTTTCGGGAGCGGCGCACGGGAAGCAATTAGCGCTTGGAGAACTGCTTCGCGCGGCGGGCCTTGCGCAGACCAACCTTCTTGCGTTCCACTTCGCGGGCGTCGCGGGTAACGAGGCCGGCGTTGGAGAGAACGGACTTCAGGCCTTCATCGTAGTCGATGAGGGCGCGGGTGATGCCGTGACGGACAGCGCCGGCCTGGCCGGACTCGCCGCCGCCGGCGACGTTCACCATGATGTCGAACGTTTCGACATTTTCGGTGAGCTGAAGGGGCTGCATGACGATCATGCGGCCGGTTTCACGCTGGAAGTACTGTTCGAGCGGACGGCCGTTGATAACGATCTTGCCGGTGCCGCGCTTGATGAACACGCGCGCGACGGAGCTCTTGCGACGGCCGGTGCCGTAGTTGTAGTTGCCGATCATCTTTTCAAGCCTCTATTAGAGATCCAGAACCTTGGGTTGCTGAGCCGTGTGCGGGTGTTCGGCGCCGGCGTAGATCTTGAGCTTCTTGATCATCGCATAGCCGAGGGGTCCCTTCGGAAGCATGCCCTTGACAGCGATTTCGAGGGCGCGGCCGGGGTGCTTTTCCTGCATTTCGCGGAAGGTCGTCTCAATGATGCCGCCGGGATAGCCCGTGTGGCGGTAGTACGTCTTCTTCGTCGCCTTTTCAGCGGAGAGGACGAGCTTGTCAGCGTTGATCACGACGATGAAATCGCCCGTGTCGACGTGCGGAGTGAATTCGGGCTTGTGCTTGCCGCGCAGGCGCAGCGCGATTTCGCTGGCCAGACGGCCGAGCACCTTATCACTGGCATCGACCACGAACCAGTCGCGCTTAACCTCAAGCGGCTTGGCCGAGAAGGTCTTCATTGCGTTCACCTAATGGTTGCTTATGAGGAAATCCGTCCGCCCGACCCCGCTGCCGGATGGCGCCGACCGCAGAATCTGCTGCTAGGCAGGATGGCTTTCGCTCTGAAAATTGGATTCTTTATGCGCTCTTTCCTCCCCGCACGGTCAGATGCCGCCAAGTCGGAAAAAAACGCATGCATTCTTTGTCTTGCCCGGAAGTCCGTCAGGGGCGGCGCCAGTGGAAACCGAAGATGGGGTAAGCAATCCGCCCGGACCTCTCGAGTCAAGGGAGCGGATTTTACTCAATCGGAAAGAGCGTGTCCACTCGTACGGGCGGTTTTCTTTTGCTTACGGTCAGAGCCCGTGCTTCGGGAGCGACTCGAGGTAGGAGCTGAAGCCTCCGAGGAACATCTGCGTCGCCATCATGGCAAGGAGAAGCCCGGTCAGGCGTTCGAAGGCGAGCGTGAGCTTTTCGCCCATATGGCGCTCGAGCCAGTCGGCGGAGGCGAGAACCGCGAAGCTCGCCGCGCACGTAATGAAGACGACGAGCCCCCACTCGAAGAGCCGGTCGGGCTGGCTCGCCGCGAGCATCATGATGGTCGCAATGGTCGAAGGTCCGGCAATCGCGGGAATCGCGATCGGAACGATGTAGGGTTCGCCCCCCGGCGTTTCGCCGAAAACGCCCTCCTTGGTCGGAAACACCATGCGGATCGCCATCAGCATGACGATGACGGAGCCGCCGATCGAGAGCGCGGCGTCGGAGAGGCCGACGGCGGCAAGGAAGGGGCGGCCGAAGAACATCGCGAGGAGGAGCATCCCCATCGCGATCATGCATTCGCGGAAAAGCACGCGCACGCGCCGGTTGTTGGGCACGCCCTTCATGCAGCTGATCGTGATCGGAATATTGCCGAGAGGGTCCGCCATCAGCACCATCAGCATGAGGCCGCCCCAGAAACTGTATTCCATAGCGGTCTATCCTCCTCAGAACCCGCAGGAAAAAACTCAAACCCCGGATCCGGCGCGGGAGGCCGGACCCGGGAATCACCAGGACCGAATGCGTTCGGGGGAAGCGCCGGCGATCCATTGTGCATAAGCCGGCTTCCCTCTAAGGCTGATCTTAGGCTTTGGCGGGCTTTTCCGCCTTGCCTTCGGGCGCTTTTTCAGCTTCGGGCTCCGCCTTTGCCTCAGGCTTTTCATCGGGCTTCACGTCAAGCTCCGGAAGCTCGGCCGCCGCCTTTTCAACCGCAGCCTCGACGGCTTCGGCCATGCGGGCGGGATCGGGCTCTTCGGGAGCGGGGACCTCAGCCTTCTTTTCGGCTTCCTTCGGCGCTTCTGCGGCCGCAGCCGGCGTCTGAGGAGCCGGGGCAGCCTCGGG
>NZ_WEHX01000047.1 GCF_009183815.1 Sutterella seckii | reverse complement strand
CCGGTCTTCGACGCCATGGACGAGCTCTACAAAGGGCTTGCCGAAACGCTGGCGAAGGAGAAGAACGGCAAGTACGTGAAGACGATCGACACGGCCGCATCCCGCTGGAAACGAACACCGTGGAACGAAGCATTCGCCCCGTGGCAATGCTGAGGAAGAACCAGAATTTCATGCAGACGCTCGACGGCATGAATGCTGTGGCGACATGCCTCTCGGCGGCGGAAACGGCCAGGCTCAACGGCATTGACCTGGAAGAGTGGCTGAACGACTATAGCGCTGCTGCCTGCAAGCACGCGTACGCGAAGGGCTGGACGCAGGCCTGCCGCGAGGGCAAGGACCCGAACAAGAAGATTCAGAAGTGACCCATGGAGAGGCTCCTCGAGGACTTCGACCGGACGCCGTGGCTGCCCTGGGAATGGAAAAAGCGGCAGTCGGCTGACTGATTGGCCCTACCACGCCTCAAGAAAAATTAAGCCGCCGGGAAACCGGCGGCTGCTGGTGCTGCCTGAAGGGCATCCCGGATCCAGGGGGTTTTTGCACCCATAGTCCAGATACGGTGCAAACCCGGAATAGACTTTTCCCTTCCAAAAAGCGCCAGACGCCTTCCCTTCGTGAGTAGCGCCGGACGCTGAGGATAGAAAAAAACAGAGGAGAGAAACATGACTCAAATCGCACGCCGCCGCCTGCTCCAGGGCGCTGCGCTTATTCCTGCCGCCGGCGCATTTGTCCCGGCCGCTGAAGCCTCCTGCGTGAATCCCATTCCCACCAAATTCAATGAAACCTACGACGTCGTCGTGATCGGCTCGGGCTTTGCCGGGCTCGCCGCCGCACTCGCCGCGCATGAAGCGGGCGCCAAGACCGCCGTCTTTGAAAAAATGGCCTTCATCGGCGGCAATTCGTCGCTCTCGGGCGGCATGCTCGCCGTTCCGGGTTCGAGCGTGCAGAAGGCTCAGAGCATCAAGGATTCGCCCGAAGCTCTTGAAGCCGACATGGAGCGCATCGGTCTCGGACTCGGCGACCCGGCGCACATCCGCTTCGTCTGCGAAAAGGCCTCGGAAACCTTTGAATGGACGCGGAAGGTTATCGGCGTCGAATGGAATGAGAACCTCACGGGCAAGGGCGGACACTCCGCCTCGCGCTGCATGATTACGAAACAAGGCACGGGGCAAGGTATTATCGTGCCCGCTGTAGCGAAGCTTAAGGCCGCGGGCGTTCCCATCCGCACGGGATGCTTCATGGAAGCGGTCCTTCGCGACGCCGACGGCCGCGTGAAGGGCGTTCGCATCCGCGAGGGCTATGTCTTCGGCAAACCCGGTTCCGGGAAAGTCAGGAACATCTGCGCAAAGCGCGCCGTAATTCTTGCCTGCGGCGGCTTCGGCGCCGACGTGCGCTACCGCAAGACCCTTGACCCGAAATTGGGCGAAGCCTTCCTCACCACCAACCAGCCCGGCGCCACCGCGGAAGCCTGGCGCGAAGCAAGCCGCATCGGCGCGCGCATCATTCAGGCCGACTGGATTCAGTGCCTCCCCTCCTGCTCGCCTCTTGAACAGGGCATGGGCATCGCCACGCACTTTGCCTCGATTTCGGGTTCGCTCTTCGGCTTCTGGCTCTCGACCCTATCGTCCTCGCGCTTCGTGAATGAATTCGGCGACAGAAAGCTCTGCACCGACGCCATTCTCACCGTCATCAACAAGGGCGGTCAGGCGCTTGCGTTCTCGGACGACGACGGCGTGAAGCATCTCGAAACGCTCCGCCCGGGGCTCTTCGCGAAGATGCTCGATGCCGGCACGGTTGAGAAGTTTGCCGACGCCGATGCGCTCGCCAAGGCCTACCGCATGGATCCCGCAAAGCTTCGCGCCGCGATTGCCGAATACAACGACAACCTCGCGAAGAAGTCGGATCCGAAGTTCGGCCGGCGCTTCGACAAGGCCGCGAAGCCCATCGGCTCGGGCCCCTACTACGTCTCCCGCATGAGCCCGAAGGTTCATCACTGCATGGGCGGGGTCGCCACCGCCATCAATACGGCCGTGCTCGACGTGATGACCGACAAGCCGATTCCGGGGCTCTTTGCCGCCGGCGAATTCGTGGGCGGCATCCACGGCGCCGTGCGCATCGGCGCCTGCGCCGTGATGGACTGCCTCGTCAACGGCCGCGAAGCCGGCATGGAAGCCGCGAAGTCCAAAGCCTGGATCTAAGATCCGGGCTCTTTTCTGAGCGTTTTTGAGAAAGGGATGCGGATTCGTCCGCGCCCCTTTTCTTTACTTCTGATCGGCATCAAGAACGCTCTCGCCCGTACTTCAGCCGTTGACGGCTCGCCTTTCCAAACATGAGAGGAGGCATTGTCCTTCGCGCCATCCCGATTTGGAATAGCGGATAACGCTTTCGTCTTTTTTGAGAAGCCTGGAAGTACTCTCTATGCAAAAACGTCTCTTCCTCCGGGGCGCCGCAGCGGCCCTCGCGTTTGCTCTTGCTTTTCCTGCCTTTGCCGACCGCGTCGTGGTGCTCCAGCACCAGACTTTGAATCTCCTCGTCCAGATGAACGCCTCTGATAAGGTTGCGGGCGTTCTCTCCTCCTGGAAGAAGAACCTCGGGCCGCAGTTCGTCCGCTTCGACAGGAAGCTTGAGACGATGCCGATGCCCGGAGACCTCACCTCCGTCAACATCGAGGCCGTTACAGCGCTCAAGCCCGATGTGGTCTTCATCGCAAACTATGCGCCGAAGGACATGATCGAATCCCTCGAGCGCGCCGGCCTCCCGACGGTTGCGGTGTCGCTGCGCCGCGATGCCAGGGATCAGAAGGCGCTCCTCAACCCGACGATGAAGGATGAGGACAGCGCCTACACGCTCGGCCTCGAGGACGGCATCCGCCTCATTGCGGACGTGGTCGACCGCAAAAAGGAAGGCGAGGAGCTCATTCGCTACACCTTTGAGAAGCGCCGCCTCGTTGACTCGCGCATCGGGAAGCTTGCCGAGAACGAGCGCGTGCGCGCCTACATGGCGAATCCCAACCTCACGACCTACGGCTCGGGCAAGTACACGGGCCTCATGATGGAGCGCGCCGGCGCCTACAACGTCGCCGCGAAGACCATCAAGGGCTTCAAGCAGGTCTCGATCGAAGAGGTGATCGGCTGGGATCCGGCCGTCATCTTCGTTCAGGACCGCTATCCGAAGGCCGTGAAGGAGATCCTCTCCGACCCCGCGTGGGCCGGCATCAAGGCCGTGAAGGACAAAAAGGTCTATCTGATGCCAGAATACGCGAAGGCCTGGGGCTACCCGATGCCCGAAGCCATGGCGATCGGCGAACTCTGGATGGCGAAGAAGCTCTATCCGGAAAAGTTTGCCGACATCGACATGACGAAGGCGGCCGACGACTACTACCAGCGCTTCTACCGCGTCCATTGGACGGCTGATGACGAGAAGCAGTAAGTCGCTCAGGGTGGCGGTCCTCGCGGCGGGTGCGATCGCCATTGCCTTCCTCTCTCTGGGCGTGGGGCGCTTCGCCATTTCACCCGGAGAGATTCTCAATGCCGCTCTCGGCGTGCTCTCCGGCATTTTCGGAGGGGCGCCGGGGATTTCAGAGAGCGCCCAGTCCCGGATTCTCTGGGAAGTGAGGCTGCCGCGCGTTCTCCTCGCCTTCTTTGCGGGCGGAGGACTTGCGCTTGCGGGCGCCTCGCTCCAGGGCGTTTTCAGAAACCCGCTCGTTGACCCGCACATCATCGGCGTCACGGCGGGGGCCGCCTTCGGCTGAGCGCTGAGCCTCCTCATGGGCGCCTCCATCCTCGTCATGATGACCGCCGCATTCGGCTTCGGCATTCTGGCGCTCGGCCTCGTCACGCTCGTAGCCTCCCTGTCCGGGCGCGACGACCGTCTGATCATCGTCCTTGCCGGCATCATCGTAGCGGGCGTCTTCTCAGCACTTGTCTCGCTCGTTCAGTATTCGGCCGACAGCGAGGAGCCCCTTCCCTCCATCGTCTTCTGGCTCATGGGGAGCTTTGCCACCGCAAACTAGCCCAAGGCCCTCGCGTCATCCGGACTCATTCTCGCCGCCGCCCTCGTTCTCATAAGGCTTCGCTGGCGCATCAATCTTCTTTCGCTTGACGACCGCGATGCGGCTTCGCTCGGCATTCAGGTGGGGTGGCTTCGACGGGGAGTGCTCTTTCTCGCCGCCGCCATCACCGCCGCTCAGGTTTCTGTGAGCGGCAGCATCGGCTGGGTGGGGCTTGTCGTCCCGCATCTCGCGCGCACGATCGCGGGCGCCGATCACCGGCATCTGATGCCCGCCTCCTTCTGGCTGGGCGCGGGCTTCATGGTGCTCGTGGACGATGCCGCCCGCACGATGACGAGCGCGGAAATTCCGCTCGGCATTCTGACGGCGCTCATCGGCGCGCCGGTCTTTGCGGCGCTCCTTCTGCGAAGCCGCAGGTTTCTCTAAAGCCTTGGCCCGTTTTTCTCCGGTGCATCAGATGACAAAAACTGCAGCACGCCCGCTCCTCACGCTTCGCAATCTTGCATTCGGCCGAGGCGAAGCGCTCTCGGCTCCTATCTCGCTCGAAGTCTCTCCGGGGAAGATTCTTACCATTCTCGGGAGTAACGGCCGCGGCAAAACAACGCTCCTCGACACGATCGCCAGCATTCTGCATCCGCTTTCAGGGGACATCTGCCGATATGCCCGCATCGGCTTTGTTCCGCAACAGTTTTCCACCACGCTCGCCTACTCGGTTCTCGACATTGTTCTCATGGGACGCGCCAGGGAGATCGGCACCTTCGAACTCCCCAAACCTGAGGATGAAGCCGCGGCCATGAAGGCGCTTCGGCGCCTCGGACTTGAAGACCTCGCCGACAGAGACTTCCGGCGGCTTTCGGGCGGTCAGCAGCAGCTCGTCGTCATTGCACGGGAGCTCGCGGGCGGGGCCGAACTTCTGCTTCTTGACGAACCCACGGCAACGCTTGACCTGAAGCGCCAGGAGACGGTCCTCTCCCTCATGGAGTCGCTGGCCGCGAGGGGCACCGGCATCATCTTCACGACGCACGAGCCGCTTCACGCCGGGCTCGTTGCCGACGACGCGCTCCTTATGCTCCCCGGGGAAAAATCTCTTTACGGAAGCGCAGACAAAATTCTCACGCCGGAGAACCTCTTTGAGGCCTACGGCGTGAGAATCGATGCAGTTGCCGGGAAAGGCGCGGGACGGCTCATTTCCGACTTTGAAATCAGGCGCGGAAACCTGCCTCAGCCATGAGGCGGAGGGCTTCCTGAGATTCAAGCCACCGACTCAGAGGCGCCGCGCGCGATGTCATGAGAAGCATCCCGTAGCGGGCGTCCACGTTTTCGTCTGTCGGGATCTGCAGCGTCCTGAAGCTCTCGGCCGGATAGTTGCCGGCATTGGACGTATAGGAAAGGAAGACGTCGGCCTTCCGCGAGAGAAGAACCTCCTTCACCGTGACGGTCTTTGCTCCCTTCCCCGACACCTCGCCGCCGACAAGCGCGCGGGATTTTGCGCGGAGGATCGACAGGAACTGCCTTCCCCAGCGCGACGTGAGGTCGAAAAGCTTTTGAGCATAATCCCCGGCCGGATCGGCATGCGGTGTCGACGTGCCGATCCGAAGTCCGGCAGTGAGAAGAAGCCTGAGCCAGAGAGGCGATTCCCCGCGCGACAGTTCGTCAACGCGCCTTGCCGCAGGCCCGCGCCTCGGGAAGACCAGCATGAGCGCATTTCCGATCCAGGGCGAAACGGAGAGGCCGATGCCGTCGCACTTCATTGTACGGCAGGGATTTTTTCGCCCCTACGATCAGCCAAAAAACATTTCAATCCACGGCCGGACCCATCAGCCGCCCATGGATGCTCCTCCCTGCTCCTCAGGCGTCACCGCCTCGCCGACTTCTCCATCCAGCTCCAGAGCGCATCCATCCAGCCTGAAAGCGTGCCGCGGGCATCCTCTCCGGCAACCCAGAAGACCAAATCCCTCCCAAGATTGAGGCCCTCATCGCCCGCGCCAGTGCCCGAGAGAATCCTGAAATCGTCCTCGCCGAAATGCCTTGATGCGCCATCATTCGCGTTGAAGACCGACGAGAAGCCCCGGTCCTCGGCATGAAGCGAATCCGAAGGGTCTTGAAAAATGAAGTGCGAGCCATGGAAATCGTCGGGCGAGCCCGGGTGATCAAAAGCAATATCGCCCGCCCTGCCGAAAGCGGAGTCCCCGCAAAAATCCATGGCGTGGTCGTCGTGCATGCCGTATGAGCAGCCGGTGAAGTCGTCGAAATCAGAGCTCATTTCTGCCTCCTGAGCGTGTTGTTTGTCGAATGACGGGAAGTTTCCAAGGGCCATGCGTCTTGCCAGGTCGCACCGAAGCATGATGAACGCTTTTTCCTCATTGAAGGCGGTTGACTTCCTCCTCGCCCTGAAGGACGAGGATTCCTGAATACGATTAACTCGTACTCCGGGTGGTTCCCGCTGATGGCGCGGAAGCACTGGGGGGATCCCCAGCACCTTCCGCACTCACTGCACGGGCGATGCGCTTTTTATCGTGTGCGCTCGGGCTCATCCGTCCCTTCGTCATCACATTGATCGAACCAACAATATCCGCGTTATTTGTGTAGCCGCAATCAACGCAGCTGAACAGCGCCTGAGTTGGACGATTGCGCTTGTCTGTGCATCCGCAATTCGGGCATCGTTGGGACGTAAACTGAGCGGGCACGGCAATTACCATGCCGCCCATTTTGTTCAGCGCTTCTTCGATGGCTGTCCGCAATGCTCTCAAGCCCATGCGCTGAAGCGCGCGGTTGAGCGCCCGCTTCTGCCTCACGTGGTTGCCGGGGTTCTCATTCGTTCCCCTGGCGCTTTTCGTCATATTGCGGAGATGCAGGTCCTCGACGTATACGCAGCCGTACTCCTGCGCGAGCGCATGCGCCGTCCTCCTGTGAAAGTCCTGTCGAATAGAGCGGATTCGCTTGTATTTCTTCTGTATGAGCTCCTTGAGCCGGCGCCTGGTCCGGCTCGGCTTTCTCTTGTCGAATTCTTCTGCCTGCCCCTTTGCGGCAAGCTTCTTTCCCGACGTCTGATTGAGCGACAGACGGCGTGAACGATGCCGACATCAATGCCGACATCCTTCTCCTTCATCACGGGATCGGGGATTTCGAACTCTGTCGCAAAGGTGACGAACCATTTGCCGCAGTCCTTCGTGATGTGAGCCTGCTTTACCTTCCCCGGAATCAGCGTTCCGTCCCCGCATTTGAACGCGAGGGGGACGGGAACGCCGGTAGCGAAGCCACCCGAGCTTAGGGAGCTTTACGCGGCCGTTGGGTTCGTCGATATCCTGCGGCTTCACCTGCTGAAGTTGGAAGCCGTCGCCGATGTCCTTCGCCTTAAATCTCGGCCAGCGCTTCTTAGCGGGATCGCCCTTCTTGCGGAAGGTATCCTTGATGGCGCGGTCAAGATCCATGAGCGTCTGCTGAAGCGCCTGGGAAGGCGCTTCCTTCAGAAAAGCCATCTCCTCAGGCTGCTTCCACTCCATGAGAAGGTGAGCCATTTCGAGATACGAGATTGACTTTTCGCTCTTAGCTTTGCGATCATTCTGCAGCTCAAGCGCCTTGTTGAACACGGCACGACGGCACCCGGCAAATCGGCTAAGCACCGAACGCCGTGCGTCGTCCGTGATCCGTTCGTACTTGCAGTTGCAGAAGATGTACATGATTCCTCTATCATACAATAATAGATCATAGAATTGATGCTTTACATTCCTTTAACCTGAGCCGCAAGGGATTTAGAGAATTCTGAAAGTAATCGATCTTCTATCGATGGGCCTTATATCCCCGTCATAAATGGCGGGGTTTTACGGCCTGTTGGATAATCCTTGCCGTCGATCAAACTTTTCTCCTTCAAAACCGGAGCATTCATGCAGTCATCCCAAACCTCACGCCGCCCCCGCGATCTCGGAATCGAATTCGGCGTTTTCCCGACGGGGCGCTTCAATGCCATTACGGACGTCGACGGCGTCCTTGTGGGGCAGGTAACCCTCGAGGACGATGCCGCCGGCATGCACACGGGCGTTACCGCGATTCGCCCTCATCCTGGCAATGTCTTTGAAGAGAAGGTCCCCGCGGGGATCTTCCTCGGCAACGCCTTCGGCAAGATGGCGGGCTACCCGCAGGTGAAGGAGCTCGGGAATATCGAAACACCGATCATCCTCACGAACACGCTCAACGTGGGCGCCGGGCTCGAGGGTGTGGTTGAATGGACGCTCTCGCAGCCCGGGAACGAGCTCGTCCGCTCCGTGAACGGCCTCGTGGGTGAAACGAACGACGGCAAGGTGAACGACATCCGCGCGCGGTTCGTGAAGCCCGAGCATGTTCTTGAAGCCCTGAGGAAAGCTTCCCCGGGCCCCGTTGAAGAAGGCTGTGCGGGTGCGGGCACCGGCACGGTGGCCTTCGGCTTCAAGGCCGGGATCGGCACCGCTTCGCGCGTACTCCCCAAGAGTCTCGGGGGCTATAAGGTGGGCGTCCTCGTTCAGGCCAACTTCGGCGGCATTCTGAACGTCAAAGGGATCGAAGCGGGCCTCGAGCTCGGCGGCTGGCCCGGCGAAAAGGAGATGCAGGAATTCCGCTCTGCCGACGGCTCCATCATGATGATCGCGGCGACCGATGCCCCGCTCGACGCCCGCAATCTCGAGCGCCTCGCAAAGCGCGCCTTCATGGGGATGACCCGCACCGGGGGCGTGGCGTCAAACGGTTCGGGCGACTTCGTCGTCGCCTTTTCGATGAATGAATCGGTCCGCGTGCGTCATACGGCGGCGAAGGGAACCCTCGAAGGCGCGCCGCTCGTGAGAAACGACGACATGACGCCGCTCTTCATGGCGGCCATTGAAGCCACCGAGGAAGCCGTCATCAATTCGCTCTTTGCCGCTCACGATGCCAGGACCTGGGACGGCAAGGTGATCCGTGCGCTTCCAGTTGAGCGGGTCCTCGCGATGCTCGACCGGGCGGGACTGCGCTCCCGCAAGTGACGCATCAGGCAGCCGCAAAAGAAAGCATTTCCCCGCACCGCTCGAGCATCCCGTGCGGGGATTTTTTTGGGCGCCCTAGGACGACGCCTTTCGGGCAGAAGCTCCTGCCGCTTCTTTTTCGTGCTTCAAAATCGGCTTCATGCCGCGCGTCGTGGCGTCCCAGCAGACCAGGGACCCCGCCACCACAAACGCCACGCCCATCCAGAAGGAGCTGTCGAGCTTCGCATTGATCCAGACCACCGCGAAGAGGCAGGAAAGGACCGGGGTAAAGTAGGACGCGAGCGCGAGAAGCGTGACGTTTCCCTTCGACATGCCGAATGTCCAGGCGGCATAGGCGCCGCCCATCGCGATCCCGCCGAAAATCACCGAGAAGATGCCGTGCTGCGACACCTCGCCCACCGTCTGCGTTCCGAATCCGCAGAGCCAGAGCGTGCCGTAGATGAGCATGTTGATGATGAAGATCACCGTGGAGAGATTGGTATTTCCGCCCCAGGCGCGCGTCATGCTCGAAAATCCCGCCCACGTGAGCGCGGCCCCGAGGGCGAGGATGTAGCTCAACGGATGCTCGAGGATGCGGTCGATGAAGCCCGCCAAGGAAAAGCCGTCGCTTCCGGCAAGAATGTCTACGATGCCGAAGAAGCCGAGGAAGATTCCCGGCACGATCCACCAGCGCGTTCTGACGCCATTGAAGAGCACGGCGAAGAGAAGCGTGAGCGAAGGCCAGAGGTAGTTCACCATCGCCACTTCCATCGTCTGCGCGCCGCCGGTGGAAAAGAAGATCGCAAGGCAGAAGCAGAGCGAGGAGGCATTTGCGGTCGGAAGGCCGATGAAGAGGTAGCGCTTGTCGACCTTCCTGAGGTCGGGGATCCCGATCGTGAAAAAGAGGCAGATTGCCGCCGTGAGGTAGAGAAGCGTCTGCCCCTGCGCGAGGCCGAACCCTTCGGCAATGCCGCGAATGAGTGAAACGCCCATGCCCCAGCAGATGGGCGCAAGAATGCCGATCATGGTGGCATGCTTAGTTAAGTCGCTCTTCATGATGCTCATGGCGGAGCCTTATCCTGGAATTGGAGGTTTGATGATGCGCGCCTTCCGCGCGGTCGATGTGTTGAGTGAGCGTAGCCTACCTGCGCGCCCGAAGAAAGGAGGATTCAAGCAATCCCTCACCGGCTTCCGGGAGGAAGGCCGCCCGCGCCGAATCGTTGTCCGGGGATGCCGCATGGGCGCCTCCCCGGGACATCTTAGGCAAAACATCCACCCCGCTTTGAGCCCACTCACGCACGCTTCGTTTACCGCGCCCGGCGGCGAAAGCTGTGGCATTATGAACCTCACCGGTAAACGACGCGGCTCTGCGCACTTCGAAAGCGCTCCCGATTCCCGTTTGCCCATGGATTTTCAAACAGACGAGACTCTTCTCATGCTGACCCTTTCTTTCCGCGGCCGCCATCACCACCACACCTGAAGCGAGACTTTCAGGCGTGGATGCTTGGAAGTACTCAAAACTTCCGGGCGCCCAGCAGAGAAACAAGGGTTATCCAGTCAGAAGGCCTCCGGAAGCAAAGCACTTCCGGGGGCTTTTTCGCATCCGCCGGACGGAAGGGAACCTTTTTCATCTTTACCAGGAAACCAGAAATGACCGAAAACAATCGTCTACGAGTCGCCATGCAGAAGTCCGGCAGACTTTCAGACGACTCTAAGGAGCTTTTTGAACGCTGCGGCATCAAGGTGCGCTACCACGAGCAGCGTCTGCTCGCGGCTGCGGAAAACATGCCGATTGAGTTCCTGCGCGTGCGCGACGACGACATTCCCGGACTCGTCATGGACGGCGTGGTCGACCTCGGCATCATCGGCGAAAACGTCCTCGAGGAAACGCTCCTCACGCGCAAGGGCCAGGGCGATCCCACGGAATTCCGGATGCTGAAGCGCTTCGACTTCGGCGGCTGCCGGCTCTCGATCGCGATCCCGCGCGACGAGGAATGGAAGGGGCTCGCAAGCCTCAACGGGAAGCGCATCGCCACCTCGTACCCGCAGCTTCTGAAGCGGTGCTTCGAGGCGAAGGGCCTCACCTTCCGTCCCTGCCTTCTCACTGGCTCGGTCGAAGTGGCGCCCCGCGCGGGCTCGCCGACGCCATCTGCGACCTCGTCTCGACGGGCGCGACGCTCGAAGCGAATGGCCTGAAAGAAGTCGAGGTGATCTACCGCTCGAAAGCCTGCCTCATTGCAAGGAAGGACGAAATGGATGCGGAGAAGGAAGACCTCGTGAAGCGCCTGTTGGTTCGCATGCAGGGCGTCGCCCGCGCGCGCGAATGCAAGTACATCATGCTTCACGCCCCGAAGGACAAGCTCGCCGAAATCACGAAGCTGCTGCCCGGCGCCGAGCACCCGACGATTCTGCCCCTCACGGGCGACGACAGCCGCGTGGCGCTCCACATGGTTTCAAGCGAAAGCCTCTTCTGGGAAACGATGGAGAAGGTGAAGGAATTAGGCGCCTCCTCGATCCTCGTTCTCCCGATTGAAAAGATGATGGAGTGATCCCCTTCGGACGGCGCAACTCCTTTCCAAAGAATTCACAAATTTTCCAAACAATCAGCACAACATTTTGGAGTCAATCAAAATGACCGAATTTGCCTTCAGCGACATCATCGACTGGGACTCGCTCGACGAAGCGGGCCGCACCGAGATCCTCCGCCGCCCTGCCGTCATGGCGGGCGAGCGCATCAGCGCCGTGGTGAAGGACATTCTCGACAACGTCGAAAAGAATGGCGATCAAGCCCTTCGCGAATATTCCGCGAAGTTCGACCGCACGGAGGTGAAGAACTTCCGGATCTCGAAGGAAGAAGTGGACGCCGCCTGGGAGCGCGTCTCGCCCGACTTCCGCGCCGCGCTCCAGAGGGCCGCAAGGAACATTGAAAAGTTCCACACGGCCGAGAAGCTCGAACCCGTCGTCGTTGAAACGATGCCGGGCGTGCGCTGCGAACAGGTGACGCGTCCGATCGAAGCCGTAGGCCTCTACATCCCGGGCGGCACGGCGCCGCTCTTCTCCACCGTTCTCATGCTCGGCATTCCGGCCCGCATCGCCGGCTGCTCCAAGGTCGTTCTCTGCACGCCTCCGCCCGTTGCCGACCAGATTCTCTGCGCCGCGCGCCTCTGCGGCATTGAAGAGATCTACCAGGTGGGCGGCGCTCAGGCGATTGCCGCCATGGCTTTCGGGACCGAAACGGTTCCGTCCGTCTCGAAGATCTTCGGGCCGGGCAACGCCTATGTGACGGAAGCGAAGCGCCAGGTGAGCCGCCGTCCCGACGGCGCCGCGATCGACATGCCGGCCGGCCCCTCCGAAGTACTCGTCATTGCCGACAAGGATGCGGACCCGGCCTTCGTTGCCGCCGACCTTCTCTCTCAGGCCGAACACGGCCCCGACTCGCAGGTCGTGCTCCTCACGCCCTCGAAGGAGCTTGCAGGAAAGGTGGCCCAGGAGGCCGCTGCCCAGCTCGCGCAGCTCCCGCGCCGCGAAATCGCGACGAAGTCCCTTTCCGCGAGCCGCCTCATCGTCGTCAGGGACCTCGAGGAATGCTGCCGCGTTTCGAACCGCTATGCGCCTGAGCACCTCATCATTCAGGCGAAGAATGCGCGCGACCTTGTACCGCTCATCAACAACGCGGGTTCGGTCTTCCTCGGCGAATGGTCTCCCGAATCGGGCGGCGACTATGCGACCGGCACGAACCACGTGCTTCCCACCTACGGGTGCGCCGCGGCCTACTCGTCCCTTGGTCTCGCCGACTTCATGAAGCGCATGACGATTCAGGAAATGACCGCGGAGGGCTTCTCGGGCCTCGCCGAAACGATCGCGATCCTCGCGCACGCCGAAGAGCTTGACGCCCACAGGAATGCGGTGCTCGTGCGCATGGCGCGCCAGAGTGCCGAAAAAGCGAAGGGAGGTTGCTGATGGCAAGGCGCACTAAAGACCTGATGGAGAACCCGGAGCGCCTTGCGCGCCCCGAGGTTCAGGCGCTCACGCCCTACCAGTCCGCCCGCCGCATCGTGGCGGCTGCGGGCGGCCGCGGCGACGTCTGGCTCAATGCCAACGAATCGGCGGAATCGGACGAATACGCCCTCAGAAACGGGCGCTTGAACCGCTACCCGGACGCGCAGCCTGCTGAAGTCATCGCGCGCTACGCGGCCTATGCCGGCGTCTCCCCCGAATCGATTCTCGCCACCCGCGGCGGCGACGAGGGGATCGACCTTCTCGTGCGCACCTTCTGCACGGGCGGGCGCGACGCTGTACTGCAGTTCCCGCCCACCTACGGCATGTATTCCGTTTCAGCCGAAACCGCCAACGTGCGCGTCGTGAACCTCACGACGTCTCCCGAAAACGGGTGGACGCCCGACGTGAAGGCCCTCGAAGCGGCGCTTGAAAAGGACCCCTCCATTCAGGTGGTCTTTGCCTGCTCGCCCAACAACCCGACGGGGAATCTCCTTTCTCCGGAAGTCGTGAGCGACCTCATCGACGCAACCCGCGGGCGCGCGATTCTGGTGCTCGACGAAGCCTACATTGAGTTTTCGCCCGAGAACACCGCGATCGACCGGCTCGAGCGGGCGCCGCACCTCGTCATCATCCGCACGCTCTCGAAGGCCTTTGCGCTCGCAGGCATCCGCTGCGGTTTCCTCATCGGAAACCCCGCCGTGATCGGGATGATCAGGAAGGTGATCGCTCCCTATCCGATTCCGGCCCCGGTGGCGGACATTGCCGAACAGGCGCTCTCCAACAAGGGCATCGCCCGCATGAAGACGCGCGTCGCGGCGACCCTTCGCCGCCGCGAGGAGCTCGCCCGGGCGCTTGCCGCGCTCCCCGGCGTCCTTGAGGTTTCGCCCTCGGCTTCGAACTTCCTCCTTGTGCGCTTTGCCGAAAGCGCCCGCGTCTTCACGGGCCTCTGGGACCGCGGAATCATTCTTCGCGACCAGAGCCGTCAGCCGACGCTTGCGGGCGCGATCCGCATCACGGTAGGCACCGACGAGGAGAATGCGCTTCTTCTCGCGGCGCTCACGGAACTCCTCGGAGAATACTGATGGCTGAACGAATCCTTTTTGTCGACCGCGACGGCACCATTCTCGAGGAGCCCGAGGACTATCAGGTCGACGACTTCAAAAAGATGCGCTTCGTCGAAGGCGTTCTCCCGGCATTGAAGGCGCTCAAGGACGCCGGCTGGAAGCTCGTCATGGTCTCCAACCAGGACGGCCTAGGGACGTCATCCTTCCCGACTGAAACCTTTGAGGGTCCGCACAACCTCATGATGCAGATTCTCGAAAGCCAGGGCGCGAAGTTCGACGAGGTCCTCATCTGCCCGCACATGCCGGGCGACGGCTGCGCCTGCAGAAAGCCCGGCACCGGGCTCGTGAAGAAGTACCTTCGCCGGGGCGCCATGGATCGAAAGAACTCCTACGTGATCGGCGACCGCGAAACGGATCTGAAGCTCGCGGAAAACATGGGGCTCGCCGGCATCCGCGTGGGTCCCGAGGGCGAACCCTGGCGCGCCGTGGAAGCGCGCCTCCTTGCAAGCCTCCCTCAGACGCCGAAGACCGACCGCCACGCGGTGGTTGAAAGAAAAACGAAGGAAACCGACATCCGCGTTGAAGTCTGGCTCGACCGCGAGGGCGAAAACGAGATTTCAACCGGCATCGGCTTCTTCGACCACATGCTCGAGCAGATCGCTCAGCATGGCGGCATGCGGCTTCACCTTAAGGCGAAGGGCGACCTCCAGGTCGACTGCCACCATACGGTTGAGGATACGGGGCTGGCGCTCGGCGAAGCCATCAGGCTCGCGCTCGGCGACAAGCGCGGCATCCGCCGCTTCGGGTTCCTCCTTCCCATGGATGAGGCCCTCTGCCGGGTTGCGCTCGACATCTCCGGCCGTCCCTGGCTCACCTTCAAGGCGAAGTTCAAAAACCAGTTCGTGGGCGACCTCGCGACCGAAATGATCGAGCACTTCTTCCGCTCCTTCTCGCAAGCGATGGGGATCACGCTCAACATGAAGGCGAAGGGAAAGAACGACCATCACGTCGCCGAATCGCTCTTCAAAGCGCTCGGGCGCACGCTTCGCGACGCGAAGCGCATTGAAGGTCATGAACTTCCCTCTTCGAAAGGAGTGCTCTAAAGATGCGGGTCGTCATTCTCGATACCGGCTGCGCCAACCTCCTTTCGCTTGCCCGCGCAGTATCGCGCCTCGGAATTGACCCCGAGGTCACGCGCGATCCGAAGCTCGTCAAAGCCGCAGACCGCGTGTTTCTCCCGGGCGTCGGCACGGCGCGCGCCGCGATGGCGGAACTGGAAAAGCGCGAACTCCCCGATCTCATCCGGTCCTTGACGCAGCCCGTTCTCGGGATCTGCCTGGGCGAACAGCTTCTCGCGAAACGAAGCGAGGAAACGGGCGGGGTCGACATGCTCGGCCTTATTCCGGCAGAAGTCCGCGAACTCAGAGTCGGCAGTCTCCCCCTTCCGCACATGGGCTGGAACCGCGTCTTCCCCGACGACTCGCCCATGGCGAAGCACCTCTTCAAAGGGCTCCCCGCAGGCGAGTGGTTCTACTTCGTTCACAGCTACGCAATGCCCGTGAATGAATGCACCATCGCCCGCGCCGAGTACGGCGAACCCTTCACGGCGGCAGCGGCCAGAGACAACTTTGCGGGCGTTCAGTTTCACCCGGAACGCTCGGGCAAGGCGGGCGCCAGACTTCTCGCCAATTTCCTCGGAGTTGAACGGTGATCATTCCAGCAATCGATCTTCTTGAAGGCCGCGTCGTGCGACTCCACCAGGGCGACTACAACGCCTCGAGGGACTATGGCGACGAGGCGCTCCTGCGCCTTCAGAGCTACGAAAAGGCGGGAGCGAAGCTCCTTCACATCGTCGACCTTACGGGTGCGAAGGATCCGGCACGCCGCCAGATTCCGCTCCTCAGAAAATGCCTCGCGGGTCTCAATGTACCCGTCCAGACGGGCGGCGGCGTGAGAACCGAAGCCGACGTCCGCGCGCTCCTTGATGCCGGCGCCTCTCGCGTCGTCGTGGGGTCCACTGCGGTAAAGGATCCGGAAACCGTCAAGGGCTGGATGAAGACCTACGGGCCCGAAGCAATCGTCCTCGCGCTCGACGTGAGGATCGATGAGACAGGCCGCCGCCAGATCGCCGTGAGCGGCTGGCAGGAGAATTCGGGCGTTCTCATTGAGGACCTGATCCGCGAGTATCTTCCCGCGGGACTAAAGCACGTACTCTGCACCGACATCTCGAAGGACGGGACGCTTGCCGGAACCAATGCCGGTCTCTACCGGACGCTTTCGGAAGCGTTTCCGCAGGTGGCCTTTCAGGCTTCGGGCGGCATCGGGTCGCTTGACGACGTGCGCGAGGCGGCCCGCTCGGGCGCGGCCGGCGTGATTGTCGGACGCGCGCTCCTTGAAGGGAAGTTCACGGTGGAAGAAGCCGTTCAGTGCTGGAAGGAAGTACGCGGGGATTGATTTCTTCGCTCTTTGCTTCCGTCTATCTATGAGGCCGGTGACGTTTGGTGAAGCATTGCCGGCCTCTTTTTTCTGCTTTGTGGATAGATGTGGCTTCAGCTTCATTTTCTTTTTAGTTATTAATTAAACTTGTTATAACATGTATTTTGGCTCGTAGCGGAATTGAAGTACTACAACCCTGATTGAGTACCCTCGTTTCCTAGGCTCGATCATCCTATGCATCCCTCTGAAAATCAGTGCTTTCGAGGACAAGTACATCATTTAATGACGCATTTATTAAACCAAGGGAAGCGTAGCCCCAGGGGGTTTAACTGGAAAGATTTGGGAGGTTGCAGACCATCCCTGTCAATTTGCGAGGATGCCTTCCTAAAAACCCGCTCTACCTATAGTCCAGATACTTTCCTTTCTCGTGGAGCCTATTCCTGAGTGTTTGTCCGATCTTCAAGAGTCGAAGGCAGAGGTCTAAGCTGTCGAACGACTGCTCGCAGTCATTCGACAATCTGCTCTGGAGGATCAAATGCTAAAGTCCAAATGCATGCTTGCGGCCGCCATCGGTATGGCGATCGCCGCGTTGTCGCTCAATGCCCAAGCCTGTTCGACGGTCGTCGTCGGGAAGGATGTATCTGCCACCGGCCAGATCATCGTTGGGCACAACGAGGACAATGACCTTCGCATCGTTACGAGCCAATATTGGGTGCCCGCCGCTGACCACAAGGCGGGGGAAACGATCACGTACCGGTGAATGTCAAGTGAGCTTTCGCCGATTTTGTTCTTAAAAAGTAGGTTGTAGTCTGAGCTCAGTGAGGGCTTTGCCCTCTCCGCCTTCGGCGG
>NZ_WEHX01000046.1 GCF_009183815.1 Sutterella seckii | reverse complement strand
AGGACTCTACGATTCTCCTGAAGCCGCTCTCAAGCCCTTGATGAGGCTGGCTTGACCCCTGGTTGGGGAGTTATACCCCAACCAAGCCGAGATTTTCCGCTCAAGGTGGCGGAAATCTCACCCGACGAGGAGACGATTGCGGGGTATGACCTGAGAACCAAGAGCTTCGTCGTCTGGCGCTTCAGCCAGATTTCCGACGTCAGAATTCTCGAGCGGTGACTGCCGGGAGCCTTCCAGCCGCTGATCCGCACCTTTCGAGGTCCATGCCATGCCCAGAGTCAAGCTTCATCGCCCGACCTCTCCCGACGATCGTCCACTGAAACCGCAGGATGAATTTGAGGCGGGTCTCTTCCCGGAGATTGCCCCGGAACCTGCTCAGCCCGAAAAGCCCAAGTACGAGGCCTGGCCCGACTACGTACCGGAAGAAGTCCCGCATGAGCGGACGTCGTACCTTCCCAACATCAAGCAGCAGGCGCTTGAGCTCTTTCGCGAGGGCTGCGGCTACAAGCGCACCGCGAGCCTCCTCGGCGTTCCGGCGTACACGGTGCGCGACTGGGCGCGGCTCTACCGGGAAGGGAAGTTCCGTCCCCAGGAGGATGCTCCGGATCTCTTTGAAGGAATCGAGCCGGAAGAGGAGGCTCCAAAGGACGACCTCTTTCATCTCCCGGACATCGTGCTTCCCGGGAAGCCCTGAAGCCCTCCGGCGGCGCCATAATTCCTCTCCCATCATTCCGGGCGTCCTCAGAAACGCCCGCGAGGACAAAGGAACGCCATCATGTCCGTCAACTTTCACGAATTAATCGAAGGCTTTCACAACTTCAAGGAATCCTATCTGCTTAAGGAGCACGAGTTCTTCGACCGTCTTGCGCACGGTCAGAGCCCGAAAACCCTCGTCATCGCCTGCTGCGACTCAAGAGCGGATCCGGCGATTCTGATGGGCTGCCGCCCGGGCGACCTTTTCGTCGTGAGAAGCATTGCGGCGCTCGTTCCGGGCGCTCAGGATGCGGGAGACCCCGATGCAGTGCTCGCCGCGGTGGAATACGGCGTGAAGCACCTTGACGTCGACCACATCATCGTCATGGGGCACTCCAATTGCGGCGGCATTCAGGGCGCGCTTTTTCCCCACAAAATCGCGGATGAAAAATGGATCTCGCGCTGGGTGTCGCTCGCTCATCCGGTAGCCGAGGAAATCCGCCGCGAGGAGCCCTCGGGCGAAACGGAGCTTCTCGCACGCCGCACGGAAGAAGGCGCGGTGCTCCTTTCGCTCGAGAATCTCCTCTCCTACGCGTGGGTGCGCGAAAAAGTGGAATCGGGCGCGCTTTCGCTTCATGCGCTCTACTACGACATGAAGGCGAAGACCATGAACATCTGGAACGCCGAAAGGGAAGACTTCGAGCCGATCGTTCCCGTCTAACGCATTTTCCCTATTGACGAAACCTTCACTCATCGGCAATCATGTTTTCACGCTTCTTCGTTCAGGAACGAGGAGCGCTAGAGAAAACATCCTCACCTTGGCAGCTGAAATGCAGAACACCTTCACGCACACGCTTCCCGTCTTCACGGGTTATTGGTGGTGGCGCCTCTCGAAAGAGCGGGTGCTCTCCCCACGTGCGCGCATGAACTGAAAGTTCGAGCAAGCATTTCAGAGAAAAAGCCCGCGGAACTCCTTCCGGCGGGCTTTTTTCATACCTGGGCTCCCAAAAGACAGATTCCGCGGCAGACCGAAATCCCAATCCCTTCCGAAGGAATCTCCATGCAGAAGCATCAAGCGAAAACCGGTTTCCGATGGCCGACGGGCAGATAGCCCCGCCTTCGCCCTCATCCCCGATTTTCTTCTTTTTCCTGCTTTTTCATCTCTTTCGGAGTCCGTCATGCAGTCCTATTTTGAAACCCTCGCCGCCCGTCAGAATCTTTCCCGTGAGGATGCCCGCGCGCTCTTTGCTCAGATCTTTGAAGGCAAGCTCGATGCCGCGCAGCTTGCCGCCTGCCTCACCGCTCTCAAGATGAAGGGCGAAACCCCCGAGGAAATCGAAGGCGCCGCCAACGCCATGGTGAATGCCGCCACGCGCTTCCCGCGTCCCCGCGGCTTCGAGATCGGCGAAATCGTCGGCACCGGCGGCGACGGCGCGCAGACCATCAACGTCTCCACGACGACCGCGCTCATTGCGGCCGGCATGGGTCTTCATATTGCGAAGCACGGCAACCGCGGCGTCTCGTCGAAGAGCGGCGCTTCCGACCTTCTGAATGCGCTTGGCGTCGACATCCGCCCGACCCCGGACGAAAGCAGCGAACTCCTTAGCCGCACGGGCTTCTGCTTCTGCTTTGCTCAGCTCTACCACCCGGCCATGCGCTTTGCAGGCCCCGTGCGCGCGAGCCTTCGCACCCGCACGATCTTCAACATTCTCGGGCCCCTCACGAATCCGGCCCGTCCCGACTACGCCCTGATCGGCGTCTACGATCCGGCGCTTCTTGAAACGGTCGCCGCGACGCTGCGCGAGCTCGGCATGAAGCGCGCCTTCGTGGTTCACGGAGGCGGCCTCGACGAAGTCGCGGTCCACGCCGATACGGATGCGGTCGAACTCACGGAATCGGGCGAACTCATCCGCCGCCGCTTCACGCCCCAGGATTTCGGCATTGTGGAGCCCCATGCGCTCGAAGACCTTCAGGGCGGGGACCCGGCCGACAACGCCGAAATCACGCTCGCGCTCCTCTCGGGCCGCGGCACCAAAGCGCAGAAGGACTTCATCGCCGCGAACCTCTCGCTCCTGCTTCTTCTCGGCCACCGCGCGAAGACGCTTCCGGAAGCACTCGCCATGGCCCGCCACGGGATTGCGCTCGGCTGCGGCCTGAAAACCCTCGAAGCCCACCAGGCTTTTGCCGAAGCCCATCGGAAGGCCCTCGGCGAAGCTTCCGCCCGAAAGGCCGCATGATGACTGAAGCGCGCTTTTCCCGTCCGCTCCCGGGGCTTGTCGCTGAAGCAGCCCGCCGGAATCCCTTCATCGTCCCCGAAAAAATCGACGGCACCATTCTTGCGCCCATCGTTTCGGCGGCCTCTGAACGGGCGCTCTCGCTCCCTCACGCCTCTCACGATGAAGAAGCCAGAGCCCGGAACGAGCGCGAGGCGCTCTTAGAGAAGGCGGGCCTCAAAGCACCGCGCACCGGGTGCTTCGAGGCGGCGCTTCGCCGGAAGGGAAGCCGCATGATTCTCGAAGTGAAGGCCGCGTCTCCCTCGAAAGGCCTCATGCGCGGGACCGTGGATCTCAACGACTACGCGAATGTCTACGGGCGCTACGCCGATGCGGTTTCCGCCCTCACGGAGCCCCGGTTTTTCGGCGGCTCCTTTGAGCGCCTCGCCGCGCTCCGGCTTCTCACGGATAAGCCTCTTCTTGCGAAGGACTTCATCGTGAGCCGGGAGCAGATCCTCGCCGCCTGCCGGTCGGGCGCCGACGCCGTTCTTCTCATGCTCTCCGTCCTATCGAACGAGGGCTATCGGCTGCTCGCGGACTACGCTCAATCGCTCGGGCTCGAAATTCTCACGGAAGCCTCCACCCCGGAAGAAGCCCGGCATGCCGCGGAATTCGGCGCCCGCGTGATCGGCATCAACAACCGCAATCTCCGCACGCTCGAGGTCAACCTCTCAAGAGCCCCTGCCATTGCCGAGGAGATCCCGGGGAGCCCCGTCATCGTTGCGGAATCGGGCTACCGGAATGCCGCCGACATTCTGAAAGCGCGCGCCGAATCGCCTGCTATTAACGCCTTCCTCTGCGGGTCGGCGCTTTCGCTTGCAGGCGACCTCTCGACGGGCGTCCGCGAACTTCTCTACGGGCACTCAAAGTGCTGCGGCATCACGCGCGCCGAAGACGCCCTGAATGCCCTGAAGGCCGGCGCCGCGGCGATCGGCATCATTCTCGCCCCGCGATCGAAGCGCGCAGTGACGCTGGATCAAGCCGGAAGGCTCGTGAAGGAGATCCGCCGGGGCGCCCGTGAGCTCGGACTTTCCGCCGAAATCGCCGCCGTCATTGATGCAGCTCAGTTGGGCGAAGTTTCCGCCATCCAGGCGGCGCTCGAACCCGACGTTCTTCAGATTCACGGCGCGCTTTCCGACGACGCCCTGAGGCGCCTTCACTCGGATTTTCCGGCTTTCCGCCTTGCGCCTGCCGTGAGCCCTGAAGGGCTCTCGCCGGACGAGCTTGAAAAGCTCGCGCGCCGCATCAGGGAATTGATGGAAGAAAAAACCATCGACCGGGCGGTGCTCGACAGCGCTTCTGCCGGTCAGACCGGCGGCACCGGAAGATCCTTTGATTTTTCGCTTCTCGCCTCTTTCCGGGACATTCCCCGGATCGTCATTGCAGGAGGGCTCTCCAAAGCCAACGCAGCTCAAGCTGCTCACGCCTTCGGAGAGAACTTCTTCGGCCTCGACTTCAATTCCGGCGTCGAGGACGCACCCGGCATCAAGTCCACGGAGAAGCTTCGCGACGCCTTCGGCGCCATCCGGGGCATCCGCGGATAAAAAAACAGAACTTACCACGCAAACTTTTCTCAAACGGATTTCGCCATGAAGCTCAACCCCTATTTCGGCCGTTTCGGCGGTCAGTTCGTTCCGGAAGTTCTGATTCCGGCCCTGGATCAGCTCGAGGACGCCTTCATTGAGGCTCAGAAGGATCCCGCCTTTCAGCGCGAGCTCGCTGATCTCCTCGTCAACTACGGCGGCCGCCCGACGCCGCTCACGCGCTGCCGAAACCTCACGCAGGGAACGAAGACGACGATCTACCTCAAGCGCGAGGACCTCATGCACGGCGGCGCTCACAAGACCAACCAGGTGCTCGGCCAGGCGCTGCTCGCCCGCCGGATGGGCAAGACCCGCATCATCGCGGAAACGGGCGCGGGCCAGCACGGCGTCGCTACGGCGCTCGCCTGCGCGCTCCTCGGCTTCAAGTGCCGCGTCTACATGGGCGCGAAGGACGTCGAGCGCCAGAAGCCCAATGTCTTCCGCATGGAGCTCATGGGCGCCGAGGTCGTCCCCGTCACAGCGGGCCGCGGCACCCTGAAGGAAGCCTGCAACGCGGCGCTTCGCGACTGGGCCGGGAGCTTCCATGACACGCACTACATGCTCGGCACCGCTGCGGGCCCGCATCCCTTCCCCACCATCGTGCGCGAATTCCAGAAGGTGATCGGCGAAGAGGCCCGCAGACAGTTTGCGGAATTCGAGGGCGGTCTCTCCGACGCCGTCATCGCCTGCGTCGGCGGCGGCTCGAACGCGATCGGCATCTTCACGGACTTCGTGCCCTTCAGGGACGTGAAGCTCTTCGGCGTCGAACCCGCAGGAAAGGGCCTTGAGACGGCCTATCACGGCGCAACGCTTGAAAAGGGAACGCCCGGCATCTTCTTCGGCGCCCGCTCCTACAACATGCAGACGCCTGAAGGCCAGATCGAGGAATCCTTCTCCATCTCGGCCGGCCTCGACTTCCCGTCGGTGGGACCCGAGCACGCCTACCTCATGGAAACGGGGCGCGCAAAGTATGTGAGCGCCACCGACCGCGAAGCGCTTTCGGCCTTTATTGAGCTCTCGCGCCGCGAGGGCATCATCCCTGCGCTTGAGAGCGCACATGCGCTTGCCTATGCACTGAAGCTCGCCCGCGAGAATCCCGAAAAGGAGCAGAAGCTCATCGTGAATCTCTCCGGACGCGGCGACAAGGACATCTTCCAGGTGAGCGCCCGGCTCGAGGAGGAAGGGCTCTTTGCAAACGGAAAGCTTTCGCCCGATGCCGCGGAAGCGCTCCTCAGATAAGGCGCCTCCCCGAAGGAACTTCCACATACTGCAACTCATGCCGGATACACCCAAAATGACTGAGCCCAATCGTTTTCAGAAACTTTTCGAAAAGCTTCGCGCCCGCCGCGAAGGCGCCTTCGTTCCCTTCGTCAACCTCTGCGCCCCGGATCCCGAAACCTCGCGCGAGGTTGTTGAAGCGCTGATTGAGGGCGGCGCCGATGCGCTCGAACTCGGCATTCCCTTTTCCGACCCCTGCGCGGACGGTCCCGTGATCGAAGCCTCCGCCGGACGGGCGCTTGAAGCCGGATCCACCACGGAAAAGTGCCTTGCGATCGTGAAGAGCGTCCGCGAGGCGCACCCGGAGCTCCCCATCAGCCTCATGCTCTACGTAAATCTCGTAACGGCCCCGGGAATCGACAACTTCTTCAGGGCTGTCCATGCTGCCGGCGCCGACGCCGTGCTGATTCCGGACGTGCCCATCTCGATGCGCGAGCGCGAGCCCGAATGGGATGAGGCCGCAGCGGCCGCCGGCGTCTCCCTCGTTGCAATTGCCCCGCCGAAGGCGGCGCCGGAGCTCCTCAGGAAGGTTGCCGAACGCTCCAAAGGCTACGTCTATCTCCTCTCCCGCACCGGCATCACCGGCACGGACCGCGCGGCCGAGATGCCGCTGCTCGCTGAGGTCGAAGCGCTCCGTGCTGCGCACTCTGCGCCTCTTCTTCTCGGCTTCGGCATCTCGAAGCCCGAGCACGTTGAAGCCGCGCTCAAATCCGGCGCCGACGGCGCCATTGCGGGGTCAGCCGTAACGAAGATCATTGCAGAGAACCTCAGGGATAAGGGAAAAATGCTCGCTTCCCTTCGCGCATTCGTGAAGGAAATGAAGGCGGCAGCCCGTCTCTCCTGAGTGAAGAGTCAATGGAAAGAGGCGCATCGCCACGCCGGGATGCGCCTCTTTGCTTAGGGAGAATTCAATTCTCCGGACTCGTTCTCAACGCTGCGGGAAGAAATAGCGGAGGTCGGGATTCGCCTTGTCGCGCGTCACGAGGCTCGCGGCGACGAAGACGAGCACTTCCGCGGCAAAGGCGGGCACGATCGCATGGAATCCCGCGAGGTCGGGCTTCATGAGGAGCGCCCAGCCGTAGACGGCGAACCCCGCGACGATCGAAATGAGGCACCCGGCCGCCGTTGCGCGCCTCCAGTAGAGGCCGCCCGCGAGCGGAAGGAGGAACGCGAGCTCGAGCCCCCCGAAGGCTCCCATGTTGATCCAGGCCACAAGGTCAATCGGGTTGAGCGCAAAGAGCATGGCCGCAATGCCGAGAACGAGCGTCGTTCCGCGCGAGCAAAGGAGGAGCGCGCGGGATTTCTCTTCAAATTCCGGCCGCATGGCGATGAGGAGATCCTTCACCACTGCCGCCGACGCGGCAATGAGGAGCGAGCTCACGGTCGACATGGTGGCGGCGAGCGGCCCGATCAGCGTGACGCCCGCTTCAAGCGGGGTCATGTGCTGCGCAATGAGGCGCGGAATCAGATGATCCGTTGAGGCGCCGCCCAACTCAAGGCCGGGAACGCCGCGCGCGAGCACGCCGATTGTGGTCACACCCACCATCAGGGCGCCGCAGACGATCGTGCTCACGATCATCGCGCGATGAAGGTCGCCCGAGGTCCGGTAGCTCATGCAGCGGACCGCCGACTGCGGGAGTCCCGCCGTGCCGAAGCCGACGAGCACCCAGGCCGAAAAGAGAAGCGACCACGGGAGCGCCCCGCCTGCATTGGGCGAGAGCATGGTGCTCGTGGTTATGTCGGCGGCAGGGTCGCTCAAGCCTGCGGCCGCAACGCGCTCCATCGCGAGCTCGAGGCCGCCTGCTTCATGGATGACGGAGCTTCCAAGCATCACCATGCCGACCAACATCAGAATCGCGCAGACCGTGTCGGTCCAGGCAACCGCCCGGAAGCCGCCGAAGGCGGTGTAGAAAACCGTAAGCGCGCCGAAGAGAAAGAGCCCCGCTTCGGGCGTGATGCCGGCCGCCTCGGAAAAGATGGCCGCACCCCCGATGAACTGTCCCGTCATCATGGCGGTAAAGAATATGAGGAGCGCAATCGAGAGAATGACGGAGAGCGCAGGGCTTCTGAAGCGCTTGTCGATAAGCCCCGTCACCGTAATCGCCCCGCAGGCGCGCGAGACGATCGCCATTTTCTTCCCGAAAAGACCGAGGATGAAGAAGCCCGCAATGATCTGCGGCGCGGCAAAAACCACCCAGCCGAGGCCGAGCTTCCAGGCAATGCCCGGACCGGAGACGAAGGAGGAGACGGAGCCGTAGGTGGCAATGAGGGTCATTGCCAGCACGAAACCCGAGAGCGACCGGCTCCCCAGAAAATATTCCCCGCTGAAGGCGCGTCCCGCTTCATACCGACGGCTTCGCGTGCGCTCCGTCCAGAGCATCGTGAAGACGAGAACGAGGAAGAAAAGGACGAGCGGAATGAAGATGAGCAAGGTGTCCGTCATCATTTCGCTCCTTCGCTGGCTTTCATTTCCCCGGCGTCATCGGGCGTGATGTCGAGCGGAATATCCCGGAAATAACGCCTCACGATCCAGACGACCGCGACGATGGAAAAGAGGTAGCCCCCGATCACGGCGACCATGAACCAGAGCGGGAAGCCCCAGAAAAGCGCCTTGCTCGGGGAAGAGAGATAAAGCGTCCCCCAGAAGAAGGCCGTCACGGCGACGGCAGCCGCAAGGGTCGCCGCCGCTTCGCGCGAGCAGGCCCGGAGCGCTTCATCGTATTGCGCCTGAGGAGCGCATTCGACAGGATTCTTTTCTGCCGGGCCGGCTGCCCTATTTTGAATATCAGACATCTCTCGCTCAGGACCTCAGAATCCGGGAACGCTTCTCAAAGAGCTCGCGGATTCTGATAAATCCTTTGATTTAAAAGGTAAACATTATAGGAGCACCCCAAAGCGAAGACGTCCCGCAATCATGCTCATGAAGCCTAGTCCGTACGGGCGAGGATGTCCCAAGAATCCTGCACCAAAATGCCCGCTCCGCACTCCGCGAGTCCGGCCGCCGGAGGCTTAGTTCCAGCGCTTTTCCTTTTCGGGAGGCAGTATGCCGGCATCCCGCATGGCGCCCTTGAGAAGGAGCAGATCATCCCAGGACTTTGCTTTTTCAAGGGGCGAGCGCAGAAGATAGGACGGGTGATACGTGACGATTGCCGGCACGGTTTTCCCGCCGATCGTCACCTGATGCACGCGTCCGCGCTGGCGTCCGATGGAGAAATTCCCTTCAAGCTTCAGGAGCGACCCGACTGCAAAGCGTCCGGCAAGGAGGAGCACCTTCGGGGCAAGAATCTCAAGCTGCCGTTCGAGATAATGCCCGCAGCAGGTGATTTCCTCGGGCTCGGGATTGCGGTTCATGGGCGGGCGGCACTTGAGGACATTGAGAATGACGACGTCCTTTCTGCGCACGATGTTGAGGGACTCGAGCATCGAAGTGAGGAGCTGCCCGGACTTCCCGACAAAGGGAACGCCCTGAAGGTCTTCCTCCGCTCCCGGGGCTTCGCCCACGATGACGAGGCCGGGCCCCGGATCGCCGTCGGAAAAGACCACGTGCTGACGGCTCGACGCCATGGAGCAGAGCCGGCAGGCATTGGCGAGCGTTCTGAGTTCTTCCCAATTGGCCGCGCGGATTTGTTCCGCAAGCGCCTCGGACATTCCCATGTGCGCGGTCTGCACGGGCTCTGCAGTCGCCTGAGGCGTCTGAGGCGCCTGCGTCCGAAGGGCGGGTCTGACGGGCGCGCCGCCCGCAGGCTTCTGAAGCGGAGCGCCCGCCTGAGGACGAGCGGATGGCGCGGGCTCCCGGAGCTCCTTCACGAGCGTCCCGAGCTCAGGGAGAAACGGATCCTCCGTTTCTCTCAGAAGCCAGACGGGACCGAGCCCCATCGCCTCGATCAGTTCGCAGTCTTCGCGGGTAAAGCTCATGATGCGCTCCCCTCAGCATCGTCCTTCCCCTCGGGAAGCGGCGAAAGGGTCATGAGAAGCGCATCCTCGCGGCCTGCGCCCTTTTCTCCCGGATAGTATCCGCGACGGATCCCGGTCTGAAGGAAGCCGAAGCGCTTATAGAGCCCGATGGCGGGAAGATTTCCCGCCCGGACTTCGAGATTCATGAGCACCGTTTTGCCGTGAAGCTCGCGGAGCACGAAGGAAAGGAGACGGGAGGCAAGCCCCTGCCGCTGCAAGTCGGGACGAACGCCGATGATGAGGAGTTCGGATTCGTCGAGCACCGTCATGACGACGGCCCAGGCGGCAATCCTCCCTTCCTTCTCGAGGACATATCCGAGGTGACCCGCCTGAAGCGAGTCGAGGAAGTTCCTTTCGCTCCAGGGCGAAGCCTCAACCAGCGCCTCAAGGCGGGCGAGCTCAGGGGCATCCTCCGCCCTCATCGGGCGGATTCCTGTGAATTTCCCCGTCATTGAAGCCTCTCGCCGCGGGCGCGCTCAGCCATGGTGAGCGCCACGCGGTTGCGGACGTAGACGGGAGCGGCGAGCTCGGGGCTCACCACTTCGCCCGCAGCAGACATCATTGCCGCGATGCGTCCGATGGCTTCCGGGCGCGAGCTTCTGCTTGCCGCGTGGTGAAGCGCAGCGGGAAGCGCCATTTCGCCGCCGTAGACGAGTTCGGCGCTCCCGACCAGGTGACCGGCGCCATAGCGCGTGAGGAACGTCATCGCATCCGCGGGCGCCGTGATTTCCGGGCCCGCGAGAAGTTCGAGCCGGGACGAAGGATCTTCCGGCACGCGCCAGACGCCGCCGTAGCACTCATGCATGCGGGCGTCGTTCAGGACCGCAATGACCTCTCCCGCGGGGAGGCGCTCCGAGTCTCTCAGCCACTCGGCCTGCGCTTCAAGGCTCGAAACCGGCGCCGTCATGCATTCGAGCGCCCAGGCGAGCCCCTGCGCCACGCCGCAGGCGACGCGAAGACCGGTAAAGGATCCCGGACCGGCGCCGAAGGCAATGAGGCTCAAGTCCGTCTTTTCGACCCCAGAGTCCTTGAGAAGATCGCGGATCATCGGAAGGATGATCTCGCTGTGACGGCTTCCGACCGTCTCCACCCGACTGCCAATCAGCTCGGTCCCTTTAAGGAGCGCCGCTGCACAATCTTCCTGCGCGGTATCGAGCGCAAGGATCAGAGGTAAGGATCCGGACATAAAAAAGACGCCTCTTCTCGGCATGAAATATAGGAAGTTCAGATTATACGAGAGGCCGAATCGGCGAAAAAAAGCCGGGTCTTCTCTGAAAAGATCCGGCTCTTTTTGAAGAAATTTCCGTGCTCAGTCGGAGCGGGAAATCATCGTTCCGAATGATGCGGCCCGCGGGGAGCGGGCGGCGGCAGGGGCTGCGCCGAGCCGTCATGCGCGCCGTGCGCGCGTCTGAACTGCATGTGCACTTCCATGATCTGCTCGCGCATCAGGCGGCGTTCTTCGCCGCAGAGCTTCGGGCGAACGAGTTCGCGGCCGTTCCTCGCGTCGAACGAGAAGCGCCGGCGCAGGGCCTCGCGGTCGCGTTCGGAGAGGCACATCCTGAGGCTCTTTCTCTCTTCGGGCGTCATGCCGCGCCAGTAGGAGAGCTTTGAGGATTCATCGAGAAACGGCCAGAGCCTCGCGCGTTCTTCCGCAGACATGCTGCCCCAGAGCTGCACGCAGGGCGCTTCCGCAGTCCCGCAGTCCTTCGCCTGAGGGACGCCCGCCACGGTACCGAGCGGCTCATCCGTAAGCTCGGCCGCAAAGGCCGGCCCTGCCGCAAGGCAGGCTGCAAGCGCTAGAACTGGAGAACAGTAACGTCTAACCATGAAATCAAGTCTCAAAGAAAGGAGGAAAGCCCGGAACCGGGAGCTTGCCTAGAGAAAGCGCAGTCCCCGAGCACTCCCCTCCGGGGGGCTCTGTCGATTTTCAATATATCAGGGGGAATCTCTCCGATTTGCGCCAAGAGTTAGTAAACCGTGACAGAACATTGCCGCCCGCAGACCTGCTTTCTTCAGGAAAAACGCCTTTCTTCCATCTTAAAGCGTCAATTCGAGTCGCAATTGACGATGCACGCGTTTTCTCATGGCGGCGCTTATTTACATTTACCCCTGAAGAAAACTGCCCTCAGAAGCAGTCTCAGCGGAAATTGCCGGTCATGTATCTTTGAACGCGTATTTGTAACATCGAATTGCCTGAGGGTGACGAAGCGGGGAATAAAGTGAAACAATTGAAGCATTGAAATTCATTGGGAAGTCCGCAGCGAGAAGCTCGCCTGCCCCTTCCTTCTTCGCCATCAGGAGCGAACAAATGGTTGAACGCACCCCCAAGATTCTTGTCGTCGACGATGACCCCCGTCTGCGTGATCTTCTGCGCAGGTATCTCGGCGAAAACGGCTTCACGGTCTTTGTGAGCGAAAACGGCGAGGCAATGAAGCGCCTCTGGGTGCGCGAGCACTTCGACGTTCTCATTCTCGACCTCATGATGCCGGGCGAGGACGGTCTTGCCATTCTGAAGCGCCTGCGCTCCGAGAAGGACACGACACCGATCATCATGCTCACGGCCCGCGGCGAGGACGTCGACCGCATTCTGGGCCTTGAGCTCGGCGCCGACGACTACCTCGGCAAACCTTTTAATCCCCGCGAACTTCTCGCCCGCATTCACGCGGTGCTCCGCCGCCGTCCCCGTCAGGACGCGCCGGGCGCGCCTTCGCTTGAGAATGAAGTCGTCCGCTTCGGCGACTTCGAGCTCGACCTCGGCACGCGCGTTCTCAAGAAGAACGGCGAGGTGGTCCCGCTCACGACCGGCGAATTCGCCGTGCTCAAGGCCTTCGCCCGCCATCCGCGCCAGCCGCTCTCGCGCGATAAGCTCATGGAAATGGCCCGCGGCCGCGAATACGAAGCCTTCGACCGCTCGCTCGACGTTCAGGTTTCGCGCCTGAGAAAGCTCCTTGAGCCCGATCCCCCGAAGCCCCGCTATCTCCAGACCGTCTGGGGCCTCGGCTACGTCTTCATTCCGGACGGCCACGCCTGATTGACATTTCAACGACGCCCGTTTACAAAAAGAGGACGTACGGTCTCAAAAGAAGTCCGTGCGTCCTTTTTGCCTTCAGTTCCGTCTTCTGATATCGGCGGCTCCCGAGCCCGAACTCATTCTTCTCTCCTTCTGCCGTGTCCTGGATCTCACAACTCAAAACGAGCCGTCCGAGTCTTTTCTGGCGGACGTTTCTCCTTCTCTGCGGACTCCTCTTCTTCTCCGTGATCGGGTGGCTGCAGAGCTTCCGCGTGCTCTCCGAGCTCCCTTATTCGCAGGGCGTGGCTCAGCACATCGTCTCGACGGTGAACCTCACCAAGTACGCGCTCGTCACCGCCGATCCGCTCTACCGCGTGGATCTTCTGAAGACGCTCGCCGCCCGCGAAGGCGTTCTCATTTCCCCGCGCGACCCCACGGACAAGATCTTCCGGATTTCGGGCGAAGGCTACAACGGGCTGATTGATCAGCTCGTCAAGACCTCGCTCGGGCCCGACACCATTCTCGCCACGCGCGTCAACGGCAACGACGGCCTCTGGGTCACCTTCGACATCGACGGCGACACCTACTGGCTTCAGACGAAGGACGACGTGCTCGATCCTCCCTACGGCACCACCTGGCTCTGGTGGGCGCTGGCGGCGGGCATTGCATCCCTCTTCGGCGCCACGCTCCTCGCGCGCCACGTCGTGCAGCCGCTTGCAAGACTTTCTGCTTTTGCCCGTGAAATCAGTCAGGGGAAGAAGCCCGAGCCCCTCCCGGAGGACGCCACCACGTCGGAAATTCAGGCGGTCAACGTGAGCTTCAACCGCATGGTGGAGGACCTCGGTCACATGGAAGCCGACCGCGAGCTCCTTCTCGCCGGCGTCTCGCACGACCTGCGCACCCCGATCACGCGTCTTCGCCTCGAGGTCGAGCTTGCCGACCTCCCCGGTGACTCCCGCGAAGCCATGGTGAGCGACCTTGAGCAGATGGAAAACATCGTCAACCAGTTCCTCGCCTATGCCCGCCGCACGAACGAGGACCAGGTGATGGTGAATTTCGGCGAAGCCGTGACGGCCGCCATTCACAATGCCCGCATTGAAACCGACTCTTCCGTGGAGCTCACGGCGGAGAACCTCCCCGACGACATCTTCGTCATGGCGCATCCGCTTGAGCTCTCGCGCGCCATTCAGAACCTCATCGTCAATGCCCAGCGCTACGGCAGAAGCGACGACGGCATTCTGAGGCTCTCGATGACGCTCACGAAGAGTCCCGACGGACGCACGGCAACGCTTGCCGTTGCCGACCAGGGGAAGGGTCTTCCTGAGGACCAGCGCGCCCGCGTGATGCGCCCCTTCGAGCGCGGCGAATCGGCGCGCTCGGGCGTCACGGGCTCCGGCCTCGGACTCGCGATCGTCGACCGCATCGTGAAGCGCTCCGGCGGTTCGGTCGAACTCGCCGATGCCGATCCTCACGGGCTTCTCGTGCTCGTCAACTTCCCGGTTCTTCAGCCTTCGACACTGAAGAAGGCGCTCAAGGAACAGGACAAGGCGGCGCAGAAGCTCGCGAAGGAAGAAGGCCTCGTTCCGCCTTCAGCAGCGGAAGACCAGAAGAAATCCTGAAGCCGCAAAGAGATAGAAGTAAAGAAAGCCCGGATGAGTTCATGCTCGTCCGGGCTTTTCTCAATTCTTTTTCCGCCCGTTTGCGCAGGCTTCCGTCAGAAGCCTCCGGCGAGAAGGGCAAGCACTCCGCCGCGGTTCATTTCGCGGCTGCGGCCCAAAGAGGCCTGCTGCACCGAACGGGCAGCACGCTGGGCGCGAGTGCGCAGACTCGAAGCGTGAGCCGCTTCGCCTGCTTTTTTAACAACAACCGTACCGTCAGGCGCTATGGAGAAATCCACGCTCGAATTGCCTTCTGCAAGACCGAGATAATCGCGAATTTCCTTGGGGATTGTGACCTGACCCTTGATGGTGAGACGATGCGTCGCCATGACCGTTGCTCCTCTTTAGCCGTCTTCAGGCCCCTTGCCTGGGCGCGGCAATTCGAAACGAAATCCAGCCCGGAGCATTCGCGTGCCTCCTTTGCACGCCGCGGGCGCTCCCACCCTCACTCGCCGTCAGTCGGAACGCCTCAGATTCTTTTGGGTGCATTGCTGCCTTTCCCTCTGAAGGGAATGACGGCGTACTCAAAGAGAATGAAAAGCCTTCCGGCGACCAAGACATCACGGATGGGTTCAGGTTCTGAACCCCTGTTGCCTATGCCCGAATAATGATGTGTTTCCCCCGCAGGGAATTGGGCGCAACGCGCACAGACCGGGAGGGACCCGGCATTGTGCTTGGGTTCCCCGCTCGAGTCTGCGGGGAATTCCGGGAGCGTTTGAATCAGAATCTGCTGATCCGGCTCCCGGCATCGGGAAAAGAAACGCTTTCCTTTCCGTTCATGATGCTGTGAGGGTTAACGCTATAGATATTTATGTGGAAAAGCAAGCCTGAAGGAGGATACATCCCATTGATCCGCTACGGCAACCACCTTACTCCACACGGCCTAACTCTGTCTGATCTCCAATAAAATCAATGCACTAATGAAAAAATGACCTTATTCCTCTGCAATTTCCCTCTTTTTCTCCCTAAAGCACCTCAATTCACCCGAAGCAGAACTTGCCTCCAGCGTATATCCTGATGGCATCGTAAAGGATTTTTCCTCCCTTTGACTTTTATCAAGGAGCGACAACCATGCCACTCCAAACCTCATCGGTCTCGGTTGATGCCGTTTCGAATTCGACCAAGATCTGGGCGTTTATTCTGGGGCCTGTGCTCGCCATCCTCGTCTACTTCCTCCTGCCCGACAGCTTCGTCAATACGGCAGGCAAGGTGGTCGAGTTCGGCCACGCAGGCAAGGCTTGTGCGGCAGTCACGACCCTGATGGCCATCTGGTGGTTCAGCGAAGCGCTGCCGATTGCCGTGACGGCGATGCTACCGATTCTGCTTTATCCGCTTCTGGATATTGCAACCCCCGTCAACACGATGCGCCACTATGCCTCGGGAACGATCTTCCTCTTCCTCGGCGGCTTCCTCATTGCTGCGGCGATTCACCGCTGGCACCTTGACCGGCGCATTGCGCTCGTGACGATTTCACTCTTCGGCACGAAGCCGAAGCAGATGATTTTCGGCCTGATGATCTCCACGGCCTTCCTTTCGGCCTGGGTTTCCAATTCCGCAACGGCTGCCATGATGGTGCCGATTGCCGTCGCCGTGATGGGCGTCATCCGCTCCACCCAGACGAGCCCGGAAATCACGAAGGACGAAAGAAACTTCGCCGTCTGCGTGCTTCTCTCCATTGCCTATGCGGCCTCGATCGGCGGCATGACAACGCTCGTGGGTTCGCCCCCCAACGGCATCTTCGCGCGCTTCGTTGAAGACACCTATCACGTTCAGGTTTCCTTCCTCGGCTGGATGAAGGTTGCGCTTCCCGTGACGCTTCTCCTCCTTCCCGCGACCTACTTCCTCCTCACGCGCTTCCTCTTCCCCGTCAATATGGAAGGCATCCCCGGCGGCCGTGAATGGATCAAGGGCGAACTGAGAAAGCTCGGGCCCCTCTCGCGCGGCGAAAAAATCGTGCTCGCGATCTTCGTGCTCGCAGCCCTTCTCTGGATGTTCGGTCCCGTTCTGCGCGGCCTCGAAATCAACGGCGCAAGGCCCCTGAAGCCCCTCTCCGACGAACTCATCGCCATGGGCGCAGGCATCCTTCTCTTCATGATTCCGGTTGACGCCAAGCGCGGCATCCACGCGCTCGACTGGAACAGCGCCAAGGACGTGGTTGCCTGGGACGTGCTCCTCCTCTTCGGCGGCGGCCTCTCGATGGCGGCGGCGATTCAGTCGACGGGCGTCGCGGCCCTCATCGGCGCCCAGGCCTCCGTCTTCCAGGGCGTGAGCGACCTCGCCTTCATGACGGGCATTTCCACCGTGATCACCTTCGTCTCCGAAGTCACGTCGAATACGGCCCTTGCCGCAACGATGATGCCTGTGGTGGCCGCGGCTTCCGAAAGCCTCAACATCAATCCTGAAGCGCCGCTCTTCGCGATGGTCATCGCCTGCTCGTGCGCCTTCATGATGCCGGTGGGCACGCCCCCGAATGCGATCGTCTTCGGCACGGGGCGCTTGAAGATCGCCGACATGGTGAAGGCCGGCATCTGGCTCAACATCATCGCCGTCATCATCGGCGTCGGCTGCAGCTATCTCCTCGGCCGCGGCCTGATCCCGATGGGTTGATGAAAGCAGCTCCATCCTGAACAGAGAAAAAGACCGGCGGGAGCAATCCTGCCGGTCTTTTTCGTACGCTCAGTGCTGTACGCGCTCACGCAGACGCGTCAATCGATCTCCACTAATTTCCACCCGGCGTGTCCCGTGGCGGGAAGCCAGATGTCGAGAATGTCCTTCATGGCGAGCTTGAGGCTTGCCGCGTTGCTGCAGGGGTGCGCGTCGACGAAAGGCACTTCGAGAAGGTCTTTGTCGACGAGCACCTCGACCTGCTGATCTTCGTCAAAAAGGAGCCCGAGGCACGTCACGGCGCCCGGATAGGTCTGCAG
Source organism: Sutterella seckii (assembly GCF_009183815.1). GTDB lineage: Bacteria > Pseudomonadota > Gammaproteobacteria > Burkholderiales > Burkholderiaceae_F > Sutterella > Sutterella seckii. The sequence goes on along the minus strand of NZ_WEHX01000046.1, from coordinate 477 downwards.
GCATTCGGCAAGCTTCTCCGGGCTCCCGAAGGAGATGTGACCGCAGCCCAATTGCTTCGCGAGCGCTTTGGAAGAAAAGCTCTTTTCCGACGGCATCATGAGGAGGTAGAAGCGCTTTTTCGCCGTGAGAAAGAGATTCTTCATGCAGAAGGACCCGTACTCGCGCGCAAGGACGCGCCCTTCCTCGACCGTCATGATGGGCGCATGATCGTGCCGCTCGTAGGAAATGCCGAGTTCGCGGAGCTTCTCCTCAATCCTCTCTTCGGGCTTTTGCATCTTGCTGGCTCTCCTCGTTGAAAAATCCGGAGAGGCTCCGCGTCCGGCAAAGCCTCTTCGCATCCAGGGCAATTTCGGCTTCCGCCCGCCGAAGACAGCACGCAATCGGGTAGGAGGCATGGGATTAGTTCCCATGCCGTCCTCCCACACCACCGTACGTACGGTTCCGTATACGGCGGTTCCTAGTATCAAGGCTTAACG
>NZ_WEHX01000045.1 GCF_009183815.1 Sutterella seckii | reverse complement strand
TCTGGTAGGCACGATTGGATTCGAACCAACGACCCCCACCATGTCAAGGTGATGCTCTAACCAACTGAGCTACGTGCCTGATAGAGCTTCACGAGCAACGTGAGGTGCAAATTATATATAGATTTTGCCAAAAAGCAAGAGGGCGCGAAAAATCTTTCTGAAATTTATTCTTCACACCTCTCAGACTTCCATTTCTCATTGTTTTCTATGAATAAAAAAGATATAGGATTCTCTTCAGAACGCTGCATCAAATGAAGCAGCCCACCGCGGATGCGATGGGGCTGCTGTTTGGTGTCCCGCTCGCCGGGCAGCAATCACCCGGCTTAGACACCCCCTCAAACGCGGCGAGCCGAAAGCACTCCCGGCACCTGCCTGAGGCTCGCGAGAACCATCTTCATGGCGTCTCCGCCCTTCACTTCGACCGCAAAGCGCATGTGCTGGTCGCCCTTCACGAACTGCGAGTTGATGCCCGTGATATGAACCTTCTCGCGCTGGAAGACTTCGGAGACGTCCTTCATGAGGCCGGGACGGTCCTGCGCAACGATGAGAAGGTCTGCCGGGTAGATCGACTCGGCAATGCCGCCGCCCCAGCTCACCTCAATCAGTCGATCATGATCCTGCTCGACCATGTTTCTGAGATTCGGGCAGTCGGCGCGGTGAATCGTCACGCCTCTTCCGCGGGTGACGTAGCCCACGATTTCGTCGGGCGGCACCGGGTGGCAGCACCGGGCGAGCTGCGTGAGGAGCGAATCCATGCCGACGACAAGGACCTTCCCCTTCTTGGAAGGAGCAGACTCCTGCCGTACGACAAGTTCAGGCTCCTTCGGCGCCTCTTCCTTCGGGGGCTGCACGGCCTGCGCGAGGGCGGTGAGCGTAATTTCCTCGCGGGCGAACGCAATGCAGAGGTCGTCGACGGAATCAAAGCCCAAACGCTTCGCGAGGTCGTCGAGCTTCACGGCGGTTTTGCCGAGGCGCGCAAGTTCCTTGTCGAGCCTTTCGCGCCCTTCCTGCAGAAGCTGTGCGAGCTGCTGGGCGTTGAACCACTGACGGACCTTGTTGCGGGTGCGGGGGCTTGCTGTGTATCCGAGCTCGGGATTGAGCCAATCGCGCGAGGGCTGCCCGGTCTTACCGGCAATGATCTCCACCGTCTGACCGGTCTTCAGCTTCGTATTGAGCGGCACCATGGCGCCGTCCACGCGCGCGCCGCGGCAACGGTGGCCGAGCTGCGTATGAACGAGGTAAGCAAAGTCGACGGGTGTCGCGCCAGCAGGCAGCTCCACCACGCGCCCCTGGGGCGTGAGGCAGTAGACGTGATCGTCCTCCACCGCATGCGCATCCTTGTGGGGGTCCGAGCCCATATCAGAACGCCAGGCGAGGAGCTGGCGGAGCCACGCAACGCGCTGCTCCTCGGCAATCGAAGCGCCGTTCGAATTTCCGGCTTCCTTATAGCGCCAGTGCGCCGCAACGCCCAATTCCGCAAACTCATGCATCGCGCGCGTGCGGATCTGGATTTCGATGGGGCGGCCCGCCTTGTCGGTCACGACCGTATGAAGCGACTGGTAGCCGTTCGGCTTCGGGTTCGCGATGTAGTCGTCGTATTCCTTCGAGAGAATCGTGAAGTTTTCCTGCACGATGGAGAGCACTTCGTAGCACTGCTCGACCGTGCCCACGATGATGCGAAGCGCCCTCACGTCGAAGAGCTGGTCGAAGCGCAGGTGCTTTCTCTGCATCTTCTTCCAGATCGAATAGATGTGCTTCGGACGCCCGGAGATATCAGCCTCAATGCCGTGAGCCTTGAGGAGCGCCCTCACCTTTTCGACCGCGTGCTGCATGAATTCGAGACGTTCCTCTCGGGATTCGTCGAGTTCGTTCGCGATCTCGCGGTATTCCTCGGGACGCGTGAAGCGCAGCGACAGGTCCTCGAGCTCCCACTTGATCTGCCAGATGCCGAGACGATTGGCAAGCGGCGCATAAATCGCGAGCGTTTCCGCACCGAACTCCTTCGCGCCCTCCGCTCCGGACGTCGCAAACCACCGAAGCGTCTGGAGGCGGCTCGCGAGCTTGAGGAGCACCACGCGCAGGTCCTGACACATTGCGAGGAACATGCGACGAAGAGCCTCAGGCTGCACGGCGGCGCTCGCTTCCTTGCTTTCCGAGCGAGCGCGCTTCGAGAGGTCGTTCATTTTGCTCAACTCTGCAACAAGCCCGGCAACGGTGCTTCCGAAGCTCTTCGTAATCCAGTCTTCGGAGTTGGCAACGAACTTCGGAACGCTGTAGAGGTACGCCGCAGCCAGAAGCTCCGGATCGTTGCGGATGCCGACAAGGATTTTGGCGACGCCTTCGGCGTGCGCGAGAACAGGTTCACCCGTCGAGAGCGTGCGGCCGCTGTAGAGCGGCTCCACAAGGCTCTTCGCAAGTTCGGGATCAGCGACAGGACGATTCTCCGTCGTTTCCATGTTGGCTATCTCCTCGTGTGTTTTCTACTCTTTGTTCTTCTCTTGCAGTCTTTTGAGGAGATATCGCGGCTTCTGCTGCCGGATGAATTCTCCTCCGAGTATTCCTATTCTAAGAAAGGAGTAGCAGGAAAGAGGCACACGCAATCTTTTCGATCGCATTTGCTTACGGAATCGTTTCTGAGCCCGAAGTCTGCGGCTGAATGCCTGCCGGTGAGATGGGGCGCCCTAGTGGCGGCGGCCCGCTGGATCCCGGACCCAGGGGGGCGACAGATCAAAAAGAATTTCGGGACCGCAAGGTTCCGGGATCTGTGCCGCATGGACTGGTGCACTTTTCATCCGCGTCGGAGGTGCTCCTGCGACTTGCTTTCTTCAAAACCTAAAAGTCGTCTAACCTAAAAGTCGTCGAAAGACCTCACGAAACCTTAGTTGGGGCCTGGCTCGATCAGCACTCTCTGATTCAAATTCTTGATTGGTTCCGTTGCGTCGACCACGTTGCCACGACAGGTAATGACAGGCTTCCAAATGGACCACGGAAACAACCAAACGCGATCAGCGATTCCTCAAGCTGCTGGGTGTCAGTTGAATCGTGACCGCATTAGACCCTCAAACCTCATTGAAGACCCACGAAAGCCGGGCGCCCACAGAGTGCGCACGATGCTTCGACCCCGCCTTCATGACGGATCCGGTCAGCTCAATCCGCGTTTGCGGAAACTGGATTCCGAGCTTCGCATCGGCCGACATCTGGAATTTCGGCAGGTCCGCCACCGCAAGCGCCCCTCTGGCCCCTTCAATTCCCGGCACGGTCACCGTCATCGAAGCCGAATCGGAAGTCAGCCCATGCACCGCAGCGTTGAGCGACCCGTCGATTCGCCGCGGCAGCCACTCTTCAAAGATGCCTTTAGCCGCAAAGTTGATGCCGCCCGCAATGCGGCCTCCCAGGGTCGCAGACACGGCATAACCGCCCGACTCCCGGGTTTTGAGAACATCTCCCGATTCCGCCTGCCAAAGTGCCTCCGCATCGCCCCATTTCCAGACTCGCGCTCCGGATAGTCCCGTCACCGTCCAGTCAACGCGGGTGCTCCCCAAATCCCCAAAAAGCGGGCATTCCGTCATGAGGCCGAAGCTCCAGAGCGAGCGCTTTACGCCCTCCGCATGCAGAAATTCACCCGCAGACGGCACACGCACCTTGTCAGCGGCCTCGGACCAGGTGAGATCCATCGTCACCCGCTTTTTCTCAACCGGCACGTACGCAAAGAGCGAAACGAGCGCGCGTTCGGAAGAACCGGTGAGCGGAAGCCTGGACTCTTCCGCATGGCGATTAAAGTCCGACTCCGTAAAGGCGCCGTAGAGCCCGAATCGGATATCGCCTTTCCCGAGAACAAAAGCGCCGCGAATGGTTGTGTCGTCGCTCGTCACTGTCTGGTTGAGCCCAAGGTCCGGAATCGGAACTGACGTCCGGCTTCTTCCTCCCGACGCGTCCACCATGACGGGGATTGAAGTCATCACCTCCGGAATCTTCCGCAGAATGGAATCCTCTTCCACGGGCACCGGCACGCGCCCTGCGAGTTCAAGCGTCCGAACAACATCGGAAAGGTTCCCCGAAAGCATCGTCATGTCGGCCGTCATCCGCTCGCGGGTGCCGATCGCCGCCGTGGAGCCGGCAACGCGCACGAGGTTCGCAGCCGTTGCCTCAGGTTCCGTATAGAGAAAGAGCTTTCGGAAATACTGGGGCGTGAAAACGTCCTTTCTCTTCAGCCACACGGCCTGAGTGAGGTTTGCGAGCGGACCTTCGAAGGCGGGCGGCTGAATGAGAATATGGAGCTTCCCGTCGGCGCCGTAATAGAGGTCTCCCGTTTCCGCTTGAGTCCCCACATACACCGTGAGATTTTCGAGCCCCGTCACCTTGCCTTTCGAAAAGTCGAGGCTCTCCACCGCGTCGCGGTCCGCGATCAGGGGTTCGCGCGGGATTTCTTCCGCATCATTCCCATCTGGAACGCTAGCGGAACCGTCGCCAGCCGGATCGTCCGGTTTTTCATCAGGCGCCTCATCCGGCACCTCTGGCACGGCTTCGGGGAAAATCCAGAGAATCGAGCCCAGCTCAAAGTGGGTCCAGGTCCCTTCGCCAGTAGTCAGTTTTGCGTTCGGGCCGTCGAGCTCAATGACGCCGTCGCGGGCGACGAGAAGGTTCTGGCTCAGGCTGCCGGCTCGCCCTTCATCGACTTCACCCACCTGAATGGCGACGTTGCCGGCAAGGAGAAAATCTGTCCCAATGACGAGCGTTCCGGCATCAGGATGCGCGGTATGGGCAAGCTGATCCGCATTGCTCCACTCATTCGGTCCGACGATGAACCGGCCGCCCTTGAGGAGCTCGATTCTCATCGCCGCATCCGGATCAATCAGAAGGTCCCCCACGCGAAAGCGGGCGGAGCCGAAAACGGAAGCTTGCAGGTTATCCGGAATGTCGCCGCCCCCGAGAATTACCCGGGTCGTCCCCTTCGCGGCGTGAAAGACTTCTGCATTGAAGAGACCGCCCTGATGGACGGTCTCGATAGACTCGCCGGTATCAGAATCAAAGCCTTCCTCGATCCATGGCGTCGCCCGAATCTCGATCGTGCCGCCTTCCGACCGAACCATGCCCATATTGATCATCGAATTTCCTTCCACGGAAATCCTTCCTGCCTCGCCAAGGTGGATCACGCCTCCGGTTGAGCCGTCTTCGCCTGGAATGCCATTGATCTCTGAATTCTCCCTGAGTTCCAGTACGCCTTCACTGAGGCTGAGGTTCTCAATTTCCATCTGAGACTGACCTTCGAGCCGAAGGCGGCCTCGGTCGGAAATCTCCGTGCTCCCCGCAAAGCTGTACGCCCATTCACCCAACGTCAGCGCTCCTCCTGCAACAGCAATTTCGCCGATGCTTCCAGAACGCTCCTCGATCCTGAGATTCCCGCTCGAAGCGATTTCGAGCCGATTGAGCTCAAAGAAATCCCCTGGTCCCCAGACCTCCTCTCCGGCGACAAGCCGTTCTGAAGTCCATTCATCCTCCGTGGTGTCAGCCTGAACCCCAGATAGAGGAAGCATTGCGATGCTGAAGCATGCCGCTGCTAGCGGCCTGAGCCGAAATCGGAAGCTGCGTGAAGGAGAGGATTGCTGATCCTTCAGGCCCCCCGCCCCTTCGGCAGCAAGGAGTGAAGGCAAATTTGCGGCCGCGGTGGCTCGCGAGGGGTCGCTCATTGCCATCCGGGCGAGCGTTCGTGTCTGAGCGTTCGTCATGGATCTTAGTCATCGTGGTCAGTTGGCGCTTCGCTCTGGACGAAGCAGACGAACGATGCATTTTGCTGATCCGTAAACATTTCATGTGTGGTATTAACCCCTAATCACCCTCCCGTATTTTGGTTATTTGATAACGTAATACATTTCATTGAAAACAAAGCCCCGATACGCCGAAGCGCCCGGGGCTAAAAAAACACGCAGAAAGGGAACTTAGTTCCTCAGGCTGTGAATCGGAGCGGGGATGCGGCCGCCCAGCTTCACGAAGCCGGAAGCGTCGCCCCCCGGCACGCGGATGATGCTCGCTTCACCCAGGAGGCCGCCGAAGACCGCAACGTCGCCCACGGTCTTTCCCGGAACCGGAATCACGCGGACCGCCGTAGTCTTGCCGTTGATCATGCCGATCGCCGCTTCGTCGGCGATCATGCCCGAGATGGTCGAAGCCGGCGTATCGCCCGGAATCGCGATCATGTCGAGACCCACGGAGCAGACGGAGGTCATGGCTTCGAGCTTTTCAAGCGTCAGGGCGCCCGAGCGTGCAGCCGCCTCAATGGCGCTGTCTTCCGAGACCGGAATGAAGGCGCCTGAGAGCCCGCCCACGTGCGAGGAGGCAAACACGCCGCCCTTCTTCACCTGGTCGTTCAGCATCGCGAGAATCGCGGTCGTGCCGGGAGCGCCGATGGAGGAGAGGCCGAGCGACTGGAAGATTTCGCCCACGCTGTCGCCCACGGCCGGCGTGGGAGCAAGCGAGAGGTCTGCGACGCCGAAGGGGAGGTTCAGGCGCTTGGCGACTTCGTTGCCGATAATTTCGCCCACGCGCGTCACCTTGTAGGCGGTGTGCTTGATGACTTCCGCGGCGTCCGTGATCGTGAGGTACTCGCCCTTTGCCTTCACGGCGCGGTCAAGCGCCTTCTTGACGACGCCCGGGCCCGAAACGCCCACGTCGATCACGACGTCGGGTTCGCCGACGCCGAGATAAGCGCCAGCCATGAAGGGTACGTCCTGCGGAATATTGCAGAAGACAACGAGCTTTGCGCAGCCGATCGCGTCGCGGTCCTTCGTCGCATGCGCCACGTCGAGAATGCGTTCGCCCATGAGGCGCACGGCATCCATGTTGATGCCGGCCTTGGTCGACCCCACATTGATCGAGGAGCAGATGCGGTCCGTGGTTGCGAGCGCCTCGGGGAGCGCATCGATCAGGTTCTTTTCGCCCGGGGTCATGCCCTTTTCAACGAGGGCGCCGAAGCCGCCGATGAAGTCGACGCCCACTTCCTTCGCGGCCTCGTCGAGCACGCGGCAGGCGGCAACCATTTCGTCGCGGGAGAACGCGGCGCCCACGGTCCCGATGGGCGAGACGGAAATGCGCTTATTGACGACGGGTATCCCGTAGCGGTCGCCCACGAGATCGCAGGTTTCAACGAGCTTCGAGGCATAGCGCGAAATCTTGGCGCGGACCTTGTAGGCAAAGCTGTCGAAGTCGGACGAAACACAGTCGAAGAGGTTGATACCCATCGTGACGGTGCGCACGTCGAGGTGCTCCGAGCGGAGCATGTTGATGGTGGAAAGTACCTCGCGGTCTGTCAGCATTTTTTGGTTTCCTAAGAATTCAGGTATGTTGGATCGAGAGGCAGATCAGTCCACCTTCACGCGGTGAATGGCTTCGAAAATATCGCGGTGCTGGAGGTTGCAGCGAAGCCCCATCGCGCCCGCACGGTCGATGAGCGTGCGGTGAAGCGCCCGGCGGTCGACCTCGAGCGGAATCTGAGCTTCAAAGACCTGAAGCGACATGCCGGCCTCGATCGGGAAGGCGCGCAGGCTCTCAATGTTGATCTTCTGTTCGGCGAGAATGCGGGAGAACGTCGTAATGATGTCGTTTCTGTCCGGCCCCCAGATGCTGATCACATAGGGTTCGCCTTCGAGGTTTTCCGTGGGCTCCACGAAGTCGAGGACGAGCACGGCCTGCTTAAGCTTGCGGCGGCGGACCTCTTCGTTCAGATCGTTCTCAATCACGGACTTGTCGAGGTCGACGGGCTTCTGCACCACGCACATCAGGGCGAACTGCCCGTGAAGGGTAACCTGACTCACCTGCTCGAGGTTTGCGCCGTGGCGCGTAATCACGGAGGACACTGCGGATACGATGCCGGGACGGTCAAGGCCGAAAACGCCGACGAGAACGCGGTCCATATTTGCTTCTGTCACGGGGAATCTCCTCATGGGGCCGAAAGTGAATCCTGGCCGGGGATCGGAGTCGCGCCGTCAAAGAAGCGCGCTCCTCAGGGGTATGTGCAATTAATGCAATTCAATTAGTTTACGTCGGGCATGCCGCCGGCTGGGCTGAATGCCCTCAAGAATCGCCTTAGTCTAATTGAGAGGAGCCGAATCTCTTTGCGAACGCATCGGGCAAAGCAAGAAGTCCGGGAAGCCGCGGGAAGGCCGCAATAGCGGCGTCGCGCGAAACCTTCGCAACTTCCCCGACTGTGATGCCCCGGAGTTGGGCGGCAGCCTTTGCGGCTTCGAGAATGTCCGCGGGTTCTGTGGCGAGAGACAAGCCTTCCTTCTCATGCGCGTCGCGCCGCTTCGATCCCGGCATGTCGGGCGCATCGGTTTCAAGGAGCCAGGCCCCGTCGGGGAGTTCCGCGAGATGCCGGCGAATGCGCTTGCTCCCTGCATAAGTGGCAGCGCCCCCGAACCCGAGCCGCAGGGCGAACCCAAGGAAAGTGTCCCGCTCAACGTCAGAGCCGTTGAAGGCATGAACCGCCCCTCCGGGAGGGGGCAGGCGCCTGAGCGCCCCCATCGTCTGCGACCCGCTTCTTCTCACGTGAATCGAGAGCGGCAGCGAAAAATCCCGGGCTATCCGGAGTTCCGCGAGGAAGACTTCCTTTGCGAGCGCCTGATCGATCCCGGGCACAAAGCCGTCCAAGCCCACTTCGCCGATGCCGATGAAGTGGGGATCCGTCATCCGCTTCGCCACCTCGTCGCGTAGTTTTTCGAGCGTTCCCTCGCCCACTTCGTCGAGCGCAAGCGGATGGATGCCGAGCAGGTAGCCCAGCCCTGCTTCGCAGGCAACCTCGCGGGTGAGATCCCAGTTCGAGGGCCCGCCGGCGCAGAGGAGCATGTTTTCAACGCCGGCGCGCCGGGCGTCGGAAAGGAGTTCCGGGAGGCGCTCCCTCAGCCTCGGAACCCAGAGGTGCGAGTGCGTATCGATGAAGCCCATGGCAGCCTCACGCTTTAGAACTTCTTTTCGACCGGTTCGATTGCGCCGTCGGCGAGCTTTACGACGCGGTCGCAAAGACGCGCGAGATCGCGGTCGTGCGTGACGATGACGATCGCCGCGCCCTTTTCGTGCGCGAGCTTCAGAAGCGACTCAAAAACCTGTTCGGCCGTTTCCTCATCCAGATTCCCCGTGGGTTCGTCGGCGAGGATGCAGGCGGGTTCCGTAATGAGCGCACGGGCAATGGCCACACGCTGACGTTCGCCCCCGGAGAGCTGCGACGGAAGGTGATCGAGCCTGTGCCCGAGCCCCACGGCTTCGAGCGAGGCCCTAGCCTTCGCGCGCGCTTCCGTCCGGTTCATCCGGCGGATGAAGAGCGGCATCGCCGCATTGTCGAGCGCCGTGAACTCGGGAAGCAGGTGGTGGAACTGATAGACGAAGCCGAGGCGCCGGTTTCTCAGGCGCCCGCGTTCGGACTCCGAGAGCCCGGAAAGCTTTTCGCCCGCGATCGAAACTTCGCCCGCGTCGAGAGCATCCAAACCGCCCAGGATATGAAGGAGCGTCGACTTCCCGGAGCCTGAGGCGCCGAGAATCGCCACGGTTTCGCCCGGCATCACGGCGAGGTTGACGTCCTTCAATACCGGCACGGCCGCCGCGCCGTCGCGGTAAGCCTTGGCGACGTGCGCCGCCGAGAGAACCGGTTCATTCGCGTTATTCATAACGGAGCGCCTCCGCAGGGTGAAGCCTTGCCGCGCGCCAGCTCGGATAGAGCGTGGCGACAAGGGACAGAAGGAAGGAGAAGACCGAAATCGGAATGATGTCGGAGAGCCTCGGGTCGGAGGGCATCGAGCTGATGAAGTAGATCTCTCTCGGGAGGAATTCGACCCCCATGAGGCCCTCGATGAAGCTCACGATGGAGCCGACGTTGTAGGCAACGAGAAGCCCCACGGCAACGCCGGCAACAACGCCCACGATCCCGACGATCGTCCCCTGAATCATGAAGATTGCAAGGATGGAGGAGCGCGATGCCCCGAGCGTTCTCAGAATCGCGATGTCGGCCTGCTTTTCCTTCACCGTCATGACGAGGGCCGAAACAAGCCCGAAGGCGCCGACAAGGACGATGAGGAAGAGAATGATCCCCATCATGCGCTTTTCAACCTGCACGGCCGCAAACCACGTGCGGTTCTGCCGCGACCAGTCGGAAGCGTAGACGCCTGCCGGAAGCATCTGAGCCACCGACCGCGCGATCTCGGGCGCCTTATTCATGTCGGCCGTGCGAAGCCGCAGCCCCTGAGGGCCCCCGGTGCGGAAGATCGCCGCGGCGTCCTCGATGTTGAGAAGCGCCATGGTGCTGTCGTATTCATAGTGGCCCGAAGAAAGGTACCCGAGGACCGTCAACTGCCGCATTCTCGGCATGAGTCCCGCCGGGGTCATGTTCCCTTCGGGCACGATGAGGGCCACCTTGTCGCCCGTGCGCACGCCGAGCGCTCTGGCAAGGTCGCGCCCGAGAATGACGCCGAAGCTCCTGGGCGTCAAGTCCTTCAGTTCCGCGCCCCCGGAAATGTTCTCCGACATTTCGCTCACGCCCGGTTCCTTCGCGGGGTCGACCCCCTTGACGAGCGCGCCCCGGACGACAGAACCCGAATTCAAGAGTCCCTGCCCCTGCACGTAGGGCGCGGCGGCAAGAATGTCGCTCCGGGCTTCAAGCTTCCTCGCGAGCCCGTCAGCGTCCCTGAGCGGCCCCGGAACAGCCGTCACCTCGATATGGGGAATCACGGAAAGCATCCGGTCGCGGACCTCTTTCTGAAAGCCGTTCATCACCGAGAGCACGATGATGAGGGCGGCAACGCCCAAAGCAATCGAAGCGACGGAAATGCCTGAAATAAAGGACATGAAGCCGTCCCGGCGGCGGCCCTTTCTGCCCTGCCTCGTATAAGTGAGGCCAATCATGAATTCAAATGGCGTCTGCACAAAAAACCTCTCTCCGGATCGTTTCCGAAAGCGGGAGTTCCTTTCTGGTATTTGTCGTCTAGGCGCTCATTCTAGCGGCCGCATCATGAGGAAAGCGCGGGGGGAAGAAGAAAAAGAATTCCGCAACAAATTGTTTTTCCTAGACTTCATGAGGAAGGAAAGCATTTGAGCTGAGCCGCACTCCTCGAAAGCGGAAATGCCGCCGGCGCATGATCCCGGGGCTTCGCTTTCGAAGGGTCTTCCCATGGGAGAAGACCCCGCAGGCAAAGAGCGTCTCGCGTGCGGGCGGCTACAATGCCTTCCATTATGACAACTGCCTTTTATCTCCTTCCCGGCGCGCGTCTTCCTCAGGGATGCGCCCGTGAGGTTCTTGCGTCCCTAACGGACGCGGACCGCACGCGGCTCACGGCGCTCGGGACCGGGCGCGAACCGCCCGGCATTCAGCGGCTCTCGGAGCCTCTTCACGAATATTCGCCCCACCGCGCGTGGCTCTGGAAAGTGCTCACGCACCGGACGGGCGCGCCCGTCATCGCCCCTTATGCCTGGATGGCGGAGCACGGGCCGCGGCTCGATCAGGAATTCTGGTCGATCGACTTCTGGACGAAGGACCCTTCGGGGCGCCTCGCGCGCTTTGAATTTGCGGACGACGCGCTTCCCCGCGCCGCCTGCGCGGCGGCCCCGGTTCTTGCGGAATCCGGCATGCGCCTCATGATTTCCGGGAAATCGTTCTATACCGCGACGCGCGAGGGGCTTGACTATTCAGCGCGCCCCTTCGAGGACCTCTGCGGCATGGAGGAAACGCATATCGCTCACCTCCCGCATCTTGCCGACGGCGCCGACAAAGAGCGCGTGAATGAGCTCCTTCACAGGATCGAAGGCGCTCTTCGTGAAGCCTTGCCGGCAGAAACCCAAGACATCCAGGGCCTCTGGCTCTCGGGCGGCGGGCGCTCTGCTCCCGTTTTTCCTCCCTCGACCTTCCGCTCCGTCTTGACAAACGACCGAACGGCGCTCGCCTGGGCTGAGGACGCCGGGATTCCGAAGGCATACCTCGGGACGCTCGGTAAAAAGACGAAATGGCCCGAAGCTCCCGAGGGCGACCGCATTCTCGTGATCGACGACCTCTACGACGCGTGGATGAGGCACGACTGGAATGCCTGGATTAAGCGCATGCCGGGGCTCCTCGACAAGCTCGAACATTGGGTCGGCCAAGAGAAGCCCGCGCGCCTGACGGAAAACGTCATCGTCGCCTTCGGGCACGGAACCTCCGCAACGCTCGTCCCTGAAAAAAGGGGCGCGCTCGGGTTCCTGAAGCGCAAAAACGTCGTTTCTCCGGAAAACTGGCTTTTGGACTCTGAACCCAAAGCTTCCGGAATGAACGGGGAGGACGCAGCATGACACGCATTCTTTCCCGTACCTACGATCCCCATGCGGCCGAAAGACTCGCGCGCGCGGGGTTCCTCCCGCCCATTGCCCGGGCGCTCGCCGCCCGCGGCATCAGCGAAGCCTCGGACCTCGAGCAGGAATGGCAGGGGATGATTCCGCCCGCCATGCTCGAAGGCACCAGAGAAGCGGCTGAAAGGCTTGCCGCGGCCCGCGAGAAGGGCGAGCACGTCACAATCGTCGCCGACTACGACTGCGACGGGGCGACCGCCTGCACGGTGGGGCTGCGGGGCTTCCAGATGCTCGGCATCAGCGCCTCCTACTTTGTTCCCGACCGCGTGGTGCACGGCTACGGCCTCACCCCGAACGTGGTCGACATCGTGGCCGCGCGCGACCCGAAGCCGTCTCTCATCGTTACGGTCGACAACGGCATTTCGTCCGTTCCGGCGGTCGACCGCGCCCGGGAACTCGGGATCGACGTGATTGTGACCGACCACCATCTGCCCGGCCCCGAACTTCCGCGCGCCGTTTCGATCGTCAATCCCAACCGCGCGGATTCGGTTTTCCCATCGAAGAACCTCGCGGGCGTGGGCGTCATCTACTACGTCCTTCTGGCCCTCCGGGCGCTTCTGCGCGAGCGGGGCGTCTATGACGCAAAGACCCAGCCGAGGCTCGACCAGCTCGTCGACTTCGTTGCCCTGGGCACCGTCGCCGACGTCGTGAAGCTCGACAAAAACAACCGCATTCTGGTGTCCCAAGGCTTAAGAAGAATCCGGTCAGGGCGCACCCACGCGGGTCTCGAGGCGCTCTTCGCGATTGCCGGAAAAGACACCCATACGGCGGGCGTGCGGGACTTCGGCTTTGCCGTCGCTCCGAGGATCAATGCGGCCGGGCGCCTGGGCACCATGGAAAGCGGCATCGAGTGTCTCCTTTCCGACGATCCGTCGCGGGCGCTTGCCTTCGCGGACAACCTCAATTCCATCAACGCCGAAAGGCGCGAGCTCGAGGGTGAGATGCAGCAGGCTGCGGAAGCGGCGCTCGAAGCGGTCGACCTCGACCACCGGGCGACCTTTTCCCTCTACAACCCCGACTTCAACGAGGGCGTCGTTGGTCTTGTAGCCGCACGCCTCAAGGAACGGATCCACCGCCCGGTGATTGCTTTCGCGCCCACGGAAAACCATGAGCTGAAGGGCTCCGGCCGTTCGATCCCCGGCATTCACCTGCGCGACATGATCGACCTGGTCTCCAAGGCCCTGCCCGGCGTCGTCATCCGCTTCGGCGGCCACGCCATGGCGGCGGGTCTTTCCATCCGGCCGGAGAGCCTCAAGGAATTTCAGGAAGCCTTTGAAGAGGTCGTGCGCACGCACTGCGACGCCTCGGTTTTTGAGCGCGTCGTGCTCACCGACGGAGGACTTGCGCCCGACGAAATCACGGAGAACCTCTGCACGGAAATCGACCGCCAGATCTGGGGCCAGGGATTTGAAGCGCCGCTTTTTGCGAACGAATTCACGGTTCTCAACCAGACGCTTCTCAAGGACGCGCACTTAAAACTCCAGCTCGGGCTTGGCGGCCAGCGCTTTGAAGGCATCTTCTTCCGCCATCGGGAGCCCCTGCCCATGCAGGCAAAGATCGCCTACCGGCCCGCCATCAACGAGTACCGGGGACGCCGCACGGTGCAGCTTGTTGCGGAAGCGGCGGAATAATCCGTCCGGTTCCCGCAGAAAACGCTTCCGGCTTCTTCTTTTTCCTGCTTTTTTCTAGGGGAGAGCGCTTCAGGCGCTCTCCCCATTCCGCTTATAATTCCAAGTTTCATGTTTTCACTTCGGGCTGCCGCTAGGGCTTTGAGCCTCTATCAGCGCGGCCCGTCAGCTCCCCCACGGGATTTATCCGGATCTTTTGGGACCGGAGACCCTCTATTTACCAGCGGATCTGGGGAGCGCATCAACAGGACTCAAAATGGAAGCTGAACGCATCAATCAGATTGAATCCCTCATCGAAGATCTGGGCCGCAGGCTCGCTGAACTTCGGAGGTATCTTTGACGTCGACCGCAAGGCACGACGACTCGAAGAAGTCAATCGCGAGATTGAGAATCCCGACCTCTGGAACGATCCCAAGCACGCCCAGGAAGTGAGCAAGGAAAAGAAGATGCTCGACGACATCGTCGGCAGCTTCGAACGGCTCACCGCGGGACTTGCGGACGCGAAGGAACTCTTTGAACTTTCGATGGCCGACGAAGACTGGGACGCCGTCGAAGCGATCGGCGCCGATGTTGACGGCTACGCCGAAGAGGTCGGTCAGCTTGAATTCAAGCGCATGTTCAACCAGCCGATGGACTCGGCCAACTGCTACCTCGAAATTCAGGCAGGTGCGGGCGGCACGGAAGCCCAGGACTGGGCGAGCATGATCGAGCGCATGTACATGCGCTATGCCGAACGAAAGGGCTTCAAGGTGACGCTCGAGGAAGAGTCCGCGGGCGAAGTCGCGGGCATCAAGTCGGCGACGCTCTTCATCGAAGGCGAATGGGCCTACGGGACGCTGCGCACGGAAACGGGCATTCACCGTCTTGTGCGCAAGAGCCCCTTTGACGCCAACGCCCGCCGCCACACCTCCTTCTGCTCGGTCTACGTTTATCCGGAAGTCGACGACTCGATCGATATCGAGATCAATCCGGCCGACCTCTCGATCGACGTCTTCCGCGCGTCGGGCGCGGGCGGCCAGCACATTCAGAAGACGGAATCGGCTGTTCGAATCCACCACATCCCGACCGGCATCATCACGATCTGCCAGGACGACCGCTCGCAGCACCGCAATCGCGAGAAGGCGATGCAGCAGCTCAAAGCCAAGCTCTACGAACTCGAGATGAGAAAGCGCATGGAAGCGCAGACGAAGCTCGAGGAGCAGAAGTCCGACATCGGCTGGGGCCACCAGATCCGCAGCTACGTGCTCGACCAGTCCCGCGTGAAGGACCTGCGCACGGGCGTCGAAACGGGCAACACCGGCGCCGTACTTGACGGCGATCTTGACCAGTTCATCGAGGCGAGCCTCAAGAACGGCGTGGGCGGTCTCCCCGCTGCTGAGTAATCGCTTTAAACCTGAAAGCCTAAGAAAGGAAGGCGCGAGGGAGAACCGCGCCTCTTTAGACGAGGCACATCAAGCCTTTCAGAAGGAAATTCAAATGGCTGAAAATGAAATCCAGACGGCGCAGGAAGCCGCAGCCGAGGAGAACCACATCATCGCCGAACGCCGCGCGAAGCTCGCGCACCTGCGTGAAACGGGCGTGGCCTATCCCAACGACTTCGTGCGCACCGACCTCTTCGGCGACCTGCGCGAGAAGTACGGCGAAATGAGCTCCGAGGAACTCGAGAAGCTCGCGCCTCAGGTTGCCTGCTCGGGCCGCGTGATGCTGAAGCGCATCATGGGCAAGGCCTCCTTCTGCACCGTCCGCGACTTTACGGGCGACATGCAGTACTTCGTTCAGATGAACGAAGTGGGCGAAGACGCCTACGCCGCCTTCAAGACCTTTGACCTCGGGGACATCGTCGCCTGCCGCGGCACGCTCTTCAGGACCCGTGCGGGCGACCTCGCCATCCGCGCGAAGGAAGTTCGTCTCATGACGAAGAGCATCCGTCCGCTCCCCGACAAGCACAAGGGCCTTCAGGACACCGAGCTCTGCTACCGCCAGCGCTACGTCGACCTCATCATGAATGAGGATTCGAGAAAGCGCTTCCTCACGCGCTCGAAGGCGATCGCCGCGATCCGCCAGTACATGCTCGACCACCGGTTCCTCGAAGTCGAAACGCCGATGCTCCACCCGATCCCGGGCGGCGCCAATGCGAAGCCCTTCATCACGCACCACAATGCGCTCGACATGGACATGTACCTGCGCATCGCGCCGGAGCTTTACCTGAAGCGCCTCGTCGTGGGCGGCTTTGAACGCGTCTTCGAAATCAACCGCAACTTCCGCAACGAAGGCGTCTCGGTCCGTCACAACCCCGAATTCACGATGATGGAGTTCTACTGCACGTACTGGACGTACCGTGATCAGATGGACTTCACGGAAAACCTCCTGCGCACGGTTGCGAAGGAAGCCACGGGTTCCGCGGTCCTTCAGTACCAGGGCCACACGATCGACCTCTCGAAGCCCTTCCATCGCCTCACGCCGCTTCAGGCAATCAAGAAGTTCGCTCCGGACTACACCGACGAAGAGCTCAACAACCCCGAATTCATCCGCGGGGAGCTGAAGCGCCTCGGCGGCGAAATCCCGGTCGACGCGGGTTTGGGCGCCCTTCAGATGGCGCTCTTTGAAGAAACGGCCGAATCGAAGCTGATCGAGCCCACCTTCATCATCGACTATCCGGTTGAGATTTCGCCCCTTGCGCGTGCGTCGGATGCGGATCCGGAAATCACCGAGCGCTTCGAGCTCTACATCGCCGGCCGTGAAACCGCCAACGGCTTCTCGGAACTGAACGACCCGGACGATCAAGCCCGGCGCTTTAAGGCCCAGGCCGACAAGAAGAGCCACGGCGACGACGAAGCCATGTACTACGACGCCGACTACATCCGCGCGCTCGAGTACGGTCTTCCCCCGACCGCGGGCTGCGGCATCGGCATCGACCGCTTCATGATGCTCCTCACGGACGCGCCGACCATCCGCGACGTGCTCCTCTTCCCGCATATGCGCCCGGAAAACTTCAAGGGTTAATCGCCTGAAATGATGAAATCTGATGCCGGGGACGCTTTCACGCTTCCCCAGGCATCCGGCTTCAAAGCCCGCCTCGAAGCGCTCTATCAGGCGCTTAAGGCGGGCTTTTCCATGTCGGATGCCGGACTTGTATCCGTGTTCTGGGAAGGGACTCTCATCGGGCGCACGCGTCCGGAATTTGCAGAGAAAATCGGCGCGTTGAAAGGCGCAAGCCTCTCGCTCAACTGCCTCACGCTCCCTTCCGGAGACCTCACAGAATTCGGCTTCGCAATGAGGGATAAGGGACTGAGCCAGGGCTGGCGCGGCGAAAAGCTCGACCTTGTTCCTTTGGATAAGCCTGAGGCGGCTCCCGTCGGCACGCTCGAGCGCGCGCTCTACCGGCCGTTTGGCGCCCGGACCTCGGCCGTGCACCTCGCAGGCCGCATCCGGAATCCCCGGGATGAGCGAGATCCCGTTTTTCTCCTTGGAAAAAGGAGCATAAAAAAACTCGTCGGCCCCGGACTCTGGGACGGACTCACCGCGGGAATGATTCAGGCGGGTGAAGCGCCTCTCGAAGCGCTCGCGCGGGAGTCGCAGGAAGAGGCCGGCCTCACGGCGTGCGATCCGGTGAAGGCGGAATTTCTCGCCTGCGATCATATTTCCCGGCCTGTTCGCGGCGGGTGGATGCATGAGGTGAGCTACGCCTACGCGACGCTTCTTCCCGAAGGCTTCATGCCGGAGCCCGTTGACGGGGAGGTGGATCACTTTGAATGCGTGAGCGCGGAAGAGGCCCTGAAGCGCATTGAAGAAAACCTCATGATGAAGGAGGCGGCGATGACGCTGCTCCTTTCCATCAGGAAGCTTCTCGGAGGATGAGCGACATGACCGCCCTCCGGGCGGTCAATTTTTGCGTGAGCGCGGGAAAAACGCTGTTTTGAAGCCGTTTTTCGATCGTTCACGTGCTGAATGGGGGCAAAAAAGTCGATTCCTCAAATTCCCGGTCGCTGGTGGGTGGCTGGCGCGGACTAAAAGTGCACCACATTCGGCGCGGAGCAAGTCCTAGTCTCAGGACTTCCTGCAATTCATCTATGCCGCGAGAAGCATATGCACTGCAGACCTGAGGATGCTCTGAGCAAATCGAAAGATAATGCATTAATTGCATAAATATCAAATATATGATAGAATATATCTATCATGAATAGATTTGCGATAGGCTTCTGATGGAACAGCTTTCGTTTTCAGACCTTGGAACCAGTCTTCGCCGGAAAACCCGCAAAACCCGTACGGAACGCCTCACCGAACGGTTGGAA
>NZ_WEHX01000044.1 GCF_009183815.1 Sutterella seckii | reverse complement strand
TGAAGGTAGGTCACTCCTTTAGGGAGCTTGAGGCTGGCCATGAGCTTGGGATTTCCTTTGTTGGGCAGCGTGCCGCAACCTGCTTGCTCTCTGGCAATCCTGAGCCAGTACGAGATCGTTGATTTGCCGATCGAGTACTGCTCCACGGCTTCAGAGATGCTGAGCTCCTTGCTCAGCAGGCGCGCTACGACGTTGTCTTTGAACTCCTGCGAATATCGCATGTTTTGCCACTCCATGAAAGGTTGAAGGGGTGGCGAAAGTTAGTATGACATCTAATGCCAGGACCGCATAACAGAAGGTCAGAAGGCATCAGCGATTATTCGCTTTTAGCGCTTTTCAATAGAGCCTTGCTCCCGCTCAGGTCCTTGAGCAGTTCGTAGACCGGCACCTTCTCTTCTGCGCTCATGAGATCAAGGCCGAACTTGTGCGTGTAGAAAAAGCCTTCGAGCGCCATGAGCGCGAGGAAGGTGCGGGCGCGTCGTTCGGGCGGGAGCGCCGCAATGCGCGCATGAACTTTCGCGTACCAGTCCTTTACGGGCTTCAGAAGTTCGGGGTCGTGGACTTTTTGAACGAGCAGGGAGAGGCCGATATTGGCCCAGCCCTTGTTGTCGGCGTCGAATTCCTGGAACCACCGGATGTAGCCCGGGATGAGGGTTTCATCAGGCGCCCCCTCGAACATGGCTTCGGCCGCCTTTAGATGTTCGTCGAGATGCTCGGCATAGGCTTCGATGAGTGCCGCCATGAGGTCGCGCTTCGTTTTGAAGTGATGCATCACGGCGCCTTTGCTCATGCCGGACTTTTTGCCGACGTTGTCCATGCTGAGCGCCTCGATACCCTCTTCGAGAATGATTTTTTCAGCGCACTCGAGCATATGCTTCTTCGTGCAGAGGCCTTTGTCCGAAAGCGTGGTGCTCATCTGTTTTCAACCTTTCCCGATGGATGGAATTTGCGAACGGCGAAAAGAATAACCGGTTCCAGCTCATAGCGGGAACCGGTTTGAGGTCAATTGGCAGTCACTTTGCAGTAGGGCATTGGACGCAGAGAAAGGAAAAGACCGGAACTTTGCGTCCACCGTGTCGAACTACGTTCTAAACGCGATTACTTCGCAGCAGCGGCAGCTGCCTTGCCGGCGATGCGGCCGAAGACGATGATGTCCGTGTAGGCGTTGCCGCCCAGGCGGTTCGTGCCGTGCGTAACGCCCGTCACTTCGCCCGCAGCCCAGAGGCCCGGAATCACCTTGCCTTCAGCCGTGAGGGCTTCGGCCTTCTCGTTGATCCTGACGCCGCCCATGGTGTGGTGCACCGAGGGGACCGCCTTAATCACGTAGTACTTGCCCTGGCTCATGTCGACGAGACCCGCGCGATGGTGGAAGTCCTTGTCGTTGCCCTTGCCGGCCATGGAGGTGACGCGGTCGACGGTGCCTTTAAGCGCGTCGTACGGGATCTTCGTGAAGTCGGAAATGCACTTCAGATCGTCGCAGGTCGTCATGATGCCCTGCTTCGTGAAGGCATCGTATTCCGTCGGGTGTTCCTTGACGGTATTCGAGATCGAGCCGATCTTGTCATTCCAGAGCACCCAGCAGTA
Source organism: Sutterella seckii (assembly GCF_009183815.1). Taxonomy (GTDB): domain Bacteria; phylum Pseudomonadota; class Gammaproteobacteria; order Burkholderiales; family Burkholderiaceae_F; genus Sutterella; species Sutterella seckii. The sequence continues at coordinate 16,922 of NZ_WEHX01000044.1, read as the reverse complement.
GTTGCCCGTCTGCGAGAGGATGGCGTTCGAGATCACGTCGCGGCGCTCGAGCTCTTCAACGAAGCGCTTGCCTTCCTGATTGAGAAGAATGGCGCCGTCAAAGCGGGCATCCGCGATCAGTTCGATCACGCCCGAAATCGGGTCGCAGATCGGATAGGTCTGGATGTACTGCATGTTGACGAGCTCAGCGCCCGCACGTTCGGCCATGTAGAGTGCTTCGCCCGTGGTGCCCGGCGCATCGGTGGTCTTGAAGCGCGAGTCGATCTTCGGGTTGTAGTGCTCGACCATCTTCGGATTCGCGCCGAAGCCGCCCGTGGCGAGAACTACGCCGCCCTTCGCATTGAAGGTGTATTCGGCGCCGTCCATCGTGGCCTTGACGCCCACAACGCGGCCGTCCTTATCCTTGATGAGCTCTTCGGCCTTCATGTTGGTGATGACCGGGATGCCGAGCTCGTCGGCCTTCGCCTGGAACTTCGAAATGAATTCCGTGCCGGTGTGGCCGACCGGAATCAGCGCGCGCTTCCTGCTGTGGCCGCCGAAGAAGAAGAGGTTGTCGGGCTCGAAGCGAACGCCGAGGTAGTCGCGGCACCAAAGGGCTGCGTCAAGCGCCTGATGCGTCATGACGTTGATCACCTTCATGTCGCCCTTCTTGTCGCCGCCCAGGTACGTGTCCTTGGCGTGAAGCTCGGGCGAATCGTCCGTGATGCCGAGAACGGGCTGAACCCAGTTCTTCGCGGCATTCATTTCAGCGCCCGAAATGAGGGAGTTGCCGCCGACGGCAGGCATCTTTTCAAGAAGAACGACGCTGGCGCCGGCGTTCTTCGCTTCAATCGCGGCCGAGAAGCCTGCGCCGCCCGCGCCGATCACGACGACGTCATAGGAGGAATTCTTCGGGAGATCCTTCGCGACCTTCTTGAACGCCTTCAGGTCGGCCTTGCCGAGCGTGACGCCCGCTTTCTTGGCGGCATCCGCAACGGCGTCGAGGAGGCCCTTCGAGGTGAAGGTGGCGCCCGAGATCACGTCGACGTCAACGGAGTTCGTCGCCTGAACCAGGTCCTTCAGGTCCGTGTAGACCTTCTTCGCAAGAACCGGGTTTTCCTGTTCCTTCACGACCTTGATGTTCTGAATCTTGCCGTTGTCGAACGTCACGGCCACCGTCACGTCGCCGTGCTTGCCGATGCCCGTGCCTTCAGTCGTCACCGGAGCAGCGGCGGCAGCTGCCGCAAAGACCGTGCAGACGATGCCGGCGAGAAGCGTTGTCTTCATTTTGGTTTCTCCTCTTGCGCCGCTTCCGGATCCGGGGAAGCGTCTCCGAAGGATCCGAAGCGGCGTGAATTGATGGTCGGATGGAGGAGGCGCTGCAAATCGCAGGATCCTCACCCGTACGTTGGGATGGCGGATTTATAAAACCAACCAGTCGGTTTGAAAATAAGAGGAAACCCTCAATTTGGATGAGTGCCTGAGGCGGATCAATAGTTCTTTAGGACTAGGGATATTACATATAAACCAACCGGTCGGTTTGTTTCTAGGATATCCGCCATTCGATGAACCGAAGCGAACGCAGCCGCTCGAGGGAATTCGTTTTTCCCGCCGCTCGTTCCTCAGCAGGTCCATGCGAACAGAACCGTTATTCTTGGAGTACTTCCATCATGAATTTCAAACCCAGCCTTCTTGCCATGGCAGTTCTTTTCTCGGGCGCTGCGTCCGCTACCGTTACCCTCACAGGTCATGACCTCACTCAGGAAGATGCCTGGAAGGTTGCCGCCGGCGAAGAAGTCGCCATTGCGCCCGCCGCGATGAAGCAGCTTACCGACAGCCACAACCTCGTCATGGCTGCGGCCCGTTCGGGCGTTGAGATCTACGGCCTCACCGTGGGCGTGGGCCTCAACAAGGATCATCACCTCTTCGACGCCAAGGGCCAGATGACCGACGTCGCGAGGAAGGCGAGCGAGGACTTCAACTACAACATCCTGCGCTCGCACTCCGTGGGCTTCGGTCCCTACCTTGATCCGAAGGTCGTCCGTCTCGCGATGGTCATTCGCCTCAACACGATGCTCACGAGCCGTTCGGGCGCCCAGCCCTACGTGGCCGAGCTCTATCAGACCTTCCTCAACAAGGGCATTACGCCCGTGATTCCGAGCCGCGGCTCCATTGGCGACGCCGACATTACGCTCGCCTCCCACGTGGGTTCGGTGATGATCGGCGAATGGCGCGCTGAAGTCGACGGGAAGGTCGTCGACGGCGGCGAAGCGCTCAAGATGAAGGGCGTGAAGCCTCTCGTTCCGAGCGGAAAGGACGGCCTTGCCATTCTGTCGACGAATTCGGTCGGCATCGCGATGACGATGAATGCGATGAAGTCGATGCGCCAGGCGGTTGCTGCTTCTCCGGTTGTCTACGGCCTCACGCTTGAGGGCCTCAACGGCAACGTCGCTCCCTTCCTCGCTCAGACCGTCAACAGCCATCCGCTCACGGGTCTCCAGGATACGGCCGCCGTCTTCCGCGCGACGCTGAAGGGCTCCTACCTCTGGGACTTCGACAAGAACCGCGCGCTCCAGGATCCGCTCTCCTTCCGCACGACCGTCTATACGGTTTCGGAAGCCCGCCGCAGCCTCGCTGAACTCGACGAACTCGTCAACATCCAGATCAACTCCTCGGACGACAACCCCGGCGTGATTCTCAACGCGACGCCTGAAGACACCGACAAGTCGCAGGTGAAGCAGTACTTCGTCGATGCCGAAGGCTACAAGGGCGCGATCATCCCGAGCGCCAACTTCGAGCCGCTCCCGATCGCGATTGCCGCCGAAAAGGCCGCGATCACGCTCGCCCATGTCGCCCACAATTCGCTCCACCGCACGATGCGCCTTGACGAGGACCGCTTCTCCGGCCTCTCGCGCTACCTGGCCGGCCCCGAGAATCCGAACGGACACGCCTTCGGCGCAACGGAAGACTCGATGGTTTCCGTCTATGCGGAACTCACCGAGCTCGCCAATCCGGTCTCCATGCACAGCACGCCGGTTGAGGGCAACATCGAAGACTCCGCTTCGAACCTCCCGCGCGTTGCCGAGCGTCTGAACCGTGCGGCCAACAGCATCATCGACCTCTACTCGATGGAGCTTCTCCATGCGACCCAGGCGATTGATCTTCGCAAAATGAAGAACCCCAACGTGAAGCTTTCCGAAAAGACCGGTGCGCTTTACGACGTCTACCGCGCCAAGGTTCCGTTTGTCGCCAAGGACCGCAACTTCTCGATCGACCTCGAGAAGGGGATTGAGATCCTGAAGAACTACAAGTTCTAAAGTTCTGATCTCGAATTCAATCCCGCCTGCAATCCCTTTTTCGCGCCCGGCGGCTCCCGGGCGCGGGCGGGTATGATCAGGATTCAATCCTTGCGGCCGCTCATCCTTCGGGATCGGGCGGCCGAACCGCAATAAAGCGCGCAGCAACAAGGGACAACGAGGGGCGACAAGATGGCGAGGTCAATTTCAGCCGGTTCGAGCACGCTACGTTTGGCAGTCTCGGGCGCGGGGACGCCGTTTCTCGACGGCTACTCCACTGCTTCGGCCGCATTCGTCATTACGTTCCTCACCGATATGCCGGGCTGGCAGATCGGACTCTTCACGAGCCTCTACTTCGTCGGCTTTTCGACGGGCTCCATCGCATTCGGCGCGCTCGCAGACCGCTTCGGAAGGCGCGGGCTTTTCGTCTATTCCATGCTCGCGATGACGGCGGCGTCGCTCCTTCCTGCCGTTCACACGGAATTTCTTCCGACATTCGCGGCGCTCCTCGCATCCCGGCTCATCACGGGCTTTCTTCTGGGCGGCGACTATCCCGTCGGGCAGGCGCTCGTCACCGAACTCACGCCCCGCGAATCCCAATCCCGGTCGCTTACCTTCCTCATGTACGGCTGGTACGTGGGCGCGATCTTTGCGGTGCTTCTCTACGTCCCGTTCTCCTTTTTCGGACTTCCTTGGCAGGCCTTTTTCTGGATTGAGGCTGCCGCTGCGCTCCTTCTGTTCGCTGGAAGAATCGGCGTGCCGGAATCTCCATCGTGGAGGGGAGAGAAGAAGGAGCGTTCTATCGAACTGCGGCAGAAGAAGCAGAATGAGCCTGGACTCATGCAGTCGCTTGCCGGCAGCACCGGACGGAGCTTCCTCTTCTGTTCGGTGTTCTGGCTCTGCCAGACGATCCCGGCAACGGTTCTCATGCTGTATTCGACCAAGATCCTCACTGACTTGATCGGTTCGGGAAATGCATTCGTGCAGGTGCTTCTTCTCTATGCGTGCTTCTTTGCGGGCGTGCTCCCCGCCGCATGGGGACCTTTCGTGCGGCATCCGAAGCGAGTGCTCGTCGGCACCTTCATCGCGATGGGGGCGGCGCTCCTTCTCATCACGGTTCTCAAAGGGGCGGGGACGCCGCTCATTACTGGGGGCGCCTTCATCCTCTTCGCGCTCGCCTACGGACTTCAGACGCCGCTCGACTTCGTCGTCCCGAATCTGCTTTTCCCGGAACGGGTTCGCGCGCGCTTGGTCGGTAGCCTCACGACGATTTCGCGCATCGGGACGATGGCTGCCGCCTTCGTTTTCCCGATGCTTGCGGAACACGTGCCGGTTACTGCGCTCTTCGCCGCAGGCGCCTTCATTCTCTTCTTCGGAGCGTTCTATTCGTACCGCTACGCACCGGCGGATCACGAGCTCCGGTAGCGTTCAAACCCGAGCCTGCGCAGCTTCGAGCGGAGCGTATTCGGATGAATCCCGGTGATGGCTGAGGCGCTCCCGGGACCGGATATCTTTCCGCCGGCGGCCTTGATGGCCGCATTGAAGTATTCGCGCTCCATCGTCTCGAAGGAGGGGAGGCGGTCTCCGGGGATTCTAGAAACGAAATGCCCGTCCGAGTCTTGAGAGTCATCGCTTCGGAGCTCCTGCGATGGGGGCTGACTTTCTTGGGCGGAGGAGAGCGTCATTTCGTCGTCGGGTGCGTAGGCAAGGCGTTCGATTCTTCTCGGGTAGAGCATTACCGTGCGGGCGATGACGTTCTTCAATTCCCTCACGTTTCCGGGCCAGGGCTTCAATGCGGCTTCTGCCATGGCTTCATCGGTGAGTTCCGGCGTTTCGGTGAGGCCGTAGGCCTTGACGCAACGGTCGATGAAGAGCCGGGAGAGGGGGAGAAGGTCTTCCGGGCGATTTCTCAGCGGGGCGAGCCGGATGGGGATGACGTTGAGGCGGTAGAAGAGATCGAGCCGGAAGCGGTGCGCTCTGACGAGGGCCTCAAGGTCGCGGTTCGTCGCGGCGATGACGCGCACGTCTACGGGGATTTCGGCGGAGCCGCCGACGCGCCGGATGGTGTGGTTCTGCAGGACGTGGAGAAACTTGGCCTGCAGCGCGAGGGGCAGCTCTCCGATTTCGTCGAGAAAGATCGTCCCGCCGTCGGCATCCTCAAAGAGGCCGGAACGCCGCTTTGAGGCGCTTGTGAAGGCCCCCTGTTCGTGGCCGAAGAGTTCGGACTCGATGAGATTTTCCGGGATGGAGGCGCAGTTGACGCGCACGAAGGGATAGCGGGCGCGCTTCGAGAGCGCGTGCACGGTCTGCGCGACGACTTCCTTGCCGGTGCCAGACTCGCCCGTGATGAGAAGATTTTCCTCAAACCGCGCGGCAAGCCGAATCTGCTCCTCGATGCCCTTCATGGAGGGCGTATTGGCGACGAGCATCGCGAGGGGCGCTTCCTTGGTCGAGAGAAGGGTGCTTTCGAGCGACTTCATTTCGCTTTTGAGCCGCGTGTTGCGTTCGGCGAGCGCATTGGAAAGCGCGAATCCCGCATTGAGCGCAAAAAGCGTCGATGCGCCTTCGATGAGGTCGGCATGAAGCGCTTCGAAAGCGTTTTCCCGACTCGACCAGAAGCAGACGATGCCGATGCGCTTTTCCTCAATAGAGAGCTTCATCATGATGAAGGACTTCATTGCCGGAAAGAGCTTCGGCGCAACGCCCTTCGTGAAGGGATCGTCGTCGAGCGTCCGCGCCACCCGAATTTTCCGGGAGACGGATACCCGGTGCTTGAGCGTTTCGGGCCCCACCCGCACCATCGTCTCTTCGAGCCGGGCCTCGGTACGGGTTGCATGCGCGAGGAAGAGAACGACCTTCTCTTCGGCCTGATAGAAGTTGACGAATGCCCCCTCCGCAGGAAAGCGTGAGCCGCATCTTTCCATCATTTCTCTGTCAAGGGCAAGAAGCGACCTTTGAAGGACGACGGAAAGATCGAGCGAACTCGTGAGCGCTTCGAGAAGTGCCGGAGAAGCTGAGTGAGCAATCGAAAGGGCGGACATGACTGAGAAGGAACTATGAAGGAGGGTTCACGATATTTCGTATGAATATACGATATTTCGTTGAATATACGAAATATCGTTTCTACTGAATTCAAGGATTGCATTGTGATTTAAGAAAAATATCTGTTGTTTATCAACTGGAACTAATACTAAAGAATGTGTTCCGGAACAATTGGCACGGGGCCTGCTTTAAGAGGGGCAGAGATACAAGAACAACTCCATTTTTTGAAAAGGAGAACCCCTATGACCATCAACTTCAATCGCCGCCGCATGCTGATCGGCGGAGCGCTTGGTACGGCGGCAGCGGCCGCAACAGGCCTGGTGCAGGCCGCCGACTCGAAGAGCACGGCGAAGTTCGACAAGATTTACGACGTCATCGTCGTCGGTTCCGGCTTTGCGGGGCTCGCTGCGGCGCTCGAAGCCCGTCTTGGCGGCGCCTCGGTCCTTCTGATCGAAAAGATGCCTGCCTTCGGCGGCAATTCCGCTATCAACGGCGGTGCTTTTTCGGTTGCCGGCACGCCCCTGCAGAAGAAGATGGGCATCAAGGACTCCCCCGAGCAGATGCTCGCCGACATGATCAAGTCGGGCCGCGGACTCTCGCATCTGGATCTCCTCAAGATGGTGGTCTACGGGTCTCTTCCGGCCTATGAGTTCACGCTTCGCCACGGCGTCAAGTACAAGGACTTCGTGCAGCACTTCGGCGGCCATTCCGTGCCGCGCACGCTGCAGACGGTCGAATCCACGGGCGGCGGCATCACGCGCCCGCTCACCGAATCCTGCATTAAGCACGGCGTCGACATGCGCCTTCGCGCCAAGATGGAAGAGTTCGTCCGCGATGAAGACGGCCGCGTGATCGGCCTCGTCGTGCGCGAGCGCTATCTCTTCCCGGACGAAAAGTCGGGCGTGCTTCAGACCTACGGCGCGCGCAAGGGCGTCGTCATGGCAACGGGCGGCTTCTCGCGCAACGTCTGGTTCAGAAAGCAGCAGGATCCCCAGCTCGACGAACGTCTCGACTCGACGAATCAGCCGGGCGCAACGGGCGAGGGGCTCCTCAAGATGCTCGCGATCGGCGGCGCTCCCGTGCAGATCGATCAGATTCAGCTCGGCCCCTGGTGCTCGCCCGACGAACGCGGCTTCGGCCTTGTTTCTCAGTTCAATACGATTGCCGGCTTCCCCATGGGCATCATGGTCGACGTGCGCACGGGCAAGCGCTTCTGCAACGAACTTGCCGACAGAAAGGAGCGCACCGACGCCATTCTAGGCCTCATGGAGAACGGCAAGCCCGTCTATCCCGTCTGCTTTACCGACAGCAAGGGCGTTGCCAAGGCTCAGACCCTCAAGAACGGTCTCAAGTACGGCGTCATCAAGAAGTTCGACACGCTCGAAGACCTGGCGAAGGCTTACGGCATTCCGGCCAAGCCCTTCGTCGAGCAGGTCGCGCGCTTCAACGAAATGGTGAAGGCGAAGGACGACAAGGAATTCCACCGCTCGCTCGCGCTTGCGATCGTTCTCGATAAGGCCCCGTTCTACGCCTGCCGCGTCTGGCCGAAGGTCCACTACTGCATGGGCGGCGTGGGCATTACGAAGAATGCCGAAGTCTACGGCATCGACGGAAGCGTCATTCCCGGCCTCTACGCATGCGGCGAAGTCACGGGCGGCACGCACGGTGCTTCCCGCCTGGGCGGCTGCGCCATTGCCGACGGCCTCGTCATGGGCCGCGTCGCGGCAGAAAGCGTCCTCAAGGCGAAGCCTGCCGCCATCTGATTCACGGATTAACGGCCCCCGAATTTACGAGTTGAACAGAACATAAAGGATTAGAAAAATGAAGCGAACCCTTCTTGCCGCGATCTTCGCAGCCTGCTTCGGCGCCGCAGCAATCGGCGCTCAAGCCGCTCCGGCGGGCATGCCCACCGTCAAGCCTTATCACCAGACGATCAAGGACTGCGCCGTCTGCCACACAGAGGAAAACGCAGTAGCGGGCAACAAGTTTGTCGTTCCGTCCGACAAGACCTGCATGGGCTGCCACGGCGACTACAAGGCAATGGCCGAAAAGACGAAGAACCTTCCTGAACCCAATCCCCATTGGTCGAACCACTACGGCTCCGGACTTTCCTGCACGGCCTGCCACCGCGAGCATTCGCAGTCGAAGGTCTACTGCAACGAGTGCCACGAGTTCTCCTACAAGATCAAGTAGTCCGCAGAACCCGGCCTCATTCAGCCTCCTGCACCCTTGAAATCCCTCCGGCCCCAGGTTTCGAAACCCTTTTGACTTCCTTCAAGCCGGGGTCCCGGAGGCTCTCAACAGTTTTCTTTCAGTCCTCGAGAATATTGCGGAGAAATCTCAAATGAAAAAACTCTGGAAAATGACCGCTCTTTGTGCCGCTCTCACGCTTGCCGGCGCCGCTGGCGCCGAAACGATTACGCTCAACGGCAAGAACCTCACGATGGAGAACGCCTGGGCCATTGCTTCGGGCAAGGCCGATGTCGCCATTGCTCCCGAAGCGATGAATCTTCTTGAGAAGAGCCATGAGCTCGTCATGGCCGCCGCCGCGAAGGGTCAGGCCGTCTACGGCCTCACCGTCGGCGTGGGCCTCAACAAGGACCACAAGCTCTTTACGGCCGACGGCAAGCTCACGCCCGAGGTCGTTGCCGCATCCCGCGCCTTCAACTACAACGCCTTGCGTTCGCACTCCGCCGGCGTGGGCGAAATGATGCCCGAGAATCTCGCCCGCCTCTCCATGGTGATTCGCCTCAATACGCTCCTTGACGGCAAGTCCGGTGCTCAGGCCCGCGTGGCAACGCTCTACAAGGACTTCCTCAACAAGGGCATTACGCCCCTTATTCCGTCCGAGGGATCGATCGGCGAAGCCGACATTCTTCTCGCCTCCCATGTGGGCGCCGTCATGATCGGCGAATGGAAGGCCTCCATGAAGGGCAAGGTCGTCACGGGCGCTGAAGCCCTCAAGGCGGCCGGCATTGAGCCGCTCGTTCCGGAAGGCAAGGATGCGCTCGCCATTCTCTCGAACAACTCCGTCGCCATGGCCTATGCCGTCGACGCCGCCCGCAGCGCGCAGCGCATCTGCGACGTGACGCCGACGATCTACGGTCTCTCGCTCGAAGGCCTCAACGGCAACGTTGCTCCGATTCTTCCGCAGACGATCGGCGCGCGTCCCTTCCCCGGACTCGCGGATGCCGCCAAGGACATGCGCGATGCCATTCAGGGTTCCTACCTCTGGAGCACGGATGCATCTCGTCCGCTTCAGGACCCGCTCTCCTACCGCGTGACGGTTTACGGTCTTGCCGAAGCGAAGCGCGCCGTCAAGGATCTTGAGGAAGTAATCGAGGTTCAGATCAATTCGACCGACGACAATCCTGCGACGATCCTCAATGCCGATGAAGCCTATCGGAACGAATCGAGCCAGGTTGCGAACTACTTCATCGAAGGAAAGGGCGTGAAGGGCGCAATCATCCCGTCGGGCAACTTCAATCCGCTCCCGGTTGCGCTCGCCGTGCAGCGTGCTTCGCTCGCCCTCGCGCACCTCTCCCACTACTCGGTGCAGCGTACGGTTCACCTTTCCTACGACCAGTTCACGGGACTTACCCGCTTCCTCTCCGATCCCGACAACAAGGGCCATGCCTTCGGCGCCATCCAGAAGGCCTTCATGGGCCTGCACGTCGACAATATGGCGCTCGCACAGCCCGTGAGTCTCTACGGCATGCCGGTTGCAGGCGAAATCGAAGACACGATGACCAACATCCTTCAAGCTTCGAAGCACCTGCTCACGATCGATGAGAACCTCTTCCAGATCTACTCGCTCGAAACGCTCCATGCCGCTCAGGCCGTCGACCTTCGCAGAATGCTGAAGAACAAGGACCTGAAGCTTTCCACGAAGACGGATGCCTTCTATCAGGCCTACCGCGCCAAGGTGCCCTATGTGAAGAACGACCGCATCTTCACGGACGACATCAAGGCCGGTACGGATCTCATCAAGAACTACAAGTTCTGATCGAAACGGTGAACCGCTGAACCGCTGAACTACTGAACCACGAAAGCGCTGAGCTCGATATTTCCGCTTGCGATTCACGTTGATTGATATTCAGGAGCTCAGCGCAGCATCTGACATCTGACTCTGCTGAATCTTTCCGGGGGCGCCGTCTTTTTCTCCTTTTGAACGTTTGGACGTCTGGACGTCTGGACGGCCGCCCGGACGGATTTCAGTCTCCTTCTCTCCTCGATTTCCCCATGGAGAATTCCATCATGAAGAAGCACATGCTTTGTGCCGCAGCTGCCGCCTGCGCCGCAGCTTTTGCCGTGCCCGCTCAGGCCGCGGACGTTTCCGTCTACGGCGTCATCGACACCGGCTTCACGTACAGCCACATTTCCGATGCCGGCGAAGATAAGCTCGAAATGAATTCCGGCAACTATGCCGGTCCCCGCGTCGGCCTCAAGGGCCAAGAAGATCTCGGCAACGGGCTGAAGGTCGGGTTCATTCTTGAATCGGGCTTCAGCTCGGACACCGGCACGCTCGGGCAGAACGGCGGCATTTTCGGCCGCGAAGCGCAGCTCAACGTTTCGGGCTCTTTCGGCACCATCGGCATGGGCCGCGTCGGCGCCTTCTCGTCCGGATCGTCCTCCCTCGGCTGGTATTGGGATATGGAGCCTTTTGAGACGGGCTATACCGATGCCGGCGTGCAGGCGACGCAGGTGAACGTCTGGCGACTCAATTCGAACACGATCTACTACGTCTCGCCGACGATTGCCGGCGCGAAGCTTGGTCTCCAGTATTCCTTCACCGGCACGAAGGACAAGGAATCTCCTGAATTCTCAGACAACGACGGCTTCTTCAATGCCGCTCTGCGTTGGGACGGCGCCGATGCCCGCGCGCTCTTCGGCTTTGAATACGAACGCTTCGGCACGAAGGAATCCGAAGATGCCGTGCGCCGCGACAACGCGGTGAACTTCAAGCTCGCCGGCGCCTACAACCCCGGGAAAGGTCCCTTCACCGCCTATCTCGGCGTGAGCTACTACAAGAACTACAACAAGTTCTCCGACTCCACTTGGGATGACGACGGTTCGGTCGGCTACGACATGTCGAAACGCCGTCGCCTTGAAGGCTGGTCGGCCTTCGTCGGCGGGAAGTACACGGTCGGCCGAGCTGATCTTCTTGCCTCCGTACAGTACCTCGACGGCGAAAACAAGAATCCGGAAGTCGGTTCCGCACTTGACGCGGACTACTCCCGCATTGTCGGCGCTGTCGGCTGCCACTACCATTTCTCGAACCGCACCATGCTCTACGGGATTCTTTCCTATGCTGACGGCAGCGGCACCTTCGACGACTTCGATCCGGCCAATACCAACCGCACGGTGGCTCATCTCGGCATGACGCACTTCTTCTGAGTTTCGTCAGATCCGTAGCTCTGCTCCCATCTTTAAATCTATGAAGAAGCCGGGCCTGGAACAGAAATTCTGCTCCAGGCCCGGCTTCCTTCTTTGGCCGACACCTCGATTCGTAAGGGTACAGGGGGAGGTCGCCGCCTACCGAATCTTCTGCTCCTCTCCCTCCCGGACGCGGAACGCCCGATTGAAGTCGAGAATCCGCGTCGCCTGTCCCTGCGCTTCCGTTGAGTAGAGGTTCGCAAGCTCCGCCATCATGCCCTTGGTGTACGTTTCGAGCGCCTTCTTTTCGCCGTCGGTCAGGTCCTTTAGTTCCTTCCCGAAGACGTGCTCGCGAATCTCCTGGCGAAGGCCCTCGACAGAGGAAACAAGATTGAAGCGCGAAGCCGTCATGCCGCTGAAGAACGGATTGCTCGGATGCCGCAGGATGTTGCGGCTGATGTCCGTTTCCTCATCGTAGTAGCGGTCGAGGAAGTTCTTCTGCGCTTCAGAAAGCCCTGTGATCTTCTGCTTGATGTCTTCGCTCGATACGGTAAGCGGCGTCTTCTCCGTCGTGAAGATTCCCGCAGCGAAGTTTTCGATCCGCTCGATGTTTTCGCCCGCGAGATACGAACCCGCGATCTTGAGTCCCATCGATTGACTTCCTCCTCGCCCTGAAGGACGAGGATTCCTGAATACGATTAACCCGTACTCCGGGTGGTTCCCGCTGATGGCGCGGAAGCACTGAGGGGATCCCCAGCACCTTCCGCACTCACTGCACGGGCGATGCGCTTTTTATCGTGTGCGCTCGGGCTCATCCGTCCCTTCGTCATCACATTGATCGAACCAACAATATCCGCGTTATTCGTGTAGCCGCAATCAACGCAACTGAACAGCGCTTGCGTTGGACGATTGCGCTTGTCCGTGCATCCGCAATTCGGGCATCGTTGGGACGTAAACTGAGCGGGCACGGCAATTACCATGCCGCCCATTTTGTTCATCGCTTCTTCGATGGCTGTCCGCAATGCTCTCAAGCCCATGCGCAGAAGCGCGCGGTTGAGCGCCCGCTTCTGCCTCACGTGCTTGCCAGGGTTCTCCTTCGTTCCCCTGGCGCTTTTCGTCATATTGCGGAGATGCAGGTCCTCGACGTATACGCAGCCGTACTCCTGCGCGAGCGCATGCGCCGTCTTCCTGTGAAAGTCCTGTCGAATAGAGCGGATTCGCTTGTATTTCTTCTGTATGAGCTCCTTGAGCCGGCGCCTTGTCCGGCTAGGCTTTCTCTTGTCGAATTCTTCAGCCAGCCCTTTCGCGGCAAGCTTCTTCCTTGACGACTGATTGAGCGATAAACGGCGCTTCAGGTACGCGATCTCGCCCTCAATCTTTTTAATGGTTTTTACGTCAAGGTCGCAGGTCTTCCCATTGCTCAGCGTGACGGCATGAACGATGCCGACGTCAATGCCGACATCCTTCTCCTTCATCACGGGATCGGGAATCTCAAACTCGGTCGCGAAAGTGACGAACCATTTGCCGCAGTCCTTCGTGATGTGAATCTGCTTTACCTTGCCGGGAATCAGCGTTCCGTCCCCGCATTTGAACGCGAGGGGACGGGAACGCCGGTAGCGAAGCCAGCCGAGCTTTGGCAGCTTCACGCGGCCGTTGGGTTCGTCAATGTCCTGCGGCTTCACCTGCGGAAGGCGGAAGCCGTCGCCGATGTCCTTAGCCTTGAATCGCGGCCAGCGCTTCTTTGCGGGATCGCCCTTCTTGCGGAAGGTGTCCTTGATGGCGCGGTCAAGATCCATGAGCGTCTGCTGAAGCGCCTGGGAAGGCGCTTCCTTCAGAAAAGCCATCTCCTCAGTCTGCTTCCACTCCATGAGAAGGTGAGCCATTTCGAGATACGAGATTGGCTTTTCGCTCTTAGCTTTGCGGTCATTCTGCAGCTCAAGGGCTTTGTTGAACACGGCGCGACGGCACCCGGCAAATCGGCTAAGCGCCGAACGCCGCGTGTCGTCCGCGATCAGTTCGTACTTGAAGTTGCAGAAGAGGTTCATGATCCGTCTATTATATATTAACGGATCATTAAATTGCAGATTTACATTGCATTATAGTGAACAGCAATGCATTTCGCGATCTATGAAAGTAATCCATCTTCGATCGATGGGCCTTATATCCCCGCCATGAATGGCGGGGTTTTACGGCCTGTTGGATAAAAGAACCTCAGATCTTCGGACTATGAAGAGTCCTTAGAAAACAACAGATTAAAATTTCGCGTCAGCCCCAGATGAGTTTTCCTCATTTTTGGGGCTTTTTTCATGCTCGAAAAAACGGCTTTGTGCCTGCAGCAGAGTGCGAAAGAGAACGGCATGCGCCTGCTCGATTCCGGAGGAGGCGGCGGGTACGACGGTGCATGCCTGCGCCTTCGAACGAAGGAGATTCCGTAGGAACAACCATCTTCCTCTCCTACGACGGATGCGCGAGAGAGCCCACGGATTTATCCGCTGGGGAGAATCGCGCGCGCACGAAGTGCGCTGTAGAATAGAAACTATTGATGCGGGACTCAATCCCGTAACTTTCGTCGAAAATGATTGAAGCGACGTAAAACCCGATGATCGAAAAGCACACGGCAGGTGGCGCGGCGGAAGTCTTCGGACGAAGCCGATGTTCGCCGGGCCGGCGAAGTGCCTCCCCTAAGCGGGATAGGGTCATCATAGTTTCAGTGGACTGGGGTCAGCGTCTGCGTGCAGACTCGGTTCACGCCGCAGGGCGTGGACGATAAGGCCGCAGAAAAAGCCCCTGTCAAGTTGGAACCCCGCGACCTTAGTCGTCGGGAGCAGTCAGTTCGTGCCCTGAGGAAGGCTTCGACAAGCTCATGCGTTTGTGTCAGATTGAGGAGCGTATGCGGAGCCTTCGGGATGGACGAGCGGTACGCAGTCACATGGTAGTTGTTTTCGCAGGATCAGGAGAAGATGATGGGCGTATGCGCTTGTGCTCCTCAATAGCCAGCTCGCGCTTGTACTGCTGGACAAATTCCTGAATCGTACGGAGAGCAACAGACGGAATTCCCTTGTCTTTTTCTAACTCCTCTCTGACTATTCTGCAGTTCCGATGCTGCGCGTAAAGCTTTCTGATCTTCTGTGCAAAGGGTTCCAGAACACGATGACGCTTGCGCGTCCGCGGCGTTGCGTCAGCATCAGATCCGGCATTCCAATACTTGCGTACTGTTCTGCGGTTAATACCCAACTCTGTCGCTGCTTGCCGCTGACTGTAGCCCCGTTCGTGGAATTCTCGAATCCGGCGGATTTGAAAATCATGTATCACGTGATCCTCCCTGGCTGTACCATTAAAACTCCATTGTGATACAGAGTGCTGTTGCTTGACATCTATCACCCGACACGAGGTGGTGCATTTTTATCTCGCGTCACTGGTGTATTTTAAATCCGCGTTTGTTTAATGGCCAAAGCAAGAACGAAGGAAGTGCAAGGAGGAACGAGAGGAAAAAGGACGTTGAAAAGAAGGCACCGTAGTAACACCCATCTATCCATGATCGATGCGAGAGACGATGAGGGTGATTCATCCTCTTCCTCGCCCGTTCCTGGAGTTAACTTCCTACGCTTACTTGAGGAGCCGATCCTTGAGGAAGCCTTCGACAACCTCATGAGTCTGCGTGAGATTGAGGAGCGTATGCGGGGCTTTCGGGATCAGAACGATTTCCGCGTTGGGATTGTTGGCCAGAGCCTTGCCGCAGTGCCCGACAGCTGCCTTGTTGCCGATGTATGGGTTGGACGCGGAAAAGAACTTGTCCGTCGCGCTCATGACGTTGAGCACCGGCAGGTCGTTCGGGATGGCCGTTCGGTGCGCCGTTACGTGATAGTTGTCTTCGCAGGACCAGGAGAAGATAATGCGCGCTTTCTCTTTTGGTGCATTCGCGGCAGCCTGGTAGCGGGCCACCGTTACGCCGCCTTCGCTCGTACCGGCAATGGCGAGTCGGCCGTCGAACCAAGGTGCCTTGCTAACGTAGTAAACAGCAGCCTTGAGTTCGGATGCACGCAAAGCGTGCACCTTTTCGTACTCTTCGGGCGGGATGGGCGAAGAGTACTTCATGCGGTCGAGAAGCTGCATCGAATCTAGCATGATGGATGCAACGCCGAGCGTTTCGGCAAGCCATTTCTGGAAGAGCTTGATCTGTGGATTAATGCCGCCCGACCCATGGACGAAAACGAGGACGGGAGCCTTGCCGGAAAGCTTCGGTGCATCCTTGAGAAGCCCGTTGAAGTCGTTACCTCCTGTGAGGGTCTTCGGGAAGGCCGTCCACGCATTTTCGATAGCGAGCTTCATCGAAGTTTCTGTATGGACGATGGCGCTACCCGTAATCTTTCCTTGAGGAATTTCTGCGGCGAATGATGATCCTGCACTCGTAAGAGCAAGGATAGACAGGCAGCCGGTGAGGACGGTAGGCTTGAAGGACTTCATGGATTCTCTCCTTTTGGAAAACGCAAGTAATTGCGGTTATGCGGTCATTGTTTACAGCAAGAGCAGTGCCAATGGGTCGAAAAGATAGGGGCTCTATGTCGTTTAGTGTGGGTTACCACACTTTAACGCTTGGGTCCACCTGCTGAAATGTATCTGGACTATAGGTGCAAAAACCCCATGGATGCGGGATGCCCTTCAGGCAACACCAGCAGCCGCCGGTTTCCCGGCGGCTTAATTTTTCTTGAGGCGAGGTAGGGCCAATCAGTCAGCCGACTGCCGCTTTTTCCATTCCCAGGGCAGCCACGGCGTCCGGTCGAAGTCCTCGAGGAGCTTCTCCATGGGCCACTTCTGAATCTTCTTGTTCGGGTCCTTGCCCTCGCGGCAGGCCTGCGTCCAGCCCTTCGCGTACGCGTGCTTGCAGGCAGCAGCGCTATAGTCGTTCAGCCACTCTTCCAGGTCAATGCCGTTGAGCCTGGCCGTTTCCGCCGCCGAGAGGCATGTCGCCACAGCATTCATGCCGTCGAGCGTCTGCATGAAATTCTGGTTCTTCCTCAGCATTGCCACGGGGCGAATGCTTCGTTCCACGGTGTTCGTTTCCAGCGGGATGCGGCCGTCCTCGAGGAACTGCCTCAGGCTCTCCCGTCGGTTCATCCAGTAGACGCCGGCTGCGGCCGTGTCGATCGTCTTCACGTACTTGCCGTTCTTCTCCTTCGCCAGCGTTTCGGCAAGCCCTTTGTAGAGCTCGTCCATGGCGTCGAAGACCGG
>NZ_WEHX01000043.1 GCF_009183815.1 Sutterella seckii | reverse complement strand
GGAGCGCACTTCAACAGTGCTTATTCAGCAAGACGAAATCGGCGTCTTTCTCATGGCATCTTGAAAGTGGATGCCTCAATTCAATTCGATATCCAGATTTTTAAAGAGCGTCGTCAACACTGCGGGGTTGAGGCCGACGCTCTTACCGATGGGAACGGTGCTTAATCACCCGAGCGCGTTATGAGTTTCGGGGTAAGGGGGTGTTGTACCCGCTGCGCGGATTTATGGCGACTAGATGAGATCGATTATCAATTGAGCCTCGGAGATTGGAGCTCCGAGGCCGGATGAAATATTATCAAGGCTAAGGGATCCTGCAAAAACGGGGACGTCCGTTACCCACAGATATCCCCGAAGAGCCAAAATTTCTCGCTTTGTTACGACAACTTGTATATTGCAAAGCTTCAAACCATTCGGTATTGAGTGCGAATCCCTGCAGTTGTCTGCTTTCGGCAAGGCTGCCGGCGTTTATTCCCGATATGTCAAATTCTTCTCAAGAGTCCTCGAAAGCTCCCTTGTCGGGGCGCTACTTTTTACTTCTTCAGGGACCTCAAAGTCACTTTTTCAGGCATTTGTCTGAAGCCCTGGTGAAGGAAGGGGCTCGTGTCGACAAGGTAAATTTCTGCGGCGGCGATCTGATGCTGTGGGGATTGAACCGAAAGGCGCTCAATTACACGGGTACGCTTTATGAGTGGCCGGAATGGATCGGCCGCTATTATCGGGAAGAGGGCGTAACCGACATCTGTCTCTATGGTGACTGGCGTCCGCGGCACTGGGAGGCCGTACGTCTTGCGTATGCCCGCGGCATTCGCGTATGGGTGTTTGAAGAAGGCTACCTGCGTGCAGGCTTCTCGACTCTTGAGGAAAACGGAGTCAACGGCAGATCGTCGCTGCCGGTCAATCCGCAGGACATTCGCGAAATGGCGGTTGGACTGCCCGATCCCGAGGCCATCAAGATTGAAAACGACATTCACGACAAGGTTGTCAAAGCCATTCTTCATCATGTGGGCAATGTCTGTTTTTGGCCGAAGTTTCACAACTATCGCACCCATCGTCCGACCAACATCTTCTTTGAACTGCGGGGCATTCTTCCGCGCTATTTGAAGAGAAAGTCGCGTCAAAAGCGCTCGATGGAGCGGTGGGCACACTTTCAGAAGTCTGACGATCCGTACTTTTTCTATCCGCTGCAGCTGGTTTCAGACAGCCAGGTGCAGCTTTATTCGCCCTATGTGCGCGTGCAGGAGGCAATTGCCGATGTCTTGGCTTCATTTGTCCTTCATGCTCATCCCAAGACGAGGCTGTTGATCAAGAATCATCCGCTTGACAACGGGCTGATCAATTACGGCGAGTTCATCAAGGGGTTTGCGGAAGAACTTGGCATTTCCGATCGCGTGACATATGTGGAAGACGGATCGACGCCCGATATGATTGCCGGGAGCCGCGGCGTCGTGCTGATCAACAGCACGGTCGGTCTCATGGCGTTGGATCAGGACAAGCCCGTCTACTGCATGGGCAGATCCATCTACAACATTGAGGGATTGACGCAAAGCCTTCCGACGACGCCGCTCGATGTATTCTGGCGTGCGCCAAAGGCTCCCAATCAGCCGCTCTATCGCGCTTTCAAGCGCATCTTGAATGCGCAGGCTCTTGTTCACGGTAATTTCTACTCAGCTCAGGGCATCAGTCTGGCTGTTGCGGATTCGGTGCGCAGATTTGAGGATTCTCATGTACACCTCCAGCCGAAGCATCGTCAGATGGTCATGCGCTCGCGTGATGACTTTTCCAAATATCGCAAGTTCGGCATCTAAGTTAAAACAAGACACGAACTGCAATTGTCGAATTCTTGAGAGAAGGGAATATAGTTTTCATGGTCGCAGCAAACATCGATTTTCGCATTGCAACGCCTGATGATGTTTCTACGGTTGCCAGGATCATTACCGAAGTTTCGGAAGGGGTGATTGATCATCTTTTGGGAGGCGTCTTTCCCGGAATGAAGCCTCAATCCATCCTGGAGATGATCCTTGCCAGAGGAAGCGGAAATCTCGATCTTAAAAACATCCTACTGGTCAATGTCGGCGGCGAACTGGCCGGCCTGCTTTTTGCCTATGACTCCAAGCTTCAGAAGGTTTCCGACATTATGTCGGGCTTTTTGGGAGATGGAAAGGTCAACGAAATGCGTCCGTTGCTGGAGGCCAAGGCCGAAAATGCATATTGGATCAATACACTCTGGGTGAACGAGGCATTTCGTGGTCAGGGGCTGGCACAGCTGTTGATCAAGCTTGCTGAAGACATGGCTCGTGGAGTGGGGTGCAGCAGTCTTGCGCTTCATTGTTGGGCGGACAACGAACGAGCCCGTCGTTTTTATGAACATCAGAACTTCGCCCTTAAGGGAGAAATCCCGACGGCTTCGGCACTGAAGGATCGTCATCCGAAGGCCGGGGAATTGTGGGTCAAGCAGCTGTCCGACGACGCAAGGAATGAGCAGTGAAGACGGTAGCCATCGCCGGAGCAACCGGTGGAATCGGACAAGCACTTGCCCGCGTCTATGCGGGTGAGGGCTCACGTCTGCTGCTGGCCGGTCGGCGTTTGGATGTATTGACTGATCAGAAGCGCCTGTTGGAAAGGATGGGGGCGACGGTTGAGATTGACGCCTTTGACATGCGCGATACTGAAGCCGTCGTTCGCTGGTGCCAAAAGGCCGTAAGTTTGAACGCAACGCGCGTGATTCTGGCAGCCGGTGTTTCTGCTTCAGTGGAACCTGTGCTCGGTCGTGATGGTGCTGCTGCGTACTATCTGCCCGAAGCCATGAAGGACTTGGAGCGTGAGCTTTCCGTGAATGCGGTCAGCAATGTGCTTGCGTGCAATGAATTTGTGCGAGAGCTGATGAAGTCATGTCTCGGAGGCGTGGCTAGGGAGCATGTGCAGGTTGCCTTGGTGGCATCGCTTGCCGCATTGACCGGGCTGCCCGGGTCGCCCGGCTATTCTGCGTCCAAGGCAACGCTTCGTGTGTATGCCGAGGCATTGCGTCGACTGACGTTAGGCAAGAACATCGGCGTAACGGTTCTGTTTCCCGGTTTTATCGAATCCGACATGAGCAGGCGTTATCAGGGTGCGAAGCCGTGGCTGATGACTGCGGATGAGGGGGCGCGAGAAATGAAGCGCGCCATTGAGGCGGGCAAGTCTGAGTACGCCTTCCCGAAGATTCTGGCCGTAGGCATATCACTCCTGAATCTATTGCCAGAATGGCTGCAGCCGCTCTTCTTGAAGGGCTTTTTCTTTACGGTTCAACCGGATCACGAAAGCAAGACAAGCCGCCGGTGACATCCTGAGCAAGCAAAGATGCAAAGTTCCATATCCTATGCCTTGGTCTTGATCGCTTTAAGCGGTTGCTTGATTGTGGCAAACCGTGAAGCCACGCCGAGAACGTCCTCTTTGAACAGTTTTGGCAAGGGCCTGTGGATAGGGGATGTTCTCTGCGCAGGACTGGTGTTGAGCATTTTCCCCTTGATCCTGCTGTTGACGGACAGATTCCTAACGACGATTGCAATCGGACTGGCGCTGATTCTTCTTCTTTGGGCGGGAAATCGACTGAAGGTTGCCATTCTGAGTGAGGTGCTTGTTTTTTCGGACATCTTTCTCGCCGGACACGCGCTTCGATATCCGCGACTTTATTTTGGATATGCCCCAAAATGGGTTTGGCCGCTGCTGATCATAGGTTGTGCGGGATTAGGGTGGTGCTTAACGCTCGAAAAGCCGATCGACGTGTACACGCTCGGGGAGCGCATGAGCGGAGTACTCGCGATACTTTTGATTTACGGCTTGATTGCACTCCTTTTAAGGAGGCCTTCGGTTGGAATTATTCGCTTTCTCGGTCGGCATCCCGTGAGCTTTGATGCGCAGGTTGATGCCGGAAGATACACTCCGCTTGGCGCGGCTCTTTTGCATGTTCTTCATCACGGGCAATGCCGCTATCGGCTTCGCCTTCGTTTTCGGAAGCACAGTGACGGATCCACGGAATCGAATTCCGGCAACCCGACAGAACATCGCTTGTTGATTCAGGCGGAATCCTTTGTGCCTCTTCATCGTTTGCTTGAGAGGCAGAGTCAAACACCGATGATTGATCGTCTGATGTCCGTGGGGAAAAGCGGCAGGCTGAGTCTTGACTGGCGCGGTGCGTACACGATGAGATCCGAATTTGCCGTTTTGACAGGGCTGGCGCCAAGAGAATTAGAAACTTATGGGTTCGATCCCTACCGCCTTGCGACAATGATCCCGATGGACAGCCTCGCATGGAAGATGAAAGCGAAGGGCTACAGAACGGTTGTCTGTCATCCCAACGATGCTCGATTCTTCGATCGCGACAAGGTGATGAAAAATCTTGGCTTTGACGAGTTTATCGATTTGACCGATTTAAAGAATCGTTGGCCTGAGATGGGGGCCAAGGATGCTCTGTGCGGACATTATGTCAGTGATTCCGCTCTTCTCCAATGGGCTGTCGACTATCTGCATGAATCTGAGGTACCGACCTTTTTGTTCATCATAACCATGGAGGCGCATGGCCCGTGGGATGCTTCGAAGTTTGACGGAGCTGCTTCCATGACAGAAGTCGAGCGTTATGAAGTTCATCTGGGACATTTGGACGAAGGGGTGGCCAAAATCGTCAAGGCTCAGGAAGAGGGCGAACTATTGTCTGTTCTCATATACGGCGATCATTTGCCGGGACTAGAGGTTCTTCGAAAATCGACTCACGAAATACCATCGGATACGGCTTGGGTCATGTGGGATTACACGGTTCTGGATGAATTGGAATCGACGAAGAACCAGAATGCCGCAGAGGAGACAGGATTGAAGCCGGAGATGTTGGGTGGCTTGTGGTTCGATGAGAAATGACTGGCAAAGATGAGTACCGATGATACAAGTGATAACCCTATGATTTTTGACGTGGAAAGAGCAGTTGATGTCTGAGTGTTGTCAGGTGGCAACGCTGTTTGTGGGATGATGGGTGAATTCATATATATTTCAGAGCCTCTTTGATAAGATGCACGAAGGAGTACGGGGATCGCGGAATACTTAAGCTCGCTGTGATGACCGTACTCTAAGCGTATCGTTCCTTTGATATTGACCCGGCTCATTCATGTCGGGAATGATTTTAAAACAGGGAAAAATTATGTTTAAGAAATCTCTCGCTGCTGTTGCCGTTCTCGGCGCTTTTGCCGGTGCCACCATGGCTTCTCAGGTTACGATGTACGGTGTTGTCGACACTGGCCTTCAGTACAAGTACACCGATATTGCTGACGGCAAGGTCAGCACCGATGATGAAGTTCACAAGTTCGCTCTCGAACAGGGTCTCAATGCTAGCAACCGCTTTGGCATCAAGGGTGTTGAAGAACTCGGCAATGGCCTGAAGGTTGGCTTCACGCTCGAAAACGGTTTCAAGGCTGACGACGGCTCGTTCAAGACCGAGAAGACGCTCTTCGACCGTGAAGCTTCCCTCTCCGTCTACTCCGACTTCGGTACGCTGACCATGGGTCGTATGGGCGCTGTTGGTTCCGGCGCTGGTACGTACGACCTCGTTTATCTGTTTGGCGACGCTTTTGACGGCGGCGACAACGGTGTCCTCGGCTTCGTGACCTCCAGCCGTGCCGATAACATGGTTACCTACCAGACCCCGAAGTTTGCTGGTGTTCAGGGTACGTTCCAGTACTCCTTCAACCAGAAGGGTCAGGAAGGCAACAAGTCTTCCCTGAACAATCAGGTCTTCGCTGCTGCTGCGACGGGTGAATTCGGTGCCTTGAATGTGGTTGGTGCCTACGAATACACGAATCGCGCTGCCGCTGATCGTATCGCTGTTCGCAAGGATGCTCAGACGTTCTACCTCGGCGGTAACTTCGACTGCGGCTTTGCCAAGACCTTTGCCATGGCTCAGTACTTTGAAGGTGCTAGCGCCGCCGCTGGTTTTGACATCAACGATGAATTCGAAACCACTGGTGTTCATCCCGAACATGCTAAGGGTCTGAAGGGTTATGGTTTCCATGTCGGTACTCAGGTTCCGGTCATGGCTGGTACCCTCACGGCTGGTGTTTACTACGTCGATGCCAAGATCAAGGACTACTATGATGTAGGCGATGTGAAGGATGTCGACGTTGCCTACATCGGCGGTGCCGCTCGTTATGTCTACCCGCTCAGCAAGCGTACCGCTGTTTATGTCGGCGGTGGTGTTGCTCAGTCCACGGTTGACAATTGGAATAACAACGGTAGCGATTACAAGAAATTCCTCGCTCAGGCCTACACCGGTCTGACGCACCGTTTCTAATTGTGTCCCTCACTGAGTTTTGAAAAAACGCATGAGGAACAATCAGGATGATTAACATCATCATCTGATTTCTGAAGAAACCCTCTGTAACATTGTTCGCAGAGGGTTTCTTTTTCTATATATTCCAAATCAGAATCTTCATTTTTCTCTCTTGGAGTGTGCTTGGACTTGTTGCTCGAAAGCAAACGACAAACCCAAACATATAAAATCTGCATGCTGGACATCGTGCATCGTGATGTCTTGGTTGTGTTGCCTGCGTATGGATTCTGAAATGCTGAAAGGAATGGGTATGGTTTACGAAAAGGGTTTTGCGATTGTTGGCATCGGCTGCCGTTTCCCGGGCGGCGTAACCTCGCTTGAAGGTTTGTGGAATGTGCTGTCCGGCGGTATGGATGTTGTGACGTCCGTGCCCGGCGAGCGCTTTGATCTTGCCCGGTACTGGCATCCTGATCGCAAGGCATACGGCAGAACCTGTTCCGTCAGTGCCGGTATTGTCGGCGACGTCAAGAAGTTTGACGCCGCCTTTTTCGGCATGAGCCCGAAGGAGGCCGAGGCGCTTGATCCTCAGCAGCGCATGATGCTCGAAATGGCCTGGGAGGCCTTTGAAGATGCGGGCATTGCTCCCTCGGAAGCCGCAGGCAGTAAGACGGCCGTTTATGTCGGCGCAGCTTCGACCGACATGGGCATCATTCATGCCGACGATCCGAGCATGACCGGTCCGTACGCTATGACTGGCACGTCGCTTTCGATCATTGCCAATCGACTTTCGTATTTCTTCGATCTGCATGGGCCGAGCATGACCATCGATACGGCCTGCTCGTCGAGTCTTGTCGCGCTTCATGAAGCCTGCCGCGCCATGGAGGCTGAAAATCTTCCGATGGCTCTGGTGGGCGGCGTCAATGTTCTGCTCTCGCCCTTGTCGTTCGTGGGCTTTTCCAAGGCGCACATGCTGTCTGCGGACGGTCGATGCAAGGTCTTCGACGAGTCCGGCAACGGCTATGTCCGTTCCGAAGGCGGTGCGGTCATCCTCATCAAGCCTCTGGAAGCTGCCATTCGTGATCATGACGCCATTCATGCCGTCATTCGTGCGACTGGCGTCAATTCCGACGGCCGCACGAGCGGTATTGCACTCCCGAATGGTGCGGCGCAGAAGGCTCTGCTGGAATCGATCTATGAAGATGAGCGCATCGATCGCTCTCGTATTGCCTACGTCGAAGCCCATGGCACGGGTACTGCAGCGGGCGACCCGATTGAAACGAAGAGCATCGGAGAAGTTCTCGGTCATCACAATCCCGGCGAAGCACCGCTTCCCGTCGGTTCTGTGAAGGGCAACCTCGGCCATTTGGAGACGGGGTCCGGCATGGCCGGTCTGGCCAAGGTGCTCAACGTTTTCGAACATCGTGAGATCCCGGCCAATATTCAGCTGAAGAATCCCAATCCCAAGATCGACTTCAAGGGCTTGGGCATTCGCGTCCCGACTCAAAACGAACCGCTCCCGAAGGCTGAGGGCGGAAAGGGCGTACTCGTCTGCGTGAATTCGTTTGGCTTCGGCGGCACCAATGCGCATGTCCTGCTTGAAGAAAAGCCGGCCATTGTGGATGCTGAGCCCGAGTTTGCTGACGGGGCCATTCTGCCTCTCATGATTTCCGCTCGAAGCATGGAAAGCCTGCAGGCTTTGTCGCGCATTTATTGCGATCGTCTTCAGGGCAAGGATGCCGCGTTCTTTAATCACACGGCTTGTGCGAGCGCTCATCAGCGCGAACGCCTTCCGTACATTCTTCTGGTCAATGCATCCACGCTCGAAGAAGCGCTGGCATCCTTGGCTTACTTTGCCGAGCATGGCTCTCTTCGCGACGATCTTCCGGCTGCGGTCGAACATATTTCCAATCCTCGCCAGGGAAAGACTGCATTCGTCTATTCCGGTAACGGAAGTCAGTGGGCCGGCATGGGGGCGGAGCTTCTTGCTAATTCTCTTCGCTTCGGTGAAGTCATTGATGAGATTGACGAGGCCTTCAGCCCGCTTTCCGGTTGGTCCATTCGCGACTACATGACGCAGTCTGCCGACGCTTGGGCGCTCGACAAAACGGAAGTGGCTCAGCCGCTTCTTTTTGCCATTCAGGTTGGCCTCACCGTTCTTCTTCGTGAGAAGGGCGTCGAAGCCGAAGCCGTTACCGGCCACAGCGTGGGCGAAGTGGCGGCCGCTTGGGCTTCCGGAGCACTTTCTCTTGCCGATGCGGCCAAGGTGATTTACGAGCGTTCCGCTCTGCAGGGCAAGATGCATGGCTCCGGCACGATGGCCGCTGCCAAATGTTCTCAGGAGAAACTCATGGAGCTTCTCGCCGACAAGCACGGTGTTGAAATTGCCGGTTGGAATGCACCTGACAACTTTACCCTTTCGGGCGATGCCGATGAGATCGATGCTCTGAAGCCTCTCGTCAAGGAAGCGGGCGGTCTCTTCAAGCGTCTGCCGCTTGCATATGCCTTCCACAGCTCCCGTATGCAGCCGTTGGAAAGCGAAGTGCTTGCAACGCTTGCCGACCTTCAGCCTGTCGCTACCGAAGCCATTCGCTTTGTTTCGAGCGTCACCGGCGAAGTGACGTCCGGTGAAATGCTCAAGGCCGACTACTGGTGGCGCAATGTGCGCATGCCGGTGCGCTTTGAAGCGGCCATTGATAACCTGCTTGCCGAAGGCTTCACGCGATTCATTGAAGTAGGTCCGCACGCCATTCTTGGCGGCTACATTCGCGCGACGGCGCAAAAGCATCAGGCCGATGTCAAGATCGGTCGCCTGATGCATCGTTCCGGCGACTGGGCCGGTGTGCGTCGTCAATTTGCAGACGTAATGGCACTGGCGATTTCGACCGATGCCTGGCCCGAAGCTGTGCGTGACCGCACGCTTCCGCGCTATCCCTGGAACAAGAAAACAGTTTGGGCAACTTCTACGACGGAATCGTGGAAGCTCTTTGACAACAGGCCCGTGCATCCTCTTCTCGGTTATCCGGTACCGCATGCCGAACATTTGTGGGAGCAGACGGTTGATCTGCAGCTCACGCCGTGGCTTGCCGGTCATGAAATCGATGAAACGGTTCTCTTCCCGGCCGCAGGCTATTTGGAAATGGCTATCGAGTCCGCGCGACTTTCGATGAAGAACGTTCAGACCGTCGAGCTCGACAATATGGCCATTCTTCGTCCGATGGCCTTGTCCGAAGAATCCGCAAAGATTGTTCAGACTCGCGTGTCTCCTGCCGGCTTGCTTACGCTCACCTCGCGCGATCAGCTTTCGGCTGAAGAGCCGCTCCTGCATCTGGCGGGACGCTGCATCGCGTCCGACGCAGCCAAGCCCCAGGACGAGCCGTTGACGGCTCGTGTTGAAAAGGAAGGTTGTGCTTGCGATGTAGAAGCATTCTATGAGGCGCTGGCTGAGATCGGCCTTACGTACAAGGGTGCCTTCAAGCCCATTCAGTCCGCCTGGACTTTTGCCGGTGAAGACGGCATCGCTTCCGACGTTCTCGTTGAGCTTGCCTCTCGCGACGGCGCTGCAGACCGCGGCATGATTCTTTCGCCCGCCTTGGTTGACGGCGCGCTTCAGGGTCTCTTCTTTGTCCTCGCCGAACGTCTTCGCCATCAATTCAATGATGCCAAGTCGTCCTATCTGCCGAGCTGGTTCGGCCGTACGGTGGTTTGGTCTCAGGGCACCCCGGCCTGGGCTGAAATTCATCTCATTCAGGTCACGGAGCGTTCCGCCAAGACTCAGATTCTTCTTCGCAATGCCGATGGCGAGCCGCTTGCACGCTTTGAGGACGTTCGGTTCCTGCGCGTGCATCACAAGTCGAAGCATATCGACCCGGCCTTCTATGCCGAACATTGGTTCAAGTGTCCCTCTGATCGCAAGGCCCTTGCCGGCGATGATGATGTTAAGACGCTCTCCGGCATGGTGGTTGAAGCCGCACGTAGCTACGAATGGTCGGCCGACAAGGCGGCTGAAACCGAAGAGCTGCTCCATTGGCTCGTGCTGGCCTATGTCCGTGAAGCCGTTCGTGAATATGACACGTGGCTTCCGGAAGAATTCCTCTTCTCCGAAGGTTTCGCATTGGAGACGCTCGACAATTGGCGCGCCTTCATGACGGATCTGCTCGTCTCAAACGGTCTGGCTCAGAACAACGATGGCATGATCATGGTGCCGGGCACGACCGATTGCCCGACGTCCGATGTGATCTATCGCACCTTGCTTTCGTCCGAACCGACGCGCTGGCCGCTTTTGACTGTGCTCGATACCGTCGGTCGCCGTATTCCGGATCTCCTGACCGGGACGGTTAAGCTTGACGATCTTCTGCCGGAACGCAAGGGTGCGCTCAAGACGCTTTTCTCGCACATGCCTCAGCGTGCGCTTCTGACGTCTGCGCTCCGTCGCTGGATGGAAGGTCTTGACGGTCTGGCCAAGGTTCGCGAACCCAAGGCGCGTCTGCGCGTGCTCGTGGTCGGCGAAACCGGTGGCAGCTTCTATACGGAACTCCGTGCAAGCCTCTGCGAAGCTGCTCAGTGCACGTTCGTGATCGGTAACGAAGTTGCAGCGGATCGCGTGAAGTCCGTGTTCGAAAATGAAGTCGGCGTTGATGTCATGACGCTCGACGCCTGGCTCCGAGCAGACAAGTTCGCGTCATATGACGTGGCTCTCCTGCCCGATGGTTTGGCATTCAATGAAAATGTGCCTGCTGTTCTTAAGAGCGTCTCCGATTCTCTTCTGACGAATGGTGTCGTGGCGCTTGTTGAAACGATGCCTCACGCGAGCATCAACCTACTCGAAGGTGCCGACGAAAATTGGTGGCTCAATGGCGAGACCGGCGGCGTCTGTCGCTTGGCCTCTGCCGATGCCTGGCTCGAGGCTCTCGAGCGTGCGGGCTTCAAGGCCGGCCGTGTCGACGAGGATGCTCTTGCGCTTGCCCCGCGCATGCTGATCGCCGGCGTCAAGACTACCGCTGCAGTTCAAAAGGCAGAAGAACATGCTGCGATTCCGGTTCATGTTGTTGCCAAGCATTATGAAGCGGACAGCGCAGCGGCGATGATGGTCAATGCACTTGAAACGGCTGTTGCCGCTCGTCTGCACAAGGATGATTCCACCGAGATTCCGTTCATCGTGACGGTGGTTACCGATGAACGTGCCCGCGATGCGGATTACTGGACCAGTTTGACTGAAAAGCTTGCTCAGAGTGAGCGTGTTGTTTCGCTCCTGGATCTTGATGACGAACTTCGCGTGCAGGAGGGTGCTGCCTTCCCGCATGACACCTTTGCCTTGATGCAGGGCTTGCAGGCTGCGGCCGCCAAGGGTGCTCTTGCAGAAGGCGTAGAGTTGGTTTCGCTGACCGCGGCTTTGCCCGAATTCAACGAAGCCTCTTCGATCAAGGGAGCGGCGCTCGTTGGCATGACCCGCGTTTTCGCCAACGAATGCCAGGCTGTCTGCGCCGGTACGCTGAGTCTTCAGGATATGAAGGAAGCGACGCTTGCACGCGCAGCGGACATGCTTCTCAATGTGAAGCCCGATGATGTTGAAGGCCTGATTGCCGATGGCGTGCGCTATCGCCGCTTCGTGTCTCAGAGAATGCCGCAGGAAATGTGCGTCTCAGGTGCTTCTGCCGAACGTACGGCCAAGGTTCTGGCATTTGACATGCCGGGCAGGCTCGACAACTTGTATTGGAAGGACGTGCCTGTTGCCGACGATGCAGAGCTCGGGGCTGATGAGGTTCGCATCTCCGTCAAGGCGACCGGTCTCAATTTCCGCGACGTCATGTGGGCGATGGGGCTTCTGCCTGAAGAAGCACTCGAGAACGGCTTCTCCGGTCCTACCATGGGCTTGGAAGCTTCCGGTGTCGTGACGGCGGTTGGCGCCAATGTGACGCACGTTGTACCCGGTGATGCCGTTGTGGGCTTTGCTCCGGCATGTTTCGGCACCGTCATTACGACGAAGTCCGAAGCTGTGGCCAAGATGCCTGTTGGACTGACTTTTGCCGAAGCGGCCTCGGTCCCGGTCGTCTTCTTCACCTCTTGGTACGCGATTTCTTATCTTGGCCGGGCACGTCACGGCGAATCGATCCTGATTCACGGCGCCGCCGGCGGTGCTGGTTTGGCTGCCATTCAGATTGCCAATCTTCTCGGCCTCGAAGTGTATGCAACGGCCGGTTCGGAAACGAAGCGTGCTCTCCTGCGTCGCTTGGGCGTGAAGCACATCTACAACTCGCGCTCTCTCGCATTTGCTGACGAAATTCGTCGCGATACGAACGGCCGCGGCGTAGATTTGGTGCTGAACTCCTTGGCAGGCGCGGCTGCGGAAAAGTCTCTTGGTTTGCTAGCGCCCTTCGGTCGATTCCTCGAACTCGGCAAGCGCGACTTCTACGCCGACTCGCCGATGTTCCTGCGTCCGTTCCGCCGCAATCTTTCCTACTTCGGCATTGACGTCGACCAAATGCTGGTCGACTGTCCGAAGCTTGCCGGCGAGCTCTTTGTCGAAGTGCTCAAGCACTTCGAGAGCAGTGATTTCCGTCCGCTTCCCATGACGCTCTTCGCACATGATCGCGTCCAGGAAGCCTTCCAGATGATGCAGCAGTCGCTCCACATCGGCAAGCTTGTCGTGACGTACGAAGACAATGCAGAGGCGTCTCATGTTGCGGCTGGCGGCAATGTGGCGGTAGACGGCACGGTTGTCATCACGGGTGGCCTGGGTAGCCTCGGCCGCCGTGTGGCCGAACGCATGATCAATCGCGGTGCAAAGGCGCTGGTTCTTCTTTCGCGCTCCGGTGCCGCTACGGACGAGGCCAAGGCTTTTGTGAAGCGTCTGGAAGACATGGGCGTCACGGTTAAGACGCCGGCCCTTGACATTACGACAGGCGAAACCGCAGCCTATCTCAAGGCTATGGATGATGTTCTGGCGGATCTTCCGCCGGTGTGCGGTGTTGTTCACGCTGCGGGCGTCCTGGCTGACGCTGCCTTTTCTAACCTCACGAACGAGTCGTGCGACAAGGTGTGGCGTCCGAAGGTGACGGGAGCCGAACGTCTGGCCGACTATCTGACGCTTCGCGGCCTGAAGCCAGAATTCTTTGTGAT
Organism: Sutterella seckii; assembly: GCF_009183815.1. Taxonomy (GTDB): domain Bacteria; phylum Pseudomonadota; class Gammaproteobacteria; order Burkholderiales; family Burkholderiaceae_F; genus Sutterella; species Sutterella seckii. The sequence continues at coordinate 5,545 of NZ_WEHX01000043.1, read as the reverse complement.
GTTCTCGTCCGCCACCGTGCTTCTGGGCAATCCCGGCCAGGCCAACTATGTGGCGGCCAACATGGCGCTTGAAGCCCTTGCTGACAAACTCCGCATCAAGGGCATGCAGGCCTATGTGATCGGTTGGGGTCCTGTTGGCGACGTCGGCATGCTGCTCGCTAATCCGCAGGCTCGCCGCCTCCTTGAAAACACGCTGGGTACGCCCGCTTTGGCGTCCGATGACGTTCTCAATGCAATGGAAACCGTCATTTCTGCTCGCGAACCGTCGTCGCATTTCTTCGCCATTGACTGGTCTCGCGTTCAGAAGCTCCCTGTGGTGCGTGAAGCCCGCTTTGAGGGGATCTGGAAGCGCATGGGACACAGTGCCGTTCAGTCAGTGTCCATGGCTGAGCTTCTGTCGGGCAAGTCTACGGAAGAAGCTGTGGCAACGCTCGCCGATCTCATCGCGCAGGAAGTGGCCAAGCTCATGGGCATCAGCGTGAAGGAGCTCAATGTTCATCAGCCCATTTCCGACATCGGCATGGACTCGCTGATGGTGGTTGAATTGGCTGTGGCGCTCGAAGAACGCATCGGCCTCAAGATCCCGGCTGTTTCCTTGTCGGGCGGCGCTACGATCCAGACCATGGCCGAGCGTTTCTGGCAGATGCTCAACAAGTCCAGCGAGGAAGAACAGGTACTCGATACTCTTGCCAGCCAGCACGGCGTCAAACTGTCGGGCGACATGAAGAACGAAGTTCTGAAGGATGTCGCAGGTTGAGACAAGGCGTAATTGACGCTCGATATTGCATGAAATTGGAAGAAAGAAGATTTGCAAATGGCAGAAGGTGACAACAATCAGGGAAAGAATCTTTTCGGTCTTTCGGGCGGCGATCGCTCGGCGCTTCTCTCCCGCCTCAAGCGTGCGGGAAGTGTCTCCATGCAGGCTCAGAGTGGTCGTACGCTTGACGCCGTGCAGTGGCGTGCAGAACCCAAAATGACCCGCTTTGATGAGTTCCCCGCCTACAAGCAGATCAAGATGGAGAGAAGCGTCGCAGAGCGCGCCGGCATTCTCAATCCCTTCTTCCAGTGTCACGACGGCATTGCCAAGGCCGAAACCAAGATCAACGGTGAAACGTTCCTCAACTTCTCGACGTATGACTATCTGGATCTGAACGGTCATCCGGCCTTGGAAGAGGCTGCGGTGGATGCCTTGAAGCGCTGGGGTACGAGTGCATCAGCATCTCGACTCGTGTCCGGCGAACGACCGCCGCATCGAAAGCTTGAGCGAACGCTCGCAGACGTTTATGACGCCGAGGACTGCATTGCCTACGTGAGCGGTCATGCCACGAACGTTTCCACAATCGGCAAGCTCTTTGGCGCTCAGGACGTGATCTTCCACGATTCTCTGTCGCACAACTCCATCGTCATGGGCGCCCAGACGTCCGGCGCAAAGCGCATCAGTTTCCCGCACAACGACATGGAGGCCTTGGAGCGTCTTCTTCGCGAACATCGTCCCAAGGCCCAGCGCGCCCTTATCGTGACGGAGGGCGTCTTCTCCATGGACGGCAATGTGGCGAATCTGCCCGAGCTCGTTCGTTTGAAGAAGGCCTGGGGATGCTTCCTCATGCTTGATGAGGCTCATTCGCTGGGCGTTCTGGGCAAAACCGGACGCGGCACCGCGGAGCACTTCGGGATTGATCCGCAGGAAGTGGATCTGTGGATGGGCACTCTTTCCAAGACCTGCTGCGGCTGTGGCGGCTACATTGCAGGCTGTCGCGAGGTGGTTGAACTTCTTAAATTTACGTCTCCCGGCTTTGTCTACAGCGTGGGCATGTCGCCGGCTCTGGCTGCCGCTTCTGAACGTGCCGTAAAGATCATGCTTGCCGAACCTGAACGCGTTGCCAAGCTTCAGGCGGTAAGCCATGAATTTGTTCGCTATGCCAAGAGCAAGGGCCTTGATACCGGCTCGGCTGAGGGTTATGCAGTTGTGCCTCTTATGCTTGGCAGTTCGCTTCTCGCGGGAAAGCTTGCATCGCGAATGTTCGCTCGCAAGGTCAATGTCATGCCCATCATCTATCCGGTGGTGGAGGAGGGCGCAGCACGTCTTCGTTTCTTCCTCTCGGCCGCGCACGATGTCGAACACGTCCATCGTGCCATCGACATTGTTTGCGAAGAACTGCCCAAGGCGCGTGACGACGTAGCTCGAATGTCCGGTAAGACTGAATAACAAACAAATTGCGCATGCCGGCTGAGACGATCGTCGTTTCAGTCGGCATTTATTGAAGGTTGCTCTAGCCGCAACTGGACTTTTCCGGAACTAACCATCTGCAGAACCAAACGCCATGATCCATGTCTTTTCTTCCGGTATTTCTAAGATTCAGAATCTGGAGGTTTTCCTACAGGATGAAATCCGGAAGTACGGAGGGCTGAAGTTTCACAGTGCATGGGAGATCCCGAAGGCATCGTCCGGTGATTTGGTCATAGGTTGGGGACATAAGAAAACAGCCGAGAAAGCGCGTGCATTTGCCAAGAAACATGCGTTGCCATACTTTGCATTGGAAGATGGGTTTCTTCGCTCGCTCAAGCTTGGCGTAGAAGGTGAGCAGCCTCTTTCACTGTCAGTAGATCGCACCGGCGTGTATTACGATGCGTGTGAACCCTCCGATTTGGAAGACCTGCTGAACAATACGGGCTGGTGGACGTGGGATATCCAAAATGAAGCTCGTTCGGCGATTGAACGGTTCAAGATCTACGATCTATCCAAGTACAACAATGCGCCGTCCTTTACTGCTGAAGATAAGGTAAAGCTTTACAACAAGGTCGGGGTGAAGCCGGGACAAAAGCTGATCTTGGTAGTCGATCAAACTGAGGGCGATGCAAGTATTGCTCTAGGCAAGGCTAGCCGGGAATCTTTTCAGACTATGTTGGCGGTAGCATTGGCCGAACCCAATGCAGTCGTGGTGGTTAAGACGCATCCAGATGTCTTGAGCGGGAAGAAGCTAAGCTGTTTCGGTACTCTGCCGCCTAATGTTTGTGTCATCTCGGAAAGTTATGCGCCGCTTTCTTTTCTCGACGCGTTCGATGAAGTTTATGTAGCCACATCGCAGATGGGCTTTGAGGCTCTGCTGATGGGCAAGGTTGTGCATACGTTCGGCGTACCTTTCTATGCCGGTTGGGGACTCACTGTTGACCACGGTGATGTGCCGGCACGTCGCAAAGGCCGTCCGTCCCGTGAACAAATATTCGCTGCGGCGTACATCAAGCTTTGCCGATATGTGAATCCGGTTACCCGGACCAGAATCTCTCTGACTGAAGCCATTGACATTATGGCTGCAAGGCGTCTGGCCAATGAAGAAAACCGTCGAAACTACATTGCCGTAGGTTTTCGTCGCTGGAAGTGGCCGCATGTCAAGGCATTTGCTTCGTCTACGGGGGGAACCATCGAGTTTGAAAGTGATTTGAATGTCGGCTTTCAAAAGGCGGCTCGGGAAGGTAAAACCGTGCTTATCTGGGCGGGCAAGGCTACGGATAAAGTGGTTGAACAATGTACTAAGCTCGGTGTGCCGCTTATTCGTATGGAAGACGGCTTCCTGCGCTCCGTAGGCTTGGGTGTGGATTACCACTATCCTTTTTCCTTGGCTTTGGATGACTGCGGTATTTATTACGATCCGGCAAGACCTTCTCGTATGACGCATATCTTGGCCGAAATTAAACAGCATCCGGACTTGCCACGATTATTGGATAGAAGCGACAAACTTCTTAATCTGATCGTAGAAAATGGGCTTAGCAAATACAACACGCCGTCAGATCCTGAAGTTGTTAAAAAACTCCAGAAGTTGCCTCGCAATAAACCTGTGTTTTTGGTTCCTGGACAGGTCGATGGGGATGCCTCGGTTAAGCGTGGCGGTGGAGCTATTCAGTCCAATGAGCAGTTGCTGAAGGCTGTAAGGAAAGCCAATCCGGAAGCGTTCATTGTCTTCAAGCCTCATCCTGATGTGGTGACCGGCAATAGAGAAGGAAGTATTACAGCTGAGACTGTCAAGACATGTACAAACCTTATTGTGACATCGGGCAGTCTGAATGATTTCTGGCCATATGTCGATGAAGTGCATACGTTGACCAGTCTGTCAGGTTTTGAAGCACTTTTGCGTCACAAGAAGGTTGTAACGTATGGCAAGCCATTCTATGCCGGTTGGGGCTTGACAACTGATTATTCAGTGGAAAAACGGAAGGGTATCGCGTTAACCCTTAGGGAGTTGATCGCGGGTGTTATGATACTGTATCCGAAATATTGGGATTGGAAGACATCATGCGTCTGCCGTCCGGAGGACGTCTGTTATCGCATTTTGAGAAAAGAACAACCTGAAGTCGGTTTGTGGATCAAAGTCTGCCGCATTGCAAAAGTGGTGCGCAGGGTATTGTCTCGAAAGTAGCAGATTCGTCTTTAACAGCAAAGGTTAGAAATGAAATCTAAAATTATTATTACGATGACTGCCTTTACTGCAGTCATGTTGGCGGGGTGTCAGGCTCCCAGAGGGTTGCAGCATGAGGTCTCTGCACCTCAAGTTGTTGTAGATAAACAACAGTCTGAAGAGCTCCAGCAATTTGCGCAAACACTCGTTAAGCAGTTGTCAGGCAATGCCGTAGTTCAGGAAGTTACGCCTTTTGGACCGGCACAGATTTCAAAGGATCGCGAGTATGTAAATGGTCTGGGTGAACAGTGTTACCGCTTCAGCATTACGACTGAAAGCGATCGTCATTATGCAGCCGTTTGCCGCGATAAAGATCAGCAGTGGCGTTATGTCGAATTGGTGCACTGAGGCTCCCACGTTCTGGAATGATTTGCGTCGTGGCGTAATCGTTGAGGCACGTGTCATTTCAGCACTGATGTTGCGCGAAATCCATACGATCAATGGCAACAGCAGGCTTGGTTATCTTTGGGTATTAATCCAGAGCGCTTTTGGTATTGGCGTGTTTTGGGGGGTACGACATTTCATGGGCGCTGGGCAGGCCCCGCATGGCATGGGGATGGCCATGTTCCTAGCAATTGGCTTTGGTATTTGGAATATCTTTACAAATACCATCAGTCGCTGCATGACTGCGGTAAGCGGGAATAAAGGTTTGCTGACTTTTCCTCAAGTGACAGAACTGGATGTCATGATTGCCAGAACCCTGGTGACGACAGCAACCCAGGTTTTGGTCACCGCTTTGATTATTTGTGCCGGAACACTGGTTCTGGGTGAACCATTTATGCTGGGGAGTCTGCCGTTGTTGCTTACGATGGTAGTTTTGGTGCCGCTTCTGTCATTGGGGTTTGGCATGGTTCTATCTTCGCTCGCAGTCTTTGTCCCTGCCATAGAAAAAGTGGTGCCGATGGTTTTGCGCATCCTCTTTTTTGTTTCCGGTGTCTTTTTTTCGATTTCGGTTTTCAGTCAGTCAGTAGCCGATTACTTATTGTGGAATCCGGTACATTAGATGTCATACTAACTTTCGCCACCCCTTCAACCTTTCATGGAGTGGCAAAACATGCGATATTCGCAGGAGTTCAAAGACAACGTCGTAGCGC
>NZ_WEHX01000042.1 GCF_009183815.1 Sutterella seckii | reverse complement strand
AAAAGCCTCAACATCGGATCGGTGCTGAGGCTCTCGGCGTTGTTTTGGGTACTGTCGGCGAAGTGGAAAAACTGGCTTTCCGAATTTATGGAAGCCCCCCTAAGTTGGTCAACGATCTCGTCCTCATCCAATTCCAGTTGCAGCTTCGCCTCATTCAGATAATATGAAAAATAATTTTTAATTTCCTCTTCGGTATAACCAATTAATGTTCCATAGGCGCGATTCAGCGATATATCATCGAAAAAATTAAATTCAGAAAAGATGCTCGTCTGACGATATTTTGTAATTCCCGTCATGAAGAAAAACCTGAGGCATCCTTCATTGGATTTCAGAACCTGAAAAAAAGGCGCTCATAGCGGAGCGAATGCGGTCAAAAAGCTCCAAGTCATCAAGCGAAGCCGTGAGCGGCGCATCATATTCGTCAATCAGAATAACGAGAGAAGAAGGAGGTAGAGACGAAAGCCAGGCAGAAACCTGCCCCATGAAAAGGCCATTCTTTTCTTCATAGTCGAAGCCCGCCTGACGAAATTTTCTCAGGAGCTGATCATAGAATTTGCTTAAAAAATCAGCTTCCGATGAATAGTCTTTGATTTCCGAAAAATCAAGACGAACAACTTTATAAGTTTTATCTGTCCAAAGGGTCTCTATGGCAAGCCCTTTAAAATCTCTAATACCGTTCCGAAATAATGATTCAAAGGTCGAAACAAGAAGCGTTTTACCGAATCGCCGGGGCCTCGAAATAAACACCTTGCTTGAATCTCGACAGATGTTGAAAATCATCCTGGTCTTATCAACATAGATGCAGCCGTCGTGCCTCAACGCAATAAAATCGGATCTTCCCAACGGAAGCGGCTGTCGCAAGAGTTTAGTCATTTAAATTAAGCGCTGGAATTCCCTGTCATCAACAAAAAATGCCGCGCCGGCTCCTTATATAGTGAAGAGCTAGCGGGTTCCGATTCACGTTCCAGACTCTGTGCTCAAGCACGCAGCAGGAAATGACGTCCGAAAGCTCACTCAAGTCTGTTTCTTTTCGTCCTTTTGCGATTTTAGCGTCCGGACGCATCCCATGAAGCGGCGCGGCTCCACCCGGCGGCAAGCCTGCAGATTTCTTGCGTTTGCACAAATGCTTTCGTTTTCGCGCCGCCCTGTCTCTTGACCCGCACTCTCATTGCGCTATCTTTTCGAGTCTTCGAGCGCATGACGCTTACTCCAACTCAACGCCTGTCTCTCAAGAAGGATTGCTGATGCAATACGATTTTGACCGCGTGATTGACCGCAGAACGATCGACTCCGCCAAGTGGACTGCCTATCCGAAGGATGTGCTTCCCCTCTGGGTTGCGGATTCTGACTTCCAGTGTCCCCAGCCCGTTATCGACGCCGTTATGAAAATCGCCGAAACCGGCGTCTACGGCTACCCGAACGGTCATGCCGGGATTGTGGAGAAGGCAACTGTTTCCTGGTGCGCCCGCCATTACGGCCTTGAGGTTCTTCCGAGCGAGGTTCAGTATTGCCCCTCCATGTGCTTCGGCCTTGCAGTAGCCATCCGCGCCTTCACGAAGCCGGGCGGCAAGGTTCTCATGCAGGTGCCGGCCTATCCGCCCTTCATTGAGCTCGCGAAGTCGAACGGACGCATCCCCTCAATGAATGCTCTGAAGCTCGTCGACGGCCGCTATGCAATCGACTTTGAGGACTTCGAGCGCCGCGCGGCGGATCCCGAATGCACGCTCTTCCTCCTCTGCAGCCCGCACAATCCAACGGGACGCGTTTTCTCTAAGGAAGAACTCGAGCGCATCGTTTCGATCTGCTGCCGCCACAATGTGGTGATCCTCGCGGACGAAGTTCACTCCGGCTTTGTCTTCAAGGGCGAGCACACGACGCTCCTCACGCTCTCCGAAGCCGCACGCAGCATCACGGTCTACGGCAACAGCCCTTCGAAGACCTTCAATACGGCGGGGCTTCGCGCCGCAGTTCTCATCAGCAAGAATCCCGCGCTTGCCGCCCGCGTCAAGGCGGAACTCGCGGCGAGCCAGCCCGACCGCAGCGCCTTCTCACAGGCGGGCTTCGCCGCCGCCTGGACCGAATGCGACGACTATGCCGAACAGGTTCGCGCCTACGTGAAGGAGAATCTCGCCTTCGCGCACGACTTCTTCGAAAAGCGGATTCCGTCGATCAGGAGCTACATGCCGGAAGCGAGCTACCTGATGTGGCTCGACTGTTCGGCACTCGGCTTCAATACCCAGGCGGATCTCACCCGCTTCTTCCTTGAGGAAGCGAAGGTTGCAATGAATCCAGGCGAATCCTTCGGACCGGGCGGCAAGAACCACATGCGGCTCAATACCGCCTGCCCCCGTTTGATTCTTGAGGAGGCTCTCTCCCGGATCGAAGCTGCGGCAGACAAGCGCATGGCGGAGCTTGCCGCGAAATAAAGCCGGACTTGGAGCTGCGAATCTGCGGCGAAGCCTCTCAGCACCTGAGGGTGCGCACACTCGCCGCGGGAGATTCAGCACTGCAGGATGATTCTCTACCGAAACCGTCAGGCAGATTGATTCTGTCTGACGGTTTTCTTATCCTCCTCATTGCTGCCGCCTCGACGTTCCTCCTCTTCAGAGCCTGCCCCGGAATTCTTCATGAGTTTCACCGCCGCTACTAAGTAAAAGTGAGTAGGGGTATGTCTTCTAAGAGCGCCTGGCTCTAGACCTAGTTCATTGAAAAATCGGAAAGGACATTAAAGTTCCTACAAGGTTTGACGACTTTATGCTTGATAATGAAAGTCATTATCAACCTCAGATGTCTGAGAACATCAAAGCGAGCACATCATGTCCGCCACCCACTGCCGGTCTTTCAACCTTCCTTTCAGACTGGCGGCAATTGCCTCCGTCATATTGACTTCCGCGTCCGCGATCGCAGCCGAAAGCGCTGATGCTCAGAAAGCCGGGGCCTCCACGCAGCCCGTCGTCGTCACTGCCACGCGCACCGCGCAGCCTCTCAGCCAGGCGGCAAGCTCCATCAGCGTTTTGACGCAGAAAGATGCCGAGGAGATTCAGCCGATTACCTTCACGGAGCTTCTCCTCGACATCCCGAACGTTGATATCACTTCGTTTGATTCCGTCATGAACAACCGAATCTCGATTCGCGGCTCAGGCGATCGCGAGATTACATACCTGATTGACGGCATGCGGCAGGACAATCAAACAATTGGCGGCAACCGCCCTTCCGGCATTTTCATGGACTCCGAGCTTCTGAAGCAGATTGAAGTCAAGCGCGGCGGCGGCAGTGCGCTTTACGGCAACGGCGGCATCGGCGGGACGATCGCAGTGGAAACAAAAGACGCCGCCGATTTTCTCAGGGATTCCGACAAGGACTTCGGCGCCACGCTCAAAGCAGGCTACGTCTCGGACAACCTTGAATGGCAGAAGAGTGCCTACGTCTATGGCCGCACGGAGCTTTGGGATGTGGTTGCCGGAGTCACCCGCAGAGACTCTGGCGCAGCAACGAGCTCAGAAACGGGGCACCGCAACACGGCGGACGTCGATAATGATTCGACGTCGGCTTTTGCCAAGGCGACGCTTTCTCCACTCCCAGAACACCTCCTTCAGGTGGCCTACTTCTACGATATTGCTCATAACGACAGCTTTTTCCGAAGCGGTCGTATCGACAAATATCGCTATGAGCAGCACCGCGTAAGCGGCAAATGGGAATTTGAGAAGAATGACTGGATCAACCTCAAAACTGCGCTGCAGTACGCGAAATCTGAATTTCAGTTTGAGGGCAATAGAGCAGGCTTATCGAAAGACGATTTTGATTCCGTAAGCGGGAATATTCAAAACACGAGCCACTTCTCGGCATTCGGGACTCATGAACTCACGTTCGGCGGCGACTTTTCAAAGACTTCTCAGAACGGCCAGCAAATGTCACTCTCCGGCTGGGTGCCTGACGGATCACGACCGGATTCTGACGGCTTTGATGGGGGGTTCTTTATTGAAGACCAGTATGTGCTCAACGACTATCTCTCCATCGTGCCGGTACTTCGTTGGAACTACTTCAAGCGCGAATCTAATGAATCCTACCCGTCCCTTTCGGACTCAAAAGTTACCCCAGGCGTGACGCTCCGCGTGACGCCGATGGACTCGCTTCTCTTCTGGGGGTCGGTCAACGCAGGCTATCGTCCGCCGATTCTCGATGAAATGTATTTCAGGATGACTTACCCGGATGAGGGATGGACGTCGATTGTTGTGCCGAACCCGGATTTAAAGCCGGAGAAATCCGTCAACTATGAAATCGGCGCCAGTGCCTTGTTCGCCAACCTGGCCGACGAAGGCGATGAACTGAGCGTCAAGGCTGCTATCTTCTACGACGACATCAAGGACCATATCTTTGCAGATGTTCTTGCTTTTGATCCTGAAAATCTAACGATGACCTTCCATACGTACAATCTAGGTCATGTTGTAAATAAGGGCATCGAACTTAGCGGCAGCTATTCACTCGGCAACTTCCGCGCGAGCGCCTCTTACGGATACCTCCATTCCGAAGACAAAGAAACCGGCAAGCGCATTGAATCCAATACGCCGCAGTCTGCGAATCTGCGCTTAAGCTACAGAATCAATGAATGGAATGTCGAACCCTGGTATCGCCTGCACTGGGCAAAAGGAGGTACAACGGCGAAAATCAGCGGTGAAACCGTTGCTCTGAAAAATTATGCTACGCATGACATCGGCATGATGTGGACGCCTTCTAGGACTGGCTTCGTCCGTCTGCAGGCTGGCCTTGCCGTTACAAACCTTACGAACGAGAAATATTGGGCTTATTCAGGGTCGAGTTTTCCAACCTGGGGCTTCGCCCGCGGCTTCAGAGCCTGGCTCTCGGCCCAGTTCTGACCCATTGAACCACCGAACGCCTCTCTCGCGTTCGCAACCCGGACCAACCGCCGTCAATTGACGCCCCGAGCCTTCAGCAGCTCCCGACTCCAGCAGCTGAAGGCGCGGCCGGTCCGCCTCTTTCGGATGTCTCATGCAAAGAAGCGGCCTCGCCCGGCTCCTCGGGCAATATCTCTTTTCCCGCGATCGGCTGAAGCTCTGGCTTCTCTTCGGCATCGTGCTCGGCGCATACGTCGTCAACATTCGCCTGGCGATTCTCTACAACGACTGGAACGGCCGGTTCTTCGACGCCCTTCAGAAAGTCGACCAGGAAGGTATCTACCGCGAGCTCTTCTACTTCATCGGCCTCGCGGCTGCCATCATCGTGCTTCTCGTCTGGGCGGGATACCTCAAGGACCGGCTGATACTCGCGCTTCGCCGCGACGTTACGGAGATTTTCTTTGCGCGCTGGCTCTCGTCCCGGAGCGCGCATTACCTCCTCCGGGAAAGCGGAAAGGAACCCGACAACCCGGACCAGCGAATCACGGAGGACGTCCGGTCGCTGACGAGCCTTGCCGTCAACCTCTTCATCAGCCTCTTCGACTCCGTCCTCACGATCGGAAGCTTCTCCCTCATTCTCTGGAACCTTTCGGGCTCCATTACGCTTTTCGGCATCACCATACCCGGGTACATGTTCTGGGTGTGCCTCATCTATACCGCAGTCGCCACATTCTTCACGCACCTCATCGGCAGAAAGCTCAAAGGCTTCAACATGGAAGCGCAGCACATGGAGGCCAATCTCCGCTCGGCCCTGATGGAAAAGCGGCGCAACGGCGCGGCCATTGCCGGGGCGCATGCCGAAGCGGCTGAAGAACGGGGCCTGAGAGACCGGTTTTCCGACCTTCTGCAGGTGCTGATCGCGCTCATCAAAAAGCAGCGCGACCTTGATCTCTTCACGGTCGGGATCGGTCAGTTCACGCATTTGGCGCCGATCTTCTTTTCGCTTCCGTCCTTCTTCTCGGGCGCTATTCAGCTGGGCGGCGTCATGCAGATTCGCGGCGCCTTCAATGACGTTGCAAGGTCGCTCTCCTGGATCATCTTTGCCTATGACGATCTGGCGAAACTTTCCGCCGCCTATGAACGCCTTCGCCGGCTGGAACAGGGCATCAGGGATGCGGATGAAGCGGCGGAAAAGCTCTCCTCCGAGCGAAAGATGCTTCCTGAAGGGTCGCCCGAAGTCATGCACGCCGACATCATCCTCAACATCCCAGAGGGAAATCAGGGGAAATTCCGCGCGCTTCCCGTAGACCTGTCGCTAAAGCCAGGAACGCTCGCCTTTGCAACGGGCCCTTCCGGCATCGGGAAGTCGACGCTTCTCAAGGTGCTCGCGGGCTTCTCCGGCACCTTTACAGGAGAGATTGCGTCCCGCGGCACGATCGTCTGGATTCCTCAGAAGCCTTATCTCATGAGGGGAACGCTCCGAAGCGCGCTCGCCTATCCGCGCGATCCGTCATCGCTCTCTGACAGAGAGGCTAAAGAGCTCCTCTCCTTAGCGCGCCTCGACCACCTTGCCGACCAGCTCGATCGCAATGCCGACTGGGCGAACGCGCTTTCTGGGGGCGAGCAGCAGCGCATCGTTCTTCTGCGGGCTGTGCGTCTCAAGCCCGACATTCTCCTCATGGACGAAATGACGAGCGGACTCGACGACACGTCGGCCGAACGCATGCTCGACCTCATGAAGAAGCTCCTCCCGCGAACCGCCATTCTGCTTGTGACCCATCAATCCGCACTATTTCCCAAGGCCGACCAGATTCTCCGGCTCGCCTGAGAGGCCACAAATAGACCACCAAAGGAATCCCCATGTCCAACTCCTTCATCCCCTTCCCTCAGTACGAAAACGCCGTCTTCTGCGGAGACAAGGCCGCGGAGATCCTCGGCGCCCTCAGGATTTATTCCCGGGCGCTCATCGGCGGGGAAGTTCCCTCCATGGAGCTTCTCCATCCTGCGGAAAAGCCCCTTGAATGCATCAGCTGCCTTCTCGACAATCCCGAAGGGATCCTCAAGACGGCGCTCCGCCGCATGAATGCGGACTATGTACTTCTCGAAGATAACGGCAAAGAAGACTTCAACCCTGCGGTGCTGAAGGAAAAAATCGAATCCTTCGGCGTCCCGGTCAAGTTGCTTGATGTTAAGGGCGACGCCGATGAAGTGCTCCGCAGAGCCGGGAAGCTCTATAGCGCGGAAAGGCAGGCGGAGCGCGTGATCCGGGACCGCAAGGAACGAATGGAAAAGCTTCTCGAACTCGAGGTCCCGAAAGGACGTCGCGTCGTCGTGCTTCTCGGCATCCGGAATCCCATCCGGCATGAAAGCTACGTCTTCCGGGTTGCCGCGCACAGCGACCTCTCAAAGCTGCTTTCTGCGCAGTTTGACGTGAGGAATCTCTTCGAATCGACGCCCGAAAAGGATCTGATCGCGGGCATCCAGGAGCTGGGGAATGTTGAGGAGCTTTTCGCCCTCGACCCTGATCTCATCTGCCTCACCGGAGACGCACTCGCCGGCACAACGGCGCTCCAGAACGCTCTTAAAGCCGGCGCCAAGCCCTGCCGGGCCGTGACGGAAGGCCGCATAGCGGCGCTTCCCTACTACTGCGACGCGCTTTCCTGGAGAGCTCCCCTCATTCTTGAGGAATGGTCGGAAGCGCTCATGTGGTAACGGAAAGCCGCGCCCATTCTCTTCTGAGCGCGGCTTCCGCCTTGAAGCGGAGCGCACTCGTCAAGGCGCACTCCGCAGAGAGATTCACAGGGATTACTTGAGGGACTTCAGCCACGCATCCGCCGACTGGCCGGCAATGCGGCCGAAGGTGACGATGTCGGCCTGAGCGTTGCCGCCCAAACGGTTGCCGCCATGGACGCCGCCCGTGACTTCGCCGGCAGCGAAGAGACCCGGGATGGCCTTGCCTTCCGTGTTGAGGACTTCAGCCTTCGTGTCGATCTTAAGGCCGCCCATCGTGTGGTGAACGGCCGGCTGGACCTTGACGGCAAAGAAAGGCGCCTTGGTGAGCGGCTGAAGGAGCTCGGGGCGGCCGAACTGGCTGTCCTTGCCGGCAACCTGATCCTTCGCGTACTGCGCCATCGTGGCCTCAAGATTCGCGGCAGGCACGTTCATGGCGCGGGCGAGGTCGGCCACGGTATTGCCTTCAACCGTGAGGCCGAGCTTCTTATAGGAGTCCATGAGCTTCGCGGTCTGTCGCGTTGCATCATCCCAGACCACCCAGGCGAACTTGCCCGGCTGCTCGAGCTCCTTGGCCGAAACTGCGTCGCGGGTGAGAAGTTCGTTCGTGAAGCGCTTTCCGTCCGCATTGACGAGAATCGCGCCGTCGCCGCGAACGCTCTCAGAAATGAGCGTGCCGTTGGGCGCTGCGGTCGGATGCGCCTGGATCTGCTTCATATCCACCGTCGCCGCTCCGATTTTCTCGGCGAGAAGAATGCCGTCGCCCGTGGCGCCCGGATGGTTCGTCGTTGCATAGCCCTTGAGTTTGGGCTGATACTTGACGAGCAGATCCTGATTGGCGCCGAAGCCGCCCGTGGCGATCACGACGGCCTTCGTGTCGATCGTGTAGGTCTTGCCGTCCTTCGTGCTCACCTTGACGCCGGCAACAGCGCCCGACTTGTCGGTGAGGAGCTCGACCACGCGGTTCTGCGTCCTCATCTCAATCTTGCGGTCCTTGGCGGCCTTGTAGAGGACGCGGATCACTTCCGGACCGATGGCGGAGCCGTCCGTCGGACGATGGGCGCGCGGGTACTTGGCACCGCCCGAGCGGCCGACTGCGCCGAGATCAGCGCCGAGGGATTCAAGCCAAGCAACGGAGTCCTTGGCGTGCGTCGTCATCGTGCGAAGGAGCACCGGGTCGTTCAGATTGTGGCCGCCCTTCATCGTGTCTTTGTAAAACTGGTCGATCGTGTCGGGAATCCCGAGCTTCTTCTGAAGCGGCGTTTCCGCAGCGTTGATGCCGCCTTCGGCACGCACGGTGTTGCCGCCGATCATCGGCATCTTTTCAAGCACAACGACGCTGCGGCCGAGGTCGGAAAGCGTCACGGCGGCCGAAAGACCGGCGCCGCCCGCGCCGATCACGACGGCGTCGGGGCCAGCCGCATAGGCGGCGGCAAAAGCGGTTGAGAGAACTGCGGCGAGGACCGTCTTCTTCATTTTTTCCTTCTCCTTTCTGAAACTTTCGTTCTTTTCGCCCGAGAGAGCTCAAAGCGGATGGAAGTCTGCCGAAGAACAAGAACCCGTGCTTTGAAAGTTTTTCAATTCACCTTTGACTGCCGGTCAACGACATGCCTCCCGGGAGGTATCGGGCGCCTTCCGCGCTCAGAGCGAATTCGAGGAACGCTTCCGCGTCGGGCCTCATCGGACGGCTCGCCGGCGCGAGAAAGGCCATCGGTCTTGCCGCCCAGGCGTCGGAGAGCTCCGTAACGGCGAGATCCTTCATGCCGTCCGCAGCGGCGGAATAAGGGGCCACGGCGAGGAGCCCGCCCGAACGGACGACTTCAACAAGAATCGTGAAGCTCGGCACTTCGACGACAGGCTCATACCTGCAGCCGATCGCGAGCGCGCGCTCCCGCATGGCCGCCGTCATCGGCGCCGATTCGAGGAGCGACGCGTACGGATAGCGAAGCGTCTCGGCAAAGGGAATGGTCTTTTTCTGGAGTCCCCGAAGGAGCTCGTGGTCTTTTCTCGAGATGAGTACATGGCGGTCGTCCACATACGGGAAAAGCCTGACGCCCGATGCCGCTGCCCGAGCCTCATCCTCTGCCGCGGCTCCTCCCGCAAGACCAAGGTCCGCTTCGCCCGTCTGGACGGCCTCCGTGATCGCCGAACTTCTCCTCGCGACGAATTCGATTCTGGTTTCCGGATGTTTGGCAAGGAAAGGTCCCGTGAGGCGGCAGAGGAAGTTCTCAAGTCCGGTGCTGTTGGAGAAAATCCGCAGGGGCTTCGCTTCCCGGCGCGCATAAGGCGCGAAATCTTCCTCGAGGCTCGCAGCCGCCTCGAGCACGCGTCTTGCTGCGTTCACGAGGACGAGCGCCGCGGGCGTCTGCACGAGGCCCTTCCCGGAACGCTCAAAGAGAAGCGTTCCCGCCTCCTCCTCGAGGCGCTTCAGCCTGACGCTCAAAGCTGAAACCGTGAGATGCACCTCTTCGGCCGCCCGCGAAAGGCTGCCGGCACGTGCAAGTGCGAGAAGGATTCGAAGATCAACAAGGTCGTAGTGCATGGATATCGGGTTCGCCAGCAGAAAATTGAAGCCTATCGCAATACTCCTCTCTTCGAAAAGCTTTTTCTACCAAGGACCGAAGTGCCGGATTGCAAGCACTCTATGAAACTCAGCTCAAAAAGATTCGCTTCGGCGTGAAAATATATTTTGGCAAAAAATCCCTGCCGTCAGCTGAATGCGCAGCCATTTTTATGTTTTATTTCAATGATGCAATTTCATTTATAAACATGGAATTTTATTATATCTAATCAATTGAATAACATTTCTATATTCAAATCGATAATAAGCACTATGCTTATATAAAAATTTATTCACATCCCGCATAATTTTTGATAAAAATAAATCATTCGATTATTGCCATTCCCGCTGATACGATTTCTGAATGAATGTCTTCTTTCATTCGGAGAATTGAGCGATGAGAAAAAAGTTGGCAATGACCGCTTTTGCCATGACCGTGGGCCTCGCTTCCGCAGCCAGCGCATTGGAGGTTCGCATGGCGGAAATCCATGTGAAGCCCGAAAGCGTGGAAAGTTTTCGCAACATCGTGAATACCAATATGCGCCTCTCGGTGGAAAGAGAGCCTGGCGTTATTTCGATTTACGCCGTGGAGGATATAAACGATCCGACGCATCTGACGTTTTTTGAGATCTACGCAGACCACGACGCTTACGTCAGGCACACGCAAACAGAACATTTCAAAAACTACATTGCCCAAACCCAGGACCTCACGGCATCCAAGAAGCTCATCGAGGTGAAGGACGCCGGCCTCTATCCCGAACCGCTCAAGCGCTGGCCTCAGGCGCAGTCTTCCTCAAAGGGGGCGGAGCGCTTTTTAGTGTCGGTGCGCATCACCGAGAAGGACAAAGCGGGTCCTTATCTGGGAGACCACATGGCTTATCTCAGGAAGCACTTTGAATCCGGCGAATTTCTGCTCTTCGGGCCTTACGCGGAAAGTCCCGGCGGCTGGCTGATTGCAGAGGCCCCGAACCGCGCCGCACTTGATGAGCTGATTGCCGCTGATCCGCTTCTCGCCTGCAGCGGCTGCGCGCAGTATTCAGCGGAAGCCATCCGCATCGGAAGTTCCCGGGCCGTCAAACCCGATTAAGGCAAAGGAGTCGGAAATGAAATCGAACAGCATTCAGCGCAGGAATCTGCTTTTGACCGCAACGGCCCTCACTGCCGGTTTTTCAGCGAAAGGCTTCGCCGCTGAAGGGAAGGCTCCTCCGCAGTTTGATCGCCAATGCGACGTCCTGATTGTCGGCGCCGGAATGGCAGGTCTTACGGCTGCCGGAGTTCTCTCAAAAGAGGGGCTCCGGGTCATCGTCATCGACAAGCGGAGCTGGATCGGGGGCGATGCCATCTATTCCACCGGCGTCGTCTTCGGAGCACAAACGCGCTTTCATGAGCGCGACGGCATTACGGAAGGCGTGAGCGTTGAGGATTACTGGAAGCGGCTCAACCAGGGTCTCTTTGATGAGCCGGTTTCCAAGGTGAGAGACAATCTGCCGGTTTCTCCGAGTTATTCGGGGATTGCCAAACACGATCCGGGCGTGCTGCGCGCATGCGCCGAGAAGCTCCCTGCCGTCGCGGACTTCCTTTTTGAGAATGGCGTGACGGTGCTGCCGATCCCGAAAGCCGCGCCCTTTTTGCTCCCGACGCCGAAAGGCTCCATGGGAGAGCTCGCCAAGCATTTGCGCGAAGCAATCGAAGAGGCGGAGGGCAGCCTTCTGCTCCAGACGGCTGCCGAGGAACTGCTCCAAGATGAAGCCGGCACGGTGATCGGCGTCAGGGCGCGGACGCGAGGCAATCGTGACGTCTTCATCGGTGCGCAGTCGGTCGTTCTGGCAACCGGCGGCTTCCTCAACAACGAAGATCTGATGCGCCGCTACAAGCGCTACTGGGCCGCGGCTCCCAAAGGCTTTTCATTCGTGGGCGGCGGCATTCCGACCGATCATACGGGCGACGGCATTGAACTCGCCCGCAAAATCGGCGCCGCTCTCGAAGACATGGAATCGGTGCCGAAGTTCTACACCGCGCCTCAAAAAGGCACGCCTGCTTTTTCCTGGCTCATGCTCGATACCGATACGGCATATGTCGTTGACAAAAGCGGACGCCGTTTCGTCAACGAAGCTCAGGCTCGCTATGCGGGCTGTGCATTGGCCATGCTGCGGCTCGGCATTGACGGAGGCTTCGTGCTTTTCGATGAGGCGGCCTTTTCAGGTCCGCACGCCGCGCGCTGGCAGTTTGCAAAGGTCCTCGAAGACGGCGGCATCTGGAAGGCCGACACAGTGGAGGAGCTCGGCAAACTTTCCGGCGTGGATGCCGGCGGGCTCAGGGAAACCATTGAAGCGATCAATCGCGATGCCGCCCGGGGCGCCGATTCGCGGTTCGGGCGCAGCGACGGGCGCTTCAGAGCCCTCAGGGCGCCCTACTATTTGTCGAAGCCCTACTGGCCCGTGATGTTCAAAACCGAAGGCGGCATAGAGGTGAATCCCCGCTTTGAGGTGCTGCGGCATTCCGATGCGACGGTGATACCGGGGCTTTATGCCGTCGGCGCAGCCTGCGGCTCAATCTCCACGCGCCTCTGCGATGTGTTCGCAAGCGGCCTGACCGCGGCCGAAAGCATCGCGGCGAAGCTTCGCCGTCATTAGAAATGATTCAGTCCCGGGCAATGAAGAATTATCCGGGACTGCATCTGTATTTCTCCGGCAGACGTGCTCCTCAGAGCCCGCCGCTCAAAAATTTGCGATCGAAGGCGGCATTAAAGCCGGCGTCATAAAGGAAAAGGAGCCTGCAGCAGTGAGGCTCCTTTTCTTCATCAGACGGCTTGAGGGAGGCGGATTAATCCACCCACTCCGCCGAATAGAACTCAAATCCCGTATCCGGGAGCGGGTTGAAGTTCTTGAGGTGCTTGTTGGAAGCCGCCGTATTGTCCTCGTAGACAAGGAAGGCCACCGGCACTTTCTTCCAGAGAATCATCTGGACCTCGCGGTAGAGCTCGTTTCTCTTCTTTTCGTCCACTTCGGCGATTGCCTTGTCGAAGAGCTCGTCGACCTTCGGGTTCGAGTAGTAGCCCTCATTCGAGAGCTTCGGCGGCATTTCGCGCGAGTCGAAGATCGGACGCATGCCCCAGTCGGCCTCAACGGTGGAATTGGACCACCCGATGTAGTAGAGGCGGTTCGGAGCGTTCTTCGGCTCCTTATTGGCTTCAACGAGGGTCACGCGCTGACCGGCTTCAAGAATGCGGGTTTCGGTCTTGATGCCCACCTGATTGAGCTGCTGCTGGATGAACTGAATCACCTTGTTCGCGGTCGAATTGTTGTAGCCCGACCAGAGGCGAGTGGAAAAGCCGTTCGGGTAGCCCGCTTCCTTGAGGAGCTCTCGTGCCTTCTCGGGGTTGTAGGCCGGAACGCCGAAGCTCGCCGCACCGGGAATCTGGGGCGGAATGACGCCGGTCGCCGGCTGCGCGAAGCCGTTGTAGGCCACCTTGCAGAGCGCCTCGCGATTGATCGCATAGCTCACCGCCTGACGGACGCGCACGTCGTCGAACGGCTTCTGCATGCAGTTGATCGAGAGGTAGCGCATCATGATCGAGGGCACGATGTGGATGTTGAGGCTGGGATCGTCCTTCAGTTCCTTCACCTGCTCGACAGGCATCGGATGAATGAAGTCCGCCTCGCCCGTGCGCAGCATCGCCGCGCGCGTCGCATTTTCCATTACCGGCACCCAGGTGATGGAATCAAGCTTCGGGAGCCCCGCCACGCGGTAGTTGGGGTTCTTCACCACGACGAGCCGTTCGCTCGGGTTGTAGTCCTTCAACGTATAGGGGCCGGTGCCGCAGGGATTGAAGGCAATGCCGCGGCCGTCGTACTTCTTGAGCGTCGAGGGGCAGATCATCTGCGCCGTGCCGTTCGCGAGCCTCTGCAGGAACGAAGGCATCGGGGACTTGAGGTCGAAGCGAACCTTGTAGGGCCCGAGCACCTCAACCTTGTCGATGAATTTGAGAAGCGCGTAGCGCGAGAGGTGATTGGCCGGGTTGAGAACGCGCTCGAAATTGAGCTTCACCGCATCCGCGTTGAATTCCGTGCCGTCGTGAAACTTGACGCCTTCCTGAAGCGTGAAGGTCCAGGAGAGGCCGTCGGGCGAAACCTCATGGCTCTTCGCGAGCTGCGGCACGGGCTTCAGGTTCTTGTCGAAGGCGTAGAGGCCTTCATAGAAGGACTTCGCGACGCTGCGCGAAAGAAGGTCGGTCGCCTGATAAGGGTCGAGCGTAGTGAAGGACGAACCCACCGCAACCGTAATTCCGCGTGCGCTGGCGGGAAGCGACCCGGCAGCAAGGGTAAGACCGGCGGCGAGAGAAAGAATCGAAGCGGCAAAACGCATGACGCATTTCCTTTGTTTGAAGTGCGCAGAAGGAGCAGGACAATTCCCCGGGCGCATGCAGCACTCCCGGGAAGGCTCCTCTGTCTCTTTATCTTTTCCCTAATCTTATAAGGCGGCGCCCGTCATCCTCCACGGCATAAAGCAGTATTCCTTAGGCATTTCACCGGACTTTCGCCCGGAAAGAATCAAAGAAGCGCGTTGAAAAAGCCCCGGCGGGCGGAAGACCGGCCGGGGCTTCAATGAATGACTCTCAGAACGGTTACTTAAGCCATGCGGATTCCGCACGGGTGAGATCGCCGCGGATGTCGGAGAGGTGCCAGAGGTAGTTCATGACGCGCGCAAAGTCCGCGTCGTCCGTCGGCATGAGGAAGCCCATTTCGGAGACGGGCGTGAGGGGCTTGTTGATGAAGGCGGCGCCGAGCTTCGGGTTCTTCTTCGCGTAGAGAATCGCCTCAGCCGTTTCCGTAATCATCACGTCGCCCTTGCCTTCGGCGATGAGGCCGGGAATCTCAAAGTTCTTCTCGTGCGTCGAGACCTGGGCCTTCGTGAGGTTCTTCAGCACGAACTGCTTGTTCGTGCCGCCCGGGTTCTTGATGACGCGCACGGAAGGCTGATTGAGGTCCTCGAGCGTGCGGTACTTCGTGAGGTCGCCCTTTCGCACGAGCGCAACCTTGCCGAAGGGCGCATAACCCGGGAGGAATTCGCCCCAGGACGTGCGGGCGAGGGTCTGCGTGATGCCGCCCACGGCCACGTCGAAGCGGTTCCCCTTGATGCCGGCTTCAATGTCCTTCCAGGGCGTCTTCACAAACTCAACCTTCCAGCCCGCATAGGCCGCCATCGCCTTGATCACGTCGACGTCGTGGCCCTTGATGACGCCCGCCTCGTCCATCGCGAAGGGACGATAGTCGGCGGGCGTTCCCACGCGGATCACGCCCGACTTCTGAATGGCGTCGAGGCGGTCGCCCGCCATGGCTGCGCCCGCGGCGGCAACGGCTGCGGCAAGGATAAGGGTCTTGACGGCTTTCATGAAAAGCTCCTTTGATTAGTCAGTTGGAATTCAGTTCGCTTTTCCCGGGATATTCAGGCGTCCGGGGGAAGCGATCAGGAAAGAATGCCTCAGAAAGCCCCGGTGCTCCGCTCGTAAATTCCCGCAGAAAACGCTTCTCCTCGATATTGCACAAGAGGCATTCGCGCTTTATCTCAAGGGTTAATACCTACCTACAGGAGTGATATGTAAGCTCAGGACAGAGACTTGCTCCCGCGTCAATTCTCCTTTGCATAAGGGTTGCTCTCATCCTCCGAAGAGGTAAATAATTCGAAGAGCAGAAAAAAGAGCTTCTCCTTCCAAAAGGAGGAGAGCGCCTTGAAAACAATCCTGCAGCGGCCCCGACGGGGGAGATCCTCCGCTCACGGGCCTGACCCTAAACAGAGAAGAGAAAACACAACCATGGCACAAGCTCCTGCATTCAAATATGCCCCGATGTTCCAGCTCGGCAAGGACGACACCGAGTACTACCTCCTCACGAAGGAAGGCGTCTCCGTCGGCGAATTCGAAGGCCATCCGATCCTCAAGGTTTCCCCCGAAGCCCTGACCGCGCTCTCGAACCGCGCCTTCACCGACGTCAACTTCATGCTCCGCCGCGCCCACAACGAACAGGTTGCCAAGATCCTGTCCGATCCGGAAGCGAGCGAAAACGACAAGTACGTTGCCCTCACGTTCCTGCGCAACGGCGAAGTCGCTGCCAAGGGCGTTCTCCCCTACTGCCAGGATACCGGCACGGCGATCATTCACGGCGAAAAGGGACAGCAGGTCTGGACGGGCTTTGAAGACGAGGAAGCCCTCAGCAAGGGCGTCTACAAGACCTACACCGAAAACGCGCTCCGCTATTCGCAGAACGCTCCGCTCTCGATGTACGAGGAAGTGAACACGAAGTGCAACCTCCCCGCGCAGATCGACATCGAAGCGACGGAAGGCATGGAATACCGCTTCCTCTGCGTCGTGAAGGGCGGCGGCTCGGCCAACAAGTCCTACCTCTATCAGGAAACGAAGGCGGTTCTGAATCCCCAGAAGCTCGTTCCCTACCTCATCGAAAAGATGAAGACCCTCGGCACGGCTGCCTGCCCGCCCTATCACATCGCCTTCGTGATCGGCGGCACCTCCGCTGAACGCACGATGCTCACGGTGAAGCTCGCCTCCTGCCACTACTACGACAACCTTCCGACGACGGGTGATGAAACGGGCCGCGCCTTCCGCGACGTTGCGCTCGAACAGCAGCTCCTTGAGGAAGCCTGGAAGATCGGCCTCGGCGCCCAGTTCGGCGGCAAGTACATGGCTCACGACATCCGCGTGATCCGTCTGCCGCGCCACGGCGCTTCCTGCCCGATCGGCATGGGCGTTTCCTGCTCGGCCGACCGCAACATCAAGGCCAAGATCACGAAGGACGGCGTCTTCATTGAGAAGCTCGACAACAACCCCGGCAGCCTCATCCCTGAAGAACTGAGGAAGCCCGGCGAAGGCGGCTCGATCAAGATCGACCTCAACCGCCCGATGAAGGAAGTCCTCGCCGACCTCACGAAGTACCCGGTCTCGACCCGCCTTGAACTCACCGGCACGATCATCGTCGCCCGCGACATCGCTCACGCGAAGCTGAAGGAACGCCTTGACCGCGGCGAAGAGCTCCCCGACTACATCAAGGATCATCCGGTTCTCTACGCCGGCCCCGCCAAGACGCCTGCCGGCTACGCCTGCGGCTCGATGGGCCCGACGACCGCCAACCGCATGGACCCCTACGTTGATCTCTTCCAGAGCCACGGCGGCTCGATGGTGATGATCGCCAAGGGCAACCGCACCCAGGTTGTGACGGACGCCTGCAAGAAGCACGGCGGCTTCTACCTCGGCACCATCGGCGGCGTTGCTGCGGTCCTTTCGTCCGACGCCATCAAGAGCATCGAATGCATCGAGTATCCGGAGCTCGGCATGGAAGCCGTCTACAAGATCACGGTCGAGAACTTCCCGGCCTTCATCCTCGTCGACGACAAGGGCAACGACTTCTTCAAGCAGCTTAAGCCCTGCAAGATCGCCTGCAAGTGCGAAAAGAAGTAATCGCCTGACTGCTTCATCCGGAGCGCGTCTCTGAAGACCTTGGGGTCCGATGAGACGCCCTTCGGAAGAGGAAGATAAAAGGAAGCCGTTAAGGAGCAAATGCCTGACGGCTTCTTTTTTGTCTCTGAAGAACAGAAAATCTTCCTAAGGGAGCTTTTAAATCCGGTCCGAACGATAAGGTCTTCAAGCCGCACCTCTGCCGAATCCCGGCATCTGCCGACGGCAATGAAACCCCGCAGCTTGCAGCAATCGTGCTCGCCGGCACTTGGGCTCCGCCTTCCCTTGATGCTTCAAGGCAAAAGCAAAATAAAGCGCCGTCTCCCCTTCCCGGAAAACGACGCTTCATTTTTAGAGCCCCGCCTTGAATCAGCCATGCACTTAGAAACGCGAGAGGCTGATCAAGCCGGATCATTCATTATTAACATAGGCACAAAATAGTTGACAAGCGGCTACGGTTATGTTATAATTGATAAATGAGTTATGAAGATAAAACCACCACAACCCTCGACGGCCGCAAGGCCACTCCTGAAGCCCAGCTCGAGCTTCGCCGCCGCTGCATTGTTTACTTCCGTGATGGAGTAAAGCGCGCCGAAATTGCACGCAGACTCGGATTGAGCCGTCAATGGGTTACCAAGATCATCAACCTAGGTTCTCGGGTTGATTTTGGGGCTACGCGAATCTGAAATTTGAAAAACTACCGCCAAAGCCGCTAAGCCAAAGGGGAAATTGCTACCAGGGCGACGTGCGCAGCAATTTTTTTGGTACAATGTAGCCCGTATTTATTTGGGGCTACAAATGTACATCGAGTACTACTCCATCAACGGCATCGAATATGCGCGCATCAGAAACTCTGTGCGCAAAGACGGTGGCGTGTCTCATGGCAAGAGCACAACTCTGGGGCGCGTGCTGGATCGCAAGCAACTGATCTTCAAAAGTCGAGAGCATGGTACGTATCAGTACGATCCGGATACGGGCGAGCGCAAGAATCCACCTGACGATTTCTGTTTGAAGATCGTTCGTAAGAACGCCAGAGAACAGCTTATTGTCGATTTTGGTAATACGTATTTCATTGACCGCTATATTGATCAACTTGGGTTATGGTCGGTGTTTGACGCCATTGGTTACGGCAATCCGGATTCGTTCAAAGCCCTGCTGTGTTATTACATTTTGGAGAGCCGAAGCAATGCTCATGCCAAGGACTGGTATGAGGGAAGTTATGCGCGCATCGCTTACCCCAAGGCCTTGCTCGAGTCGCCACGCATCAGTGACATGCTCAGTGCCTTGGGTGGAGAAATTGTTCAGCGCCGATTTTTTGAGACCTACATTGCTTATCTCAAGAAAT
>NZ_WEHX01000041.1 GCF_009183815.1 Sutterella seckii | reverse complement strand
CCCCACTCCTTCCCATTCCGAACAGGACAGTGAAACGTCTCCGCGCCGATGATAGTTGGTTGTATTTCCAGTGAAAGTAGGTCATCGCCAGGCTCCCTACAAACGAAGCCCCTGTTGATTAGATGTCAGCAGGGGCTTTTCGTGTGCGCCAGGCGCACGTGTGTTTATGTGGTGAAAGTCCACTGACCGCCCGAGAAGGGGAAGGTCTAGCGACTCGGCAGAGTCAGGGAGGCAACGATCTGATGAAGGAAGCCGATAGCAAATAGCCAGTCCGACGAACAGGAAGCGGATGCGAGGCGTCTCAATTGGGAGAGCGAGCAAGAAGTCGTTAACCTCATACTTCTACGGACACAGTTGAGGCGTAAATCCGACGGATAGGGCTGGAAGCGCATGTGTGATACCCGGGGAGATCCCTGTCAGTGCCTATGGCTACCGACGCCGCAAGGCGGAGGGATGCTGACAGGGAAGTCAGTCGAGGCCGTAGCAGGCGAGAAATCGCCGAAGGACCGAATTCAAACATTGCAAGTAGAGGATGCATATCTCTTCGACAGCGACGGCAGTAGCCGCGGGAAACCGTAATCGAAGCAAATCGAGTAGATCTGCCCGGAGGATGGAGGACGGAAGCCGGGATCCAGGGGGCGGGGCCGGAGGCCGAACAAGCTACGGTAAGGATGCACCATTGGACGAAAGCAGGAGGACCAGTGATAACGCTGGAAGAGGTGCTATCACCAAGAAACCTGCTTCAGGCATGCGATCGGGTGATATTAAGGTGATCATCTATTAGTTACGCAGGGATCAAGGAAAATTCAAGTTAATCAATGATGTTATCTGACAGACATCGACTAAATGATGGCTTCGTTAATAACCAATAGGGGAGCTCCGGGGGTTGACGGCATGACTGTCGACCAATGCTCGTGGCACTTTGCCAGGCATGGCGCGAGCATCTGAGCGCACATCCGGCAGGGAACGTACATTCCCTTCCCGGTGCGTCGCGTTGATATTCCAAAGCCGAACGGAGGCACCAGAATGCTGGGCATTCCGACGGTGCAGGACCGCGTGATCCAGCAGGCAATCGCGCAGATTCTGACTGCGCACTACGACCCGACCTTTTCGGAATACAGCTATGGATTCCGTACGGGACGCAGTGCGCATGACGCGATCAAGCAATCGACCGCCTGCCTTGAAGGCGGCTGTCGCTTCATCGTTGAAATGGATCTTGCGAAGTTCTTCGATACGGTGAACCACGACAGACTGATGTCGCGCCTTGAGAAGGACTGCGCCGACAAAGCGCTTCTGAAGCTGATCCGACGGTATTTGCGGACGGGCATCATGGCTGACGGGCTGGTTGAAGCTCGCGAGGAAGGCACGCCGCAAGGATCGCCGCTCAGCCCAATCCTGTCGCTGATCGTCCTTGACGAACTCGACAAGTTCTTGGAGAAGCGCGGATTTCGATTCTGCCGCTACGCAGACGACGTCGGCCTGTATGTGCAGTCGCGTCGCGCGGGCGAACGTGCGCTGGCAACGGCAACGAAATTCATCGAGGAGACGCTCAAGTTGCGGGTTAACCGTGATAAGAGCGGCGTCTTTCGCCCTGGAAGGGCGAAATTTCTCGGCTACACGTTTTGGCGCCGGAACCCAATCGCACACCCGAAAAGCATCGACAGGCTGAAGAAGAAGCTGAAGGCTGTCTTCTTTCGGGCGCGAGGCTCATCGCTTCTCGCGACCATCAAGCGACTCAACATGATCCTGCGAGGGTGACGGAATTATTAACGAAGCCATCATTTAGTTGATGCAACTCAGATAACATTATTGATTAACTTGAATTTTCATTGATCCATACGTAACTAATGGATGATTGCCTTAATATTTCCAGCTTGACCTTCGCAAATCGGTATACGACAAGCTGGACTGCCATATCCGGAGACACCTTCGGAAGCTGGTGTGGCGGGCATGGAAGAAGCCGAAACGCCGATTGGCGGCCCTGATCAAGCTGGGGATGCCCATTGCTGAAGCCAGAAAAGCCGCCGGTGTCGGCGCAGGCGCCTGGATGATGTCAGGGACGCAAACCATGCACAAGGCATACCCGCTCGACTTCTTCCGACGTAACAAGCTGTACTCTCTGCTGGAGATGAGATAGCAACCTTCATTCATGTTTGAAAACCGCCGGATGCCGAACGGCATGTCCGAAAGGGCCCGATCACAGAGTCATGCGGTGTGGAAGGGGGCCTGCAAAGGGGCCCCCGACCCGATCTTTTTCGTCGTTTGGTTCAGGCCAGAAAAAAAAGAGCCGAAGGCGCAATGCCTTCGGCTCTCTGATGCGTAGCGAGCTGCTTTTGAAGTTAAGCCTTGAGCGCCGTTTCGCTCACGCCTGCCTTGGCGCAGGTTCTGAGGATTGCCGCCCATTCGCCTTCGGAGATTTCGACGCCGTTTTCGGTGCGGTCCTTCGTGCGCTGCATTTCGATTTCGCCCGGGCAGAGGATGGGGTTCCCGACCGGATCGGCTTCGGGCGAAGCCTTCACGTATTCAATCATCGAATCCATCTCGCGCTTCATCCAGGCAAGATCGCAGAGTGCTTCCGGATTGATGACGAAACTCGTCATGTTGTTCATGATCGTGCCGTCGCGCTCGACGAGCTCCGGAGAGTTCGTTCCGCCCGTGGAGAGAAGGCCCGCGAGGAGTTCGCAGGCAAAGCAGAGGCCGGCGCCCTTATAGAGGCCCATCGGCAGCAGCGCGCCCTTCGGATCCTCCCACATGACTTTCGGATCCGTGGTGGGCTGCCCCTTGCTGTCCACCATGACGGGGATCGGGAACTGCTTCTTGGCCAGATAAGCAACGCGGGTCTTACCCATCGCAACGATCGAGGTCGCGAAGTCGAGAATGAAGCGCTGGTTCTTTTCCGTCTTCGGAATCGCACAGCAGAAGGGGTTGGTGCCGAAGCGGGCGTCTGAACCGCCCCAGGGAGCGACGAGCGGGATGTAGTGGGTGACGTTAACGAAGTGAATCGAGACCATGCCGGCATCCGCGCACTGTTCGCCATAGGTGCCGATGCGCCCCAAGTGACAGGTGTTGGCGATCGTGTACATGCAGATGCCGTTTTCCTTCGCGCGGGCAATTGCCGCCTTCGTCGCTTCATAACCCACGCGCTGGCCGTAGCCGCGGTCGCCGGAGAACTGCAGGATGGAGCCGCCGTCCTTAAGGAGCCTGGCGGGCGTATTGGGATGGAGCCTTCCGTCGGCGATGAGGTCGCTGTAGAGGGCGATCATGCCGACGCCGTGGCTGTCGTGCCCTCGGAGGTTCGCGTTGATGAGATGGTCGGTGACGATGCCGGCTTCTTCAGCGGAGCTCCCGGTGGCAAGGAGCCACTCATAGGCAGCGGTGCGGAGTTCTCGGGGACTGTGGCGCATTTGGGTGTTCCTCCTCAGGGCGTCCAATGTTCTTCAATCTTTTTCTGAAGCAGACGAGGCTCGTCCGCCTCGCGCAGAAAGCGCATTGCCGGAAATTGTGTCGCGTGAGTGCCTTTCTTGGCAATAAGGCGCATTCACTAAGAACATTGAGAAGAGAGGAGGTCCCGGCAGACCGCAGGCAAAGAAAAAGGAGCGCTGATCGAAATCAGTACTCCTTCTTCAAAAATTCTTTGGCTCCCCGAGCTGGGTTCGAACCAGCGACCTGCGGATTAACAGTCCGTCGCTCTACCGACTGAGCTATCGGGGAATCAAGAAGATGAATTATATGAGGGCTTTATTGTTTTGCCAAATTTCTAAATGTAAATAAATGTAACAAAACGATGGTTCATTATTTTATTGTTGATATTTAAGGATTCTCGTCTTCACCTTGAGCTTCTCTGCGCCCGGAGCTTTTCGTAGAATGAGCCGGTTCCCGTCTGTTTTTTTTGTGAGGCTCTTCCCTTGCAGATCGTCACCTATCCGAATTCTCCCTTCATCCTTCATGAACCCTTTCCCCCGGCAGGCGACCAGCCCCAGGCGATTGAGGCGCTCTGCAGGGGCGTGGAGAACGGGCTCATGTACCAGACGCTCCTCGGGGTGACGGGATCGGGAAAGACCTACACGATGGCGAATGTGATTGCGCGCGAAGGGGTGCCGGCAATCATCTTTGCGCCCAACAAGACGCTCGCCGCTCAGACCTATTCCGAGATGCGCGACTTCTTCCCTGAGAACGCCGTCGAATACTTCGTTTCCTACTACGACTTCTATCAGCCGGAAGCCTACGTGCCTGCGCGGGATCTCTTCATCGAGAAGGATGCTGCGGTGAACGAACACATCGAACAGATGCGGCTTGCGGCAACGAAGTCGATTCTCGAGCGGCGCGACACCATCATCGTGGCGACGGTCTCGGCGATTTACGGCATCGGCGCGCCCGAGAGCTACACCGAGATGCGCCTCATCCTGCGTGCGGGCGATCGGAAGTCCCAGCGCGATCTGATCGGGCAGATCGTCCGTATGCAGTACCGGCGCTCCGACATGGAATTCACGCGCGGGACCTTCAGAGTCCGGGGCGACACGATCGACATCTTCCCGGCCGAACACGCGGAAACCGCCGTCCGCATCGAGCTCTTTGACGACGAGGTGGATGCGATTCTCCTTTTTGATCCCATTACAGGGAAGACCATTCAGAAGGTGCCGCGCTTCGTCGTCTATCCGGCGAGCCACTACGTGACGCCGCGCGAGGACATTCAGCGCGCGATCGGGACGATCAAGGCGGAATTGAAGGAAAGGAAGGAAGAGCTCCTCAGCCAGAATCTTCTCGTTGAAGCGCAGCGCCTCGAGCAGCGCACGCTCTTTGACCTCGAGATGCTCGACCAGGTGGGGTTCTGCAAGGGGATTGAAAACTATTCGAGGCACCTTACGGGCCTTCCGCCCGGGGAGCCGCCGCCCTGCCTCATCGACTACCTTCCTGCCGACACGCTCATGTTCTTTGACGAAAGCCACGTCATGATGGGGCAGCTCGGGGGCATGTATCGCGGCGACCGCGCGCGAAAGGAAACGCTCGTGCGCTACGGCTTCAGGCTCCCCTCGGCGCTCGACAACCGGCCTCTGAGGTTCGACGAGTTCGAGCGCAAGATGCGCCGATCAATCTTTGTGTCGGCCACTCCTGCGGAATACGAGCTCGAAAAGAGCGGCGGCGAAGTGGTCGAGCAGGTCGTGCGCCCGACGGGCCTCGTTGACCCGGCCGTTGAAGTGAGGCCTGCCGTGACCCAGGTGGACGACCTCCTTTCCGAAATCACGGAAACCGTGAAGAAGGGCGAGCGCGTGCTCGTCACGACCCTCACGAAGAAGATGGCCGAGGATCTCACGGACTTTCTCTCCGACCAGGGCGTTCGCGTGAGGTACCTCCACTCCGACATCGATACGGTCGAGCGCGTCGAGATCATCCGGGATCTGCGTGCGGGAACGTTCGATGTGTTGGTCGGCATCAACCTCCTTCGCGAGGGCCTCGACATTCCGGAGGTTTCGCTCATTGCGATTCTCGATGCCGACAAGGAAGGGTTCCTGAGAAGCTACCGCTCCCTCATTCAGACGATCGGGCGCGCCGCGAGAAACCTTCACGGCCGCGCGATTCTCTATGGCGACAAGGTGACCGATTCGATGAAGGCTGCGATCACCGAAACGGAACGCCGCCGCGAAAAGCAGGAGGCCTTCAATCTTGCGCACGGCATTACGCCGCGGGGCGTCAAGAAGGAGATCCGCGAAATCATCGACGGCGTCTACCGCGGTCCCGACGTGCAGGAAGAAGTGAAGGAAGCGGTGCGCGACATCGAGATCGCGGGCGACGAAAAGGCGCTCGCGAAGCGCCTGAGGGAGCTCGAAGCCGAGATGATGGGCTATGCGCGCGACCTTGATTTCGAAAAAGCCGCCAAGGTGCGCGAGGAAATCAAGGCGCTCCGGAAGTCCGCTTTCGGCGCGTCCGTCAATGCCTGAGAAGCGTCTTCTTTCGCGCTCTCCCTGACTTTCTAAGGTTTAGAGGGTTTGAAATATTCGCGGGGATTTGGGTATTCGCCTCTAGGAAAATTAGACACCCTGCAGTAGGATAGGTCTGACAAAATCCACTTTTCCCTCAGGTTGAGCTTCTCCCCGGATTCTCGCGAGGATCGGAATATTCAAGATGGATGACCAGCTGATCAAAATTCTCTTCGTCTGCACCGGCAACGTGTGCCGCAGTCCCATGGCTGAAGCCATCTTCAAGAAGAAGGTGAAGGAAGCGGGCTACGACGACGTCATGACCGCATCGAGCGCAGGCACCTCCGGCGAGCATGTGGGCGATCCGTGCGATCAGCGCGCCGTGCTCACCTGCCGCCGCCGCGACGTGCAGCTTGCAGACCACCGCGCCCGTCAGATCACGCCCGAGGATTTTGCGGAGTACGACCTTATCCTTGCAATGGACTGGGAAGTGCTCACGGAGCTCCAGCAGCGCTCGCCCGCGCAGTTCCGTCACAAGATTCAGCTCATGATGCGCTACGCCAATGAGTTCGATGAAGCCATCGTTCCCGATCCCTATTTCGGCGTGAACGAGGGTTTCGTGCAGGCCTTCGACTACTGCTCCGACGCCTGCGAGGGACTCATTGAATTCTTCGAGAAGCGCGCGAAGCAGCTGCGCGCCGAAAGGGTTGCGGCGAAGAAGTAGTCCAGCGGTTTCCTCCCGCATCGCCGGGAAGATCCGGAACTCAGAAAACACCAAACGGATGTCTGATGCTCTCAGGCGTCCGTTTTCTTTTTGTTGCGCCTGAAAGATTCACAATCATTACCTGACTTGTTTTGTCAGGATTCGCAGAGTAGAATCCGTTCGCAAAATTGACTGATTTAGTCAGGATTGATTTTACGGGTTTCCCCGGATAATCGGAGGATGAGAACTTGAAGCTCACGACGAAAGGGCGTTTTGCCGTTACGGCCATGCTCGATCTGGCGATTCAGGCCGAAGAGTCTGATTCGCCGATTCCGATCGCGCAGGTGGCCGAACGTCAGAAGATCTCGCTTCCTTATCTCGAGCAGATTTTCTGTCGTCTGCGCCGCGCAGGGCTTGTTGAAAGCACCCGCGGACCGGGCGGCGGCTACCGGCTTGCCGAGCCCGCGCTGTCAATCACCATTGACCGCATCATTCTCGCGGTCGATGAAAACATGGATACCACCCAGTGCGGCGGGGAAGGCACGTGCCTTGGGGGCGCCTCCTGCCTCACGCACCATCTTTGGGAAGACCTCAACGGCGTCATTGAACGCTTCCTCGCCGGCATTTCGCTCGCGTCCCTCGCGGCCGAAGCGGAAAAGCATCCGGGAAGCGGACATTCGGCTCAGATACCCGCAGTGATTCCGGTGAGGCAAAAAGAGGCGCACGGACCGACCACGTCGGCCTGAAGCTCCCGCTCAAGAACCGTCAATCAAGAACTTTCAATCTTCAGGAACCTTTAAAAATGAAGCTTCCGGTTTACCTCGACTACTCCGCCACGACCCCGTGCGATCCCCGCGTTGTGGAAAAGATGGTGCCCTACCTCAACGTTCACTTCGGCAACCCTGCCTCCCACAGCCATTCCTACGGCTGGGAAGCGGAGAAGGCCGTTGAAGAGGCCCGCGCCAACATTGCGGCCTTGATCAGCGCGGATCCGCGCGAGATCGTCTTCACGTCCGGCGCGACTGAAGCCGACAACCTCGCCATCAAGGGCGCCGCGCACTTCTACCGCGACAAGGGCCGCCATCTCATTACGGTGAAGACCGAACACAAGGCAGTGCTCGATTCGATGCGCCACCTCGAGAGCGAAGGCTTTGAGGTGACCTACCTTGACGTGCAGGAAAACGGCCTCATCAAGTGGGAGGACCTCCTTGCCGCCATTCGCCCCGACACGATCCTCATTTCCGTGATGGCCGTCAACAATGAAATCGGCGTCATCCAGGACATCGAGCGCATCGGCGCGCTCTGCCGCGAAAAGGGCATCGTCTTCCACTGCGACGCGACGCAGGCCGCGGGCAAGATCGACCTCAACGTCGACAAGCTCCACGTTGACCTGATGAGCCTCTCGGCGCACAAGGTCTACGGCCCGAAGGGCATCGGCGCCCTCTACGTGAGAAGAAAGCCCCGCGTTCGCATTGAGTGCCAGATGCACGGCGGCGGCCACGAGCGCGGCATGCGCTCGGGCACGCTCCCGACGCACCAGATCGTCGGCATGGGCGAAGCCTACCGCATCGCCCGCGAGGAAATGCCCGTTGAGGTGCCGCGTCTGCGCGCCCTGAGGAACCGCCTCTGGGAAGGCATTCAGAAGAACATCCCCGAGGTGTACCTGAACGGCGACTGGGAGCACCGCGTCTGCTTCAACCTCAACGTGAGCTTTGCCTTCATCGAGGGCGAGAGCCTCATGATGGCGGTGAAGGACCTGGCGGTTTCCTCGGGCTCTGCCTGCACGTCGGCGTCGCTTGAACCCTCCTACGTTCTTCGTGCGCTCGGCCGCGACGATGAGCTCGCGCACAGCTCGATCCGCTTCACGCTCGGGCGCTTCACCACTGAGGAAGAAATCGACTACGCCGTCAAGGTTCTCACGGAAGCCGTGAAGAAGCTCCGCGCGCTCTCGCCCCTCTGGGAAATGCATCAGCAGGGCGTTGACCTCAAGTCGATCAAGTGGGCGAACCACTGAGTTCAGGAAGAACCCAACCAAGAATTTGAAGTGCGTTCCGGGGCGACGTCTATACGTCCCGCCCCGGAAAGGAATCTGGAGACAAAAAATGGCCTACAGCGAAAAACTGCTTGACCACTACGAACACCCCCGCAACGTGGGCACGCTCGACAAGGATGCGGCCGACGTCGGCACCGGCATGGTGGGCGCTCCCGCCTGCGGCGACGTGATGCGCCTGCAGATCAAGGTGAACGACAAGGGCGTCATTGAAGACGCGAAGTTCAAGACCTACGGCTGCGGCTCCGCGATCGCCTCTTCCTCGCTCGTTTCCGAGTGGGTGAAGGGCAAGACCCTCGACGAAGCCGGCAAGATCAGCAACGCCGAAATTGCCGACGAGCTCGCCCTCCCGCCCGTCAAGATTCACTGCTCCATCCTCGCCGAAGACGCGGTGAAGGCGGCGATTGCCGACTACCGCTCGAAGCACGAAGCGAAGAAGGAGGCGTAAGGAAAATGGCTGTTACGCTTACCGAAGCGGCTGCAAAGCACGTTCAGAAGTACATCGACCGCCGCGGCAAGGGCATCGGCCTGCGCGTGGGTGTGAAGACCTCCGGATGCTCCGGCATGGCCTACAAGCTTGAATTCGCCGACTCGACCGAGCCCGACGACCAGATCTGGGAAAGCCACGGCGTCAAGGTGATCATCGACGAGAAGAGTCTTCCCTACATCGACGGCACCGAGCTCGACTACACCCGCGAGGGTCTTCAGGAAGGGTTCCGCTTCAAGAACCCTCACGAGAAGAGCCGCTGCGGCTGCGGCGAGTCGTTCCACGTCTGATTTTTTCCCAGGGTAGTTTTACCGCGATGGCTATGCTTTCCGCTTTTGAGCTTTTCGGGCTCCCTGAAAAGTTCGCGATTGATCTCGAAGCGCTCGAAAAAGCGCACGAACGTGCCATTCTGAAGGTGCACCCGGACCGCTTTGCCGGGCGCCCGGCCGCCGAGCGCCGCGTTGCCGAACAGTGGAGCGCCCGCATCAACGAGTTCTTTGATGTTTTGAAGGACCCGGTGAAGCGTGCGGCGCTTCTTTGCGAAGCCGCAGGCCACCCGGTCGACGCCGAAACGAACACCCGGATGCCTGCCGACTTCCTGATGGAGCAGATGTCCTGGCGCGAGGATCTTGACGACGCGAAGGACGAGAGCGCCCGCGAAGCCGTCCGCGACAAAGCGCGGGCGAGGTTCGCCGAATGCGAGTCGAAGCTCGAGTCCGCCATCGACTCTGAGAAGGACTGGACGAAGGCGGTCGACCTCACGCGCAGGCTCATGTTCATCGGGCGCTTCCTCGAGCAGACGAGCGCAAAGTCCTCGCCCATGCTTTGAAGCCCACGCCCCTACTTTTCGGATTTTCCTTTTCTTAACCAAAGATTTCATCATGGCACTCTTTCAGATCGCCGAACCCGGACTTTCTGCCGCTCCCCATGAGCATCGCCTTGCCGTCGGGATCGACCTCGGAACGACGAATTCGCTTGTCGCCACCGTGATTTCCGCTTCTCCCGAAGTGCTCGCTGATGAAGAAGGCCGGCGGCTTCTCCCTTCCGTCGTGCGCTACCTTCCCGACGGGACGGTGGAGACGGGATGGAAGGCCCTCGAATCCGCGGAAAAGGATCCTCAGAACACGATTTATTCCGCTAAGCGCTTGATCGGCAGAAGCCGTGCGGATCTGAAGAACCTTCCGTCGCTTCCCTATGAGATCGATGATGCGCCGGGCGGGGTCGCCATCCGCACCGCTGCCGGGATGAAGTCTCCGGTTGAGGTGAGCGCCGAGGTTCTGAAGGCCCTCAAGGCCCGCGCCGAGGAGCGCCTCGGAGGCGAACTTACCGGCGCCGTCGTGACGGTGCCCGCCTACTTCGACGACGCGCAGCGCCAGGCGACGAAGGATGCGGCAAGGCTCGCCGACCTCACGGTCCTGCGCCTTCTCTCGGAACCCACTGCCGCAGCTCTCGCTTACGGGCTCGACAACGAGGCCGAAGGCATCTACCTCGTCTATGACCTGGGAGGCGGCACCTTCGACGTGTCGCTCCTCAAGCTCTCGTGCGGCGTCTTTGAAGTCCTCGCGACGGGCGGCAACGCTGCCCTCGGGGGCGACGACTTCGACCACGCGGTCTACGACGCCTTTGCGGCGGAGATCGGAAGCGAAACGGAACTTTCGCCCGAAGACCGTCGTCAGATGCTCGACAGCGCGAAGCGCGCGAAGGAATCGCTCACGGACGCGGATTCCGTCGACGTGCGCTTTACACTTTCCTCGGGCCGCGAATTCTCGACCACGCTCACGCGCGAAGCGTTCGACCGGATGACGAAGGCGCTCGTCGATGAAACGATCGAGGCCGTGACGCGCGTGCTTGCCGACGCAAAGCTCTCAAAGTCGGAAGTCAAGGGCGTCGTCCTTGTGGGCGGCTCGACCCGCATGCCCTCTGTTCGCCGCGAAGTGAAGGAATACTTCGGGTTCGAGCCCCTGACCGGCATCGACCCCGACTGCGTCGTTGCGGTCGGCGCCGCCATGCAGGCGAATAAATTAGCCGGCAACACCACGGCCGACGACGACTGGCTTCTGCTTGACGTGACGCCTTTGTCGCTTGGTCTTGAGACCATGGGCGGGCTCGTCGAAAAGGTGATTCCGCGAAACAGCGCCATTCCGACGGCGCGCGCTCAGGACTTCACGACCTTCCGCGACGGCCAGACCGCCATGGCGATTCGTGTCGTTCAGGGCGAGCGCGAGGTGGTGGATGCCTGCCGGTCGCTCGCGCGCTTTGAGCTCAGGGGCATCCCGCCGATGGCGGCGGGCGCCGCCCGCATTCGCGTCACCTTCCAGATCGACGCCGACGGACTCCTCTCCGTTTCCGCCCGCGAGATGACGACGGGCGTTGAGGCGAGCGTTGTCGTGAAGCCTTCCTACGGGCTTTCCGACGACGATATCGTGCGGATGCTGAAGGAAGGGAATTCCTCCGCTGAATCCGATATGGCCGCGAGGAAGCTCCGCGAAGAGCAGGTTGAGGCAAGGCGCCTCCTTGAAAGCACCCGGAGCGCCCTTACAGCCGACGGCGACCTTTTGTCAGGAAAGGAGCGCGCTGAAATTGAGACCCTCGGCGACACGCTCGCCGCTCTTGTGACGGGCACCGACGCCGACGCGATTCACGCCGCTGCAGATGCTCTTTCGAAGGGCACGGAAACCTTTGCCGAACGCCGCATGGACCGCTCGATTCGCGCGGCGCTCGCCGGGAAGTCCGTCAACGACGATATGTTCTCGATCGACCCGGAATCCAAATAATTCATTTCAATCTTTAGGTTGCGCCTCCCGACATTCCCATGGCCGAGGCTGACCCCCACTACTCTAGGAAAACAATAATGCCGAAGATTACCGTTCTCCCGCATGAGGAACTCTGCCCGCAGGGCGTTACCTTTGAAGCCCAGAAGGGCGAAACCGTCGCGAAGGCGCTTCTCGCCAACGGCGTCAAGATTCCGCACGCCTGCGAATTCAACTGCGCCTGCGCCACCTGCCACGTGATCGTGCGCAAGGGCTACGACTCCCTCTCCGAGCCTTCCGACAACGAGCTCGATCATCTTGACACCGCCTGGGGCGCCTGCCAGGAATCGCGCCTCTCGTGCCAGGCCAAGATGGGCGACGAGGACATCACGATCGAGATCCCGAAGTACAACCGCAACGTCGTTGGCGAACGGGAATAACCGAGATGCTCAGGTGGTCTGATGCTCAGATGATCGGTGAAGAGCTCGCGGACGCGTACCCCGAGCTCGATCCTCTGACGCTTTCCTTCGTGAAGCTCCACGACCTGATCGTGAAGCTTCCCGACTTCGGGGATGATCCTGAGAAGTCGAACGAGCGGATTCTCGAAGCGATTCTTCAGGCGTGGCTCGACGAGCGCGATTGAAGCTTCCAGCAGGAGAAAGACGCAAAAGAGAAGGCCGCTTTAGGGAGTCCCCGGAGCGGCCCTCTCTTTTTCTGTTGGAGGAGATGCGGTTTGGAGCGCATCATGCCGTCATGTTTCGGCTCCCCAGCAGTGCCATCGCATCTTCGTGCCAGGAAGCTTCTGGAACGTGATATTGTAAATTCTTGATATTTACAGAGATTTATGAAATCAAGAGTATGGTCTTGATTTTTTAAAGATCATACTCTTGATTTCATTCATACCTCTCCGTTTGGAACTTCTGATGGAAAAGGAAGCAGGGTTCCCAGTGCGGGACGCTCTGAATGACCGGGAAGGCCGTCTATCGGGGAAAAGAGCAGCCTTCCCGTCGTCAATCGCAGCGCGTTCTGCTTCAGGCGAGCTTCTTCACGGCTTCCTTCAGGGTTGCTTGCCAGCGAAGAAGATCCGCTTCCACGGTCGGGTTCTTGTAGACGTCGCGCACGGCAAAGGTCGGCAGGAACGGCTTCATGCCCATGTAGGCAAACTGCTTGTGCAGCGGAAGAAGCACTTCTTCAATCCCTCGTGCGTCAAAAAATTCGCCCGGTTCGTCGAGCGCCTTTTTGGGCGCATTCCATGTCGTGCTCAGCCAGTAGTGCTTCGAGGTGAGAAACCCTCCTGAGCCATACTTCTTATCCGGGTCCGTGCGCGTTCTGCCGTCCGTGCCGCAGATCTTCGGGTGCGTGAGCACTTCGTCCTGCCAGCGGGTGTAGTGCCTGGGCGTCGACATCGCCCAGATCGGCGTCTGCACCAGAATCAGGTCGGCAGCCAGGATTTTTTCAATTTCCTCTTCAAGCGTCCACTCGTTGTTGAGGTCCGTGAGGAGCGTCTTCACACCGGCCGCTTCAAAGGCCTCGCGGGCAAGCCGAGTCATTTCTTCGTTGAGCTTCCCGCTCTTCCCCTGGGCGCGGATGCCGGCATTGACAATCAATACGGTTTTCATGGTGTTCCTCATTCGATAAAACTAGTTTTGAGAGCCCGTCAGTCCTCGGGGGACTCCCATTCGCGAAAGGTCTTGAGCTTCATATCGGCGGCGGCATGATCGAGCTGAGCCATGTCTTCGGCGTCAAGCTTCAGCGCAGCGAGTCCGGCCGCCTCTTCAACCTGGAGCACTTTGGTAACCCCGAGAATCGGGATCGTGCCTTTTTCGATCGCCCATCGGGAGGCAATCTGCGAGGGCGCGGCGCCGTGCTTTTGAGCTACGGTTCGGATTGCCGCCATGAGCGGAGCGATTTCTCCCCTGCGGCTGTTGTAGAAGGCGCCGCGGCCGCTTCCAGAGGGCATCGGATGCGCTTCGTCGAATCTTCCCGTGAGCGCCCCCTGTTCAAGGACCATGTAGGAATAGAAGTCGATGCCGTTGGTGCGGCAGAAGTCGACGAGGCCGCTATCGAGCGAGGCGCGGTGCATGAGGCTCAGGTGGTTCTGGATGGCCGAGAGGCGGCAGCCTGCTTCGCCGAGGATCTCTATCACGCGCTTCACCTGAGCGAGCGTGTGGTTGGAGACGCCGATCGCCCGGATGCGGCCTTCCTTGAGAAGCGGAACGACCTGAGGCGTCCATCACTCGACGTCCGCAGAGTTGTGAATCCAGTAGAGATCGATGTAGTCGGTGCCGAGCCTTTTGAGGCTCTCCTCAAGCATGGCTTCGACGGGCTTTTCCACGCTGGCCGCAATCTGCGGCGTGAACTTCGTTGAGATGACGACGCTCTCGCGTGGGATGCCCTTCAGAAGTTCGCCGAGAATGGCTTCCGAACTGCCATTCCCGTAGATGGCAGCAGTATCAAAGCTGCGGATGCCGAGTTCGAGCGCTTTTTCAACGACGGGCTTCAATGCCGCAGCATCGAGTGCGGCGCCGAAAACCTGGTCGCCGCCCGCGAAGCCTGCTCCCCAGGCCCAGGCACCCGCCATAACGGGAGATGCTTTTGCTTCCTTCATGAGAGCTGCTCCTCAAAATTCATTCCAATCCGGGAAGGAATTCGGCCTGGCCAGTTCCGCTTTCCTGATGAAGGAGCAGTCTATAGAAGCTAATTAATAATAGCAAATAGCGATATATAATAATTAAAAATTGCTTTTAGCTATATACAAACGAAGTCAGGAGCCGCTCACGATGCGGAGCTGATTCTCGGTTTCGCGCCAGTATTCAAGGAGCTTCTTTGCCGCGGGCGAAAGCGGTCTCGCGGGATTCCAGGCCGCGGAGACGCTTGAGTGAACCGCCGGACTGAGAGGAATCCATTTGAGTGCGGAGGCGTCCGAATCCGCGATGATGCCGTCGATCGCCAGCACGTGCGCGACGCCTTCGCGCGCCATGAGAGAAGCATTGAAGAGGAGCGTATAGGAGCCGACGATCCGCACGTCGTTCCAGACGCTCCCGAACCATCCGGAGAGGTCGTTCCGGCGGCAGGATTGCTCTGAAATCATGACGGGGTGCCCGAGGAGATCCTTCGGGTCAATTACGGATTTCGAAGCAAAGGGGCCGTCGCGGCGGGAGAGGAGCCCCCAGCGGGCGTTCTGAGCAAGGGGCATCAGCGCAAAATGGGTGGAGTCGGCGTTCCCGACGAAAACGACGAAGTCCGAGAGCCCGATCTGCAGATCGTGGCGCGCGGCTTCCTCATCGGCGCTCACAAAATGAACGCGCACGCGAGGGGCTTCCTCTTGCAGCTTCCCCACGGCGTGAATCAGACCTCGAAGCGCCGGGGTTTCCGCGGCGGTGATGCGGATGTCGCCCGTGAGTCCTTCCTCTGCCGCGGCTTCCCGCCGCGCCTGATCGTAGAGCGCCACGATGTTTTTGGCGCGCTCGTAAAGGCGCTCTC
Organism: Sutterella seckii; assembly: GCF_009183815.1. Taxonomy (GTDB): domain Bacteria; phylum Pseudomonadota; class Gammaproteobacteria; order Burkholderiales; family Burkholderiaceae_F; genus Sutterella; species Sutterella seckii. The sequence goes on along the minus strand of NZ_WEHX01000041.1, from coordinate 4,480 downwards.
CCCGGGGCGTGAGCGAAACGCTTCGGGTCGTGCGCGCAAAAAGCGCATGACCGAACTCGGACTCAAGCTCCTTCAGTTGCTTCGAGAGCGTCGGCTGAGCAACTCCGAGGAGCTTTGCCGCCCGGGTATAGCTTTCTTCCTCGGCGACGGTGATGAAGTAGCGGAGGCTGCGGATGCTTTCCATGATGAGTTTGATTCAGGAATGACGTGAGGAATGGCTTCTTCAGCTCGTTGTGTTCAGCTTCCAGCCGTTCACATAGCCGAGCGCAGGACTGGTTCGAGCAACGTAGTAAAAGAAGAGGCGGTATTTGGAGTTGAGGACTCTGTGAACCGACTGAAACTCTGACCGTCCCGCACAGACATAGGTTCCTGTTTTGTCGGTATGGAAATACCACCCGCACGTCTCGCACTCTTTCTTCAGCCATTCAAGGCCTTCTGCGCGGAGAGCAGTTAGCTCTTCCGACTCCGGGGGCCGTGATGAGGTCGCGATAGGTTGGGGTGCTCCGACTATATCCGGAGGCAAGGCAATGCCCGACGGCCAGTTTCTCGGGATAGAAGCCTGGAAGCGTGCGGAAACGTCCTGCGAAAACTCTGACGGCAGAGGGTCATCCAGGCGGAAGAACCCCCCACCGAGCGAAGTTAGCGTGATGTCGGTGCGACGGTTGAGGTCTTCAACGTAAGGACGAAGGGATCTGCGCTTGGAGTAAACATAAATCTTTTGATTGCGTGCCAGAATCCTCCAGCCGTTCAGCTGAACGGCATGGAGCAGTTCTATCAAATCTTTATTGATGTCGTGCTCGTCGGATTCTTCCTCGGACGAATCTTCCGGGGCCGTTTCTTCGGGCTCATTTTCAGCGTCTTCGTTTTCTTCTATTGCAGAGAAGAGGTTCGAAGGTTCGGCATAGGTCTTCGCTGAGGCGGCTGGTCCTAGTTTTGGGACGAGGACGTGCGATGCTTCAGGCGCAGTTTTTTCCTGAGGAAGCTCTTTCTCTTCGGAAGTCGCGGTGATCGCTGCTTCGTCATTGCTCTCCGCGGCAGGTGCGCCGTTCGCAATATTCGCTGCATCAGCGTAGCCGGCGAGTTGAAGCACGCGGTCCCGAAGCTCAGTTTGGGGCTGCTCACGCGTATTCGCCATCGGGGTGATGTCATGCGCGTAAAGCTCAGAGCAGACGCGGTCAATAGCTGCCTTCGGATCGCGGAAGTATTCGGAACCTCTCAGGCGGATGAAGCTCCAGCCGCAGCGTTCGAGCTGAGTCTGACGGACCATGTCGTTCTCGATGGCGTCCGGATCGGAGTGCCAGCGCTCGCCATCGCATTCGAGCGCTATGCTGCGGTTCTTGCCGACCACCACAATGTCGATGCGGTACTTGCCGACCGGGAATTGCTGCTTCAGGCGGTAGCCGCGCTCAAGGAGCGCTTTGGCGACAGGCGCTTCGAAGTGGAGCGAATTTGGGTCAGCGTTCAGTTTTGCCTGTTTTTCGGCGCTCTCCATATTGAGCGAACGCTCGGCATATGCGCAGAGGTCGTGGCGCAGGTCACCGGGCTGCGACTGCAGCTTCCAGTCGAAGGAGTGGATGATCCATACCTGATCGCGGGCGCGGCTGACCGCAACATTGAAGCGCTTTTTCTGGAGATCATTCTCAGTGCTTTCCAGACGGATGAAGCCGTTCTTCTGAGGAACGTCCACGAGCGAGAGGAAAATGACGTCTCGTTCATCGCCCTGGAAGTCGGGGGCTGTGCCGACGATGACCTTGTGCTTGAGAAGCTGTTCGGAGCTGATGGCTTTCTGGAGCTTGTTCGTGATGGACGTTACCTGAGCGCCGCCTCCGCTGGTGCGCATGACGACGACGCCGAAGGTCTTTTCCTTGTACTCCGGAAGTTCAAAGCACGCCTTCATCAGGCGGGCAATGGCGTCGCCTTCCGGTTCATTGGTGTCGCCGTCCTTCCAGCCGGGAACCTGATGGAGAACGAAAGGAGGCAGAAGCTTCGTGGAGTCTGCCGGACGCAGAGGCTCGATGCGTCCGTCATAAGAAAGGTCGTTGCAGTATCCGATGATTGCCGGTACGCAGCGGAAGTGCTCATGGAGCATGACGTGGCTGAAGGCGACATCGGCGAGGTCGTAGAGCGACTGGTCATAGCTGTAGAGATCCGCATTCGGCACCTGTCCGGCGAGCAGGGTCTTGTGAATGCGGTCGAGCATGCCGTCCTTGAGGCCGACCCTAATCGGCGTCACCTGCTTGTTGTCGCCCACGACGACAATCTGTTTGGCGAGGGCGAGCAGTACAACGGATGTGATGTCGGCCTGACTCGCCTCGTCGACGATGACGACATCAAAAAGGCTTCCCGGGCGGAAGCTCGTGATCGCCTGCTGAATCGGAATGATCCACGCCGGAACTGCCGTGCGGCCTTTCTCAAGATTCTGAACGGCAAGCTGCATGTAGAGGGGCGCTTTCTTCCCGGTGCCTTTCCCATACCGACGAAAATTCTGTGCGGCGATTTTGAGGAACTTCAGATCAGCAGGGTTTGCTTCTGCATGCTCAGCCGCACGCGTCCAGGCTTCCTTGGCAGCGAGTTTTCCGGTGAGTTCCCGGATCTGTCTGGACAGCTCTTCCGTCTGCTCTGAAAGAACTTTTGCTTTTTTGGGCGAATGCTCGTTAAAGAGGTGGTCGAGCGCGAGATACATGAAGCTCGCAGCGTATTCGTCGTAAGAGTGCGCGTCAGATGCCGTGCCGTCCCGGAATTGCTGGGTCCAGCCCGGAGCTACTCTTTCGAGCTTCTGCAGAAGAGTGCGCCATGCGCCGAATCGGGCGAGATTGTCGCCCGTGCGGATACGCTTTAATTCCGCAGCTGCCTTTTCATACTTGTCGGCATTGTTCCGGATGCCGGCGCAAATATCCTTAATGAGCGGATAGTCAGCAAACTTTTGCCAGACGGCTTCTTCTTCTGCGATCAGGTCCTCGATTGTTGAGAGCTCTGCCGTAGCCGCCATCTGAAGCATGTAGGGGCTGATGGTCGTGATGAAGTCATGGATGCACTTCAGATGCTCTTCTTCCGTCTTGTTGTTGGCATTGCGGGGAAGGAAGTCATCCAGATTGACTTCTGCGGCATCTAGCTCACTCAGGAACGGCTTGAGGCAATAAGCACTCCAGAAGCTCGCTTCATAAAGAGGTTCTGCGTAACGGCGGCTTAATTCAAAGACGCTCGCATCGAGTTCTTCAAAAAGAGGGCTGCCGGCATGCTTTGCGAGCAGGTTCCATTTCGAGGCAAGCTGATCGATAGTGGCTTTCAAGGAGAGCTTTGTCGCCACAGCTTCCATAGTGCGCGTGCTGAAAACGGGCTCCCCATTGACGGAAAGCTTGCTGAGCACTGCATGCTCGCGCCGACGGCTGATGTTCTTCTCGAGAAAGCTCATCTTGCCGTCAGGGTGAGTTTCTCCGAGCCACGCGAATGCTTCCTTGAATTCGGCGTCATCCAGAAGCGCTTCCGGCGCGAAGGAGATGTCGGCGATTTTAAGATGCGCCTCATCTTCAGCCTTTGCCGCTTCCCGCAGCTCATTGGAAAGATTCTTGAACCGTTCGCCGCGGGAGCTCCCGTCAAGACCTGCGATCAGAGCGCTTCGAACGAGCTTGTCATTCAGAAAATCCTGGAATTTTGAAAGCTCAAGCTTGTTCCATGCTTCGGCAAGCGCAGCAGAGGCATCCCTCAGGCATTCAAATGGACGAGGGATGCTGGCGCTCTCCATTACAAGAATTTTGCGGCCGTCGAGCTGCAGCTTTTCGCTGCACCAGATGCCATTGGAATCCTTGAGCACATGCTGAATCTGCGTGCGCTTATCGTGCCAGGTTCTGATGAGTTCGGGCGACGGCAGAAGCGAAAGATCAGGAAGCCCGGCTTCAAGAAGGTTGCGTTCTTCATTGCTCCAGAGCGTTGAAGAATAGGAAAGCTGCGCTAAATCGTCCCGGGAGAGCGGCATGGCGCCCTCAGGATTGTTTTCGGTCAGAACTGGGCCGGGAACAAAGTCTTTTGCGTACTCGAGCTTCTGAAGACGCTCGGCAATTTGCTGCAGCGTGAGCTTTTCTCCGCAGAAAAGATATTCTTCCGACTCAGGAAGGAACGATTGAAAAACCGCCTGACGCAGGGCTGCGCTTTTCTGGCGCAGCTCATAGCGCCTTTTCCTGATCTTTTCGATTTCCTGACGTTCGTACGCGGGTTCGATGCTTTCAATGCGGTCTGCAAACGCCGTGGCATTTTCGCAATTCTTGACGGGCTGGTCGAGCCACGAGAGGCAAAGCGGCCGGATCTCCTTATTGAGCTTGTCGCTCAGGACGGTGAGCGCCTGCGTTTTCGTGCTCGTCACGAGAACCTGCTTGCCCTTTGCAAGCAGCATTAGATGTCATACTAACTTTCGCCACCCCTTCAACCTTTCATGGAGTGGCAAAACATGCGATATTCGCAGGAGTTCAAAGACAACGTCGTAGCG
>NZ_WEHX01000040.1 GCF_009183815.1 Sutterella seckii | reverse complement strand
TGAATCCGCCGAAGGCGGAGAGGGCAAAGCCCTCACTGAGCTCAGACTACAACCTACTTTTTAAGAACAAAATCGGCGAAAGCTCACTTGACATTCACCCGAGATTGATTTGAAACGACCACTTTTGACTTTGTTTCTTGTCACACTCCTCTCAGGCTGCTCTGCTGCGATTCAATATCACCCTGTCGTCGGGTACATTGACGGTCAATACACCGAAGACATCGGCGAAGAAGCCGCCCTGAAACGGCTTATCGTAAAGAAGGTGAAAGAAGTCTCTGGCTCCGGCGTAATTCGTACCTCTTGTAGTTCCGGACGTGGCGATTCGTACTTTGTCGGCAACGTTCTCATCACCGATACGGACATCAAGGATGAGTACGTCGTTTTCCGCTACCAGTAGCGAAATTTGTGAGAATTTTCGGAAGAATGCTGCTCAACACATGAAGGGACGCTCCCTTGCGAGAACGGCCCCTGTGTCTTGACGCTTCGCCGCATGCGGAGCGCCAGACTGGATTCTGTGAACCTGCGCGCTAAACGGGCGAGCAACGTCTACAAACTCTTACTCAACCCAGCCAATACAGATTTCAGCTGATCAAGGCCTTGCTGAACGGTTTGACAGGAATTCAACCAAGAAGCCAACCCCGGAAACGAATACCGAAGTATCCTGTGAATTCTTTTATATTGCCGCCACAGGTCTTCATTGATGATCGGCTCATGATGAGCCACCCGATTTCGAAAGCATCGGATTTGATGTGTGGCGGTTTGCAATTCCATCCGTAGGGCCTCAGCATCCCTCCCAAACAAGGGATAGCGTGATGGGAGGGTCGACTTCCATATCAAGTTATGAAGTTTCTTGTTGAGAATTTTCTCCCAGAAAGCGAATTTGAGACTTGAAACAATGTCGTCAGTCGTCACGGCTTCCCCCTTGGCTCGTTGAGCATCCTGAATGCCCTCTTCCAATATACTTCGAGCCTCTTTGGTAATGACTCTCGCGAACACCGGCTGCACCGGCCAGTTAGAGCCAAACGTTTGGGTTAAGCAGTCGGCCAGCCTATTGCGAAGGACCACTTCGAAAAGTTCGAGCGGCTCCCAGAAAGATGCTGCAAGCTGAGCGTTTACATGGTGAAGCTGGAAAGCGCCGGCTACATCATTTTTGGAATACCGCAGATATGTACCGAGACGTGCGCCAGATAAGGCTTGACTCACTTCATCATATTTGATCTGGTCTCTTGACATTTCATCCACTGTTTTTTAACATTATCGGGAGTGCCTAGGGGATTGTATCCTGTCGGATCCCCCTAGGAGTTGACGGAGGGGTGGTCGTTCGCGGTCGCCCCTCTAGTTTTATGTCCGTTACAGTGACCAACGAGCAATTTGGGTTTCATCGGCCTGAGTCTCATCAGCTCTCCAACGATCTCACAAAGGCACGATCCCTGCGTTCTGTGCAAGCTTGTTTTCAGGTATTCTTCTCCCTGGCAATTCCCCGGTAACAGGCCTCAGGCTTCGCCTGAGTTTCTAGCATTTCTGTTACTGAGGCTCAAGATGTCTGACTTTCAAGACATTTCCACCAGCGTCGTCGTGCACGGCGCTCCCAAGGTCGAAAAATTCACCCCGATGTCCGGCCAGAACGCCGGCAAAGAACAAACCGTTCTGAATTTCCGCGCCTATCACCCGAATTTCCAGCGTCAGGAGGACGGGAGCTTCAAGATGCTCGACTCCGACTGGTATGACGTCAAGTACAACGGGAAGGCGATCGAGCAGGTGCAAGGTCTGCTCAAAGACGGCATGACGCTCGAGGTACGCGGCAGCATGCGCGAGCGCGTCTGGAAAGACCGTGACGGAAACGACCGCACCTCTCACGAAGTCTTCGCCAAAAGCCTGGGACTCTCGCTGACGCAGCCCGGACTCACGGGCGTCGAGTTTCAAAAGCCTGACCGCAACCGTCAAGCGCAGGCGGAACCAACCAAAGAGCGATAACCGCTTCCTTTCGACTTCTCACCCGCATGTCCCTGCGACATGCGGTCCCTTGTCGTCCCCGGAGTATCGAAATGGAAGAGACTCTCACGCCCCAAGAGCGAAGAGCGCTCATTGAAAACATCAAAGACACCGCCATCGAGCGCAGCGTGCTGCACCACTACGGCCTTTCCGAAAAGGAAGCCGAAACGTTCGGTGCTTTTGAGGAAGCTTCGCTCACCACAGAAGAAACCGACGACCTCGTCAAGGAATTCTTCGAAGAGGCCTGTAAAGATCCGGCCGTCTTACGCTCGTCGGGAGATCGGCCATGAGTAAATCGCAAGACCGGCTGAATGCGCTCGCCGAAGAGGTAGCATCCCGCCTCATCGAGCAGCTCGAAAAAGGCACTGCACCTTGGCAAAAGCCCTGGAACGGCGTCACCAGTCGCCCGCACAATCCGATCACTGCATCAGAGTACTCGGGCGCGAATTGGCTTTGTCTGCAAATGGCTGCAGAAATGCAAGGGTTTTCTGATCCTCGCTGGATGACCTTCAAGCAGATCACGGATGCCGGCGGTCACGTGAAGAAGGGCTCGCGCGGCGTGCCTTGCCTCTACTGGGCCGACAAATGGCTCGATGCGGAGGGCAAACCGCTTTCTGCCAAAGAGGTCCGAGAGCTGCCTCCTGAGTCACGACAGCGCATTTTGATTCCTTGTCGCTTTGTCGTCTTCAATGCCGAGCAGACCGAAGGCTTGAACCTTCCGGAATGGAAAGCTCCTGAGGTCACCTGGGATCCGAATGAGCGCGCCGAGAAGATTCTCAAAGCCTCCAACGCCGTCATCCACCACAAGCTCGGCAACGCGGCGTTCTACAACCCGTCAACAGACTCGATCACGCTCCCTGAGCGCGGACAGTTCGCCAACGCCTCCGACTACTACGATACGGCGCTCCATGAGCTCGGTCACTGGACCGGTCACGAGTCCCGCCTCAATCGAGACCTTAGCGGCCGCTTTGGCACACCTGACTACGCCAAGGAAGAACTGCGCGCTGAAATCGCCTCGATGATGCTCGCCTCCGAGATCGGTCTACCGCACAACACGCAGCAGCATGCAGCGTACGTTGCCTCATGGATCAAGATCCTCAAGGAAGATCCTGCCGAAATCATTCGTGCATCGGCCGACGCGCAGAAGATCACCGACTTTGTCAAAAATCTTGAACAAGAACGCTACTACGTTGTCGACTACGAGAAGAACGCCGTCCTGCGACTCACGCACCCCGAATGGGTTGCCGGCGTGCGCAAAGTGCTGAACGACAAGCCGAAAGCCCTGGCGAAATTTGAATCGTTTCTCGTCCCCGTTCAGGGAAACACGCTCTCTCCGGAGCACTTGGAGAGAAACGCCTGCAATGCGCTGCTCAACCCTACGGACCCACGGTCGCAAATCCTTCTGCCTATCACGCTGCACAGAGGTGCCGTTGCCACAAGTGATCCGCATCACTTCATCGGCCTTGCCAAGCTGCAGCCGGGGTTGGAAGACAAAGCCTTTCGATTCCTGCAGCGTATCGATGGCAATGACGTTGCTGACAAAGCCCGAGCGGATTGGGCGCAAGAAGAAGCACGGAACTCGACGACCGCTCTCGCTTTCGGCCTGAACTCTCACAACTATTGGAAGGCTTTGGAGAAAATCACCGCCGAGGAGAAGACGCCTCTCGAAACGGCCGCGGAGAAGTTCCCTGCCGCGGCTCCTGAAGAGCAAAAACTCGTCGCTCGCGAAGCGCTGGCGGCCGTCAAGGCCGAGAAGCGTTTCTACCTGATCGACTTTGAGGCAAATGATGCGTCCGTTGTCACGCACCGTGAATTGATGGCGAAAGCCGGGGCCATCCTGCAAGAAAATCCGGGCGCGAAACAAGAGTTTGAAGAGGCTTTTGTCACGGAGACCAAGGCCGGCAAAATCGTACGCAATAGTGACCCAAATCGAAAAGAAAGGCAGGTGTTGCGCCGTTTGCTCGATCCGACCTTGCCGTGGTCGAATTTGGAGAAATGCCCGGTAAACCACGCAGGGCTCTTCTACACCGACAATCCGTTGCGGGCCGTTGCGGCCGCGTCCTTCTATTCCCCGGACCTCGCTCAAAAAGCAACAGCGCTCGTGGCTCGCGTCGATAGCGGCATCACCGTTGACGACGTTCACCGGCAGCTGCAGGACCCCGAAATTGCTGAGTCTTTGACGCCGCAGCGTCTGTGCGCGGAGCGCTATTGGAAAACACTCGAATCTGAACGCACCAAAGCGGCCTTCCCGAAATCGATTGAAACGCTTGAACCGTCCTCTTCCGGCAAGAAGTTTTATGTCCTCGACTTCGAGCGAAACGGGGTGCAGCGACTCACGCACGCGGAGTACATGCAGAAAGCCCGCGACATTCTGGAAAAGAATCCGCGCGCAAAAGCTGAATTCGAGTCCGCCTGGGGTATTGCTCTGCAACGGGGCAAGATGACTCAGGAGCGGGAACGGAACCTGGTGGGGATGGTGCTCGACCCCGCCGATGCCTGGTCGTTCCTCCATGGCGTCTACGCCGACCACCAAGGGCTCTTCGTCACCGATCGTCCTGCCTTAGCCGTTCAGGTCGCCAAGCTGAAATCCGACGACTTCGGAAACTTGGTTTTCAAAGAGGCCGCGAAAGCCAGCCGTGGATTCTCCCTGCAGACTCTACAGGTAGAGTCCATTCAACCGAAGTTCCTGGGTGAAATGTCCACCATTCGCCTGCATTGCGGGAAACACTGGGCCATCCTTGCGGAAAAACGACGCCTTCGAGGGTCGCTCGAAGCGAACTACTTGCAGGAACCGTTACGCGAAAAGCTCGAAAGACTTCCGCAAAGCGACCGCGACGAGTTCAAGCAAATGGCCGTTGCCGCAATATGTCAGGAAGACAAGGAGCGCTACGAACGAAACAACACCTACTACGCCGTCGACTTCAAAACACGCATGGTTCACCGTTGGTCTCACGAGCAGGTCATGCGACAAGGTCTTTACATCATCCGCGACAATCCGAAAGCACTGGCACGCTTCGAGATGGAGAAAAAGGAGGCCGTTCTTAAGGACGGCACTTCCCCAGAAAAGGCCGAGGCAAGCGCCCTTCGTGAACGAGTGAGCCCCGCTTCGAAAGACTGGATGGTCGGCATCGACCGAGGACATCCCGGTTTCTTTTTCAGCAAGGACCCAGCGGAGAGCATGGCTGCAGCTGCGAAAGTGTCCCCTGACATTGCCCGCCGAATCGAAATGCGCGTACGTCTCGCAGAGGGAGAAACCGCAGCAAGCCTCGCAAAAGTTCGTGCCACTGCACTCGAGAAGTCACCGGCCTTCCAAGCAAATTGGGCGATTCAACCATCGCCGGGAAAAGCAGCGGAGGTGGACCTCAAAAACACTGCAGCCGAACCTCAAAGGCCGCGAACGCTTGAACGCTGATCGGGGAGACCTCAATGCGACTCTTCATTGCAGAAAAACCGTCCGTCGCGAAAGCCATCGTTGCCGAGCTTGGCTGCGTCACGCGCGGCGACGGCTTCATTACGTGCAAGGACGGTTCAGTCGTCACTTGGTGCTTCGGACATCTACTCGAGCAGGCGGAACCGGACGCGTATTTGCCGGACGACGTCCCGCGTACGAAAAAAGGATCCAAAGTCTGGCGTTTTGAAGATCTTCCGATTTATTCCAAGAACTGGAAGCTCTTGCCCAAGAACGATAAAGGCGTTAAGAAGCAGCTTGCAACGATCGGGAAATTGCTCAAGAAGGCCTCTCTCGTCGTACACGCCGGGGACCCTGACCGCGAGGGGCAGCTCCTCGCCGATGAAGTTCTGGAACACTTCCGCTACACCGGCCGCGTGCAACGCTTCTGGGTTTCCGCACAGGACAGTGCGTCGATACGCAAAGGACTCACCAACCTTCGAGACAACGAGACGTTCGACGGCATGAGATTGGCTGCGCTAGGGCGTTCAAGGGCCGACTGGCTGCTCGGCATGAATCTGTCGCGTGCCTACACGCTGGCGCAGCAGGCGCAAGGCAAGAAGGAGCTCATCGCCGTCGGTCGCGTGCAGACGCCGACGCTCGCCCTGGTCGCGAAACGTGATGTAGCGATTCGTGACTTCAAGCCGGTGCCTTATTTCGTCATCAAGGCCCGCCTTGACGGCGGTAAACCCTTTACCGCCGTCTGGGAACCTGAGGAGTCGCAAGCGGGAATCGACGAACAAAAGCGCTTGGTCGATCGCTGCATCGCGGCCGCGTTGCAGCAGCGACTGAAGGCCGTCGGCCAAGCCACCGTCGTCAGGTGCTCGCGCACGCCCAAGAAGATTGCGCAACCGAAGGCTTTCTCACTTGCCGACATTCAACTGGGCGCCTCGAACCAATTTGGCTTTTCCGCGGAGAAGACGCTCAATCTGTGCCAATCCCTTTACGAAACGCACAAGGCGACGAGCTACCCACGCACGGATTGCTCGTTCCTTCCCGAGTCTCAATACGCCGACGCCAAGAACGTGCTCGCCGCAATCGCCAAAACCATGCCGCCCCTGGCGGGCCTCGTCGCGAAATGTGACTGCTCGATCCAGTCGCCGACGTGGAACGACAAAAAGATCACGGCGCACCACGGCATCATCCCGACGCAGCAAGCTGCAGACGGCTCCAAGTTCAGCGACGACGAACGAAAAATCTATCGCTTGATCGCCGAGCGCTACTTGTCGAACTTCCTTCCCGCACACGAGTACCTAGCGTGCAGCATCGAATTGCGCATTGCAACGGAACGCTTCTCAGCCAAAGGGCGTCTTGTCACAAAGCCCAGCTGGAAAGTTGTCACGAGCGCAGCCGACGAAGACAAAGCGGATGATGAAGGTCAGGCCCTGCCGGAACTGAAGTCTGGCCTGCAGTTGCCCGTATCCGGAATCGATTGCGAAGAGGAACGCACGAAACCGCCCGCTGCCTTCACCGAAGACACGCTGATTCGTGCCATGGAAAACATCCACCAAGCGGTGAACGACCCGCAGAGCAAGAAGTTCCTCAAGGAGGGAGACGGCATCGGCACGCCCGCCACGCGGGCTGCCATCATTGCCGAACTCAAGCGGAAGAAGTACCTCGAAGTCAAGGGCAAAAAGATCGTTGCAACTGAGCTTGGCCTTCACCTGCTTCAGGTGGTTCCCGACGTCATGAAAAACCCGGTTCTCACAGCGCTCTTCGAACGAATTCTCCGCGAAGTAGAAGCAGGAAATGTTCCGCTTGACGTCTTCATTGAGAAGCAAAAGCAGTTGGTCATCAACGAACTGAGAAGGCTTCGGAAATGATCAAGGACTCAGCTCTCGATCGGCTCTTCCCGGAGTCTATGCGGTATCACAAGGGACATGTCGCAGACCCCGACCATAAAGGTGGGGCTGGCGCCCGCTCTCGACTCGTACGGTTGACTCCCAGGCAGAAACTTGCGGGCATCGTCAGAAGGGCACCGGAAGTCATGCTGAAGATCGGACGCGCCAATATTCGTTGCCTCCAACACATGAAGGCCGCAGCCGACTACATCAGTCGAAACGGCAAACTCGAAATCGAAGACCAGGACGGCTTCACCCACGGCTCCAAGGAACAAGTGCAAGCTGTCGTCCGTCAATGGGGACTTCAATCGCAAATCCCCCAAGAGGAGTCCTCAAACGATCGTCGTGCCCACGGCCGCCGGATCATCCTCTCCATGCCGGCCGGTACGCCGCCAGAGGGTTTCAAAGCAGCATGCCGCAAATGGGCTCAAGACACGTTGAGCGGATACGACTACCTGATGGCGTTTCACACGCCGGAAAATGATCGCAGGACGACACAGCCGCACTGCCATATCTTGCTTCGAACCATCGGCCATGACGGACGGCGTTTTCACATTGACAACACTCGCCGTGAGGAGATGCGCGAACATTTCGCCGTATGTTTGCGCAAACAAGGCATCGAGGCCAACGCTACGCAGCGTTGGCAGCGTGGCGTGACACGTCGTTCACTGGGCCAACCGGAGTTTCACAACGCGCGGAAGGTGCAAACCAACAAGGAACGCGCCCGCAAGCACGCCATTGCACGAAAAAAGAAGACCCTGTTGCTCAAGACCATGCAAAACCGGCTGATGGACGTCGAACGCTCCGTTCGGAGTAGGAAGCCTATCCCCGATCCGCCGGGTATCGTCAAGGCGAAAGCAAAACGTCAGGAGTTGACCGATCTCCTGAACGACGTAATCAACGAGCTGAACGCCGGTTCGAGTCAGGACAAGATGCTCGCCCGAGCTGCGAAGGAGCATCTTCAGAAACTACCGCCCGTCAAATCTGCTGCACAAGAGACCGTCAGTTCATTGACTGACAAAGCAAGGCATGCAATGCAAGCTGAGGTTAAGCGAACCCCCATAAAGAACCGCTGAAGGCACCGGCGTGCCACATTTGCGCCTATAATCATAGGCAGATAGGCGCATATCATCCCTTCGGGTTATAGGAATACTCATGACACAGTCTGCCACTCGCATTGCGAATGTAAAGTGGAACATTTCGGTTCCACCTGATTTTGATGAAGCTACTCGCATTTACCTTGCGTCTCAAGGAGGTAAAAAGGGTTCTCTTTCTTCTTTGGTCCAAAAGGCGGTTTCCCGTTACATCTTGTCTTCGCTTACAGGAGAGGCTAAGGAAAAGGTGCGTGCATCTGGGCTATCCCAGAATGAGCTCGACAAGATTATTGCGGATGGAATTGCCTGGGCTAAGGACCAATCGAGATGAAAGTCGTTCTTGATACAAATGTTCTGATTTCAGCGCTCATTTCGCCGCACAATCCCCCTGACCTCATCCTTCAATCATGGCTCGCCGGAGACTTTGAGCTTCTCACCTCAGAGGATCAGCTCGAAGAAATTCGGCGAGTCTCGCGTTATGCCCATTTGCAGCCCTTTCTGCAACCACACCAAGTTGGAGTGCTCGTCAATCGTATGCGTAGTTTGGCAACGATTGTTCGCCCTGAATCGCTGATTTCTGAAGAAGCGCTCGACCCTGATGACAATTTCTTGATCGCGATTTGTGAGGCTGGTTCTGCAAACAATCTTGTCACTGGGGACCAACGCGCCGGCTTACTCGAACGTAGACATATAGGCGCTACAGAGATACTCACTGCTGCGCAATTCGCGGAGCGTTACTTGGGATGGCGTGTTCAGCGATCGTAGGCTTTACAGAAGAACGGCACCATTGAGGGCTGGCAGAATTGAGGTCCGCCCCTTTTTCGATAAACAAACTTAATCAACACATTGTTTGCGATAGTTAATTCTTTTGGGATTTTTTGGTGACCTTTTTGGTGACCCTGTGCAATTTTTACTAAAATGCGGAAAGCTAAGTCTTTGATTTTATTGGCGTCAGAGAAAAAGTCCGAATCCCTCCTTCTCCGCCATTGTTTCTTCTGCGACAAGCAATTCGAGACGATGAGCCCTTTCGGTCATACGTTAGGCCATAAGTCAAAGAATTAAAGAAACCCCGATCAGTCTAAAGCTGACGGGGTTTTCTTTTGCCCGCACCCAGCAAAAAGCCCGTGAGGCAGAGAATCCTCCGGGCTTTCTTCTTTGAGACGCTGCGATGAAAGACTACTGATGCGCCGCAGCGATCATGCCGCGAAGATCAGCGCCCGAGAGTCCCGGGCTCTTCCTGCCTTTAAGATGCTCCTTGAGCCAGAAGATGCCGCAGATCGTCTTCACGTCCGTAATCCTGCCGTCGAGCGCCATGCGGACCGCCTCATCAAAGGGGACCCGGTAAACCTCAAGGTGCTCGCCTTCATCGAGATGCTGATCCTCCTGCGTGAGGTCTTCAGCAAGATAAATCACGATGTGCTCGGAACTGTAGCCGATGGCGTTGTTGATGAGGCCGAGCCTCGTCCACGAATTCGCCTTCACGCCGCACTCTTCAAGAAGCTCGCGCTTCGCGCAGTCAAGCTCCTCCTCATCAGGATCGATCTTTCCGGCGGGAAGCTCCCAGAAGCTCTGACCCAGAGGGTGGCGCCACTGGCGCTCCAGCAGAATCGTGCCGTCCTTGTCGAGCGCCGCCATGCAGCAGGCGCCGCCGTGCCTCAGAAATAGGCGCTGGGAGCTGCGTCCGTCGGGCAACGTCACTTCATCGCGGACAAGCTTCACGAACTTGCCGTCGAAAAGAATCGATTCGGAAACTGTTTTTTCCTCCAGGGGATCGTCCGCACGGGCAGCAAAGGGAACGGGCGGCTTCAGAAGCGGAAAGCGGCGCAATTTGAGCTCCAGAAAAGAAGAAATCAGGAATTGGGAACAATACCGCCAAAAGACTTGTCGGAAAGCGCCCGGCATTGGCGCATCTTCTTAGAATGTGCCCCGCAACATCATTTTCCCGTTCCTTTTCAAAACCATGAGTCTTACTGTTCTCAATCTCGAAGAAGCCCGCGAGCTCGAAGCGCGCTGCGCCAACCGCATGGGTCTTGACGCACTGATGCGCCGTGCCGGCACCTTTGCGGCCGAATGGATTTCCGAACATGTTTCCGGAGGCCACGCCGTCGTCCTGGCGGGCCCCGGCAACAACGGCGGCGACGCCATCGTCTGCGCGCTTGAACTCAGAAAGCGCGGCTTTACGGTCGAGCTGGTTCTTCCCGGGGGCGACCCCAAAACGGAACTCGCCCGCACCATGCTGAAGGAATGGCGCGACCTCGGGCTTGAGACGCTCGAAGACCCCTACAGCGCGATGAAAGCCCAGGTCGTCGTCGACGGCCTCTTCGGCACCGGCCTCAAGCGCCCGATCACGGGCGACTACATGGATGCCGTGCAGTGGTTCAATGAACGCATGGCCTACAAGGTTGCGCTTGACGTCCCCTCGGGCCTCAATAGTGAAACGGGCCTCTGGGTCGGCACCGTCCCGGGCGTCCGGGCCGACGCCACCATCACCTTTCTCTCCCACAAGTCGGGGCTCTTCATGAACGAAGGCGCCGACGCCTCCGGCACCGTCGTCATGACGGAGCTCGACGTTTCCATTCCGCTCACGCGCCTCGGCGTCATTGAATCCGCGGACTTCGCGCACATTCTGGAACCCCGCCGCAACTTCTCCCACAAGGGAACCTTCGGCCACCTCGCCGTCGTGGGCGGAGCAAACGGTCATGTCGGCGCGGCGCTCCTTGCCGCCCGTGCGGGCCTCAAGCTCGGCGCGGGCACGGTCACAGTCGAGCTTCTGGCCGACAATGCCCCTGCCGTCGACCCCGTTCAGCCCGAACTCATGTTCTCGGCCGAACCCGTCGACTTTGAAAAATTCACGGCTGCCGTCATCGGACCGGGCCTCGGCACGAGCGAACGCGCAAAGGAGAGACTCCGCGCGGCGCTCGCGGCAAGCTGCCCCCTCGTGATCGACGCCGATGCGCTCAACCTGATCGCTGCCGACAAGAGCCTCCTCACGGCGCTTCTGCACCGTACGGTCGCGACGGTCATCACCCCGCACGAGGTTGAAGGAGCGCGCATTCTTCATGTTGAACCCAGGGTCATTCAGTCCGACCGCGTCAACGCCGTCCGCGATCTCGCGCTTCAGACCGGCGCCATCACGGTGCTGAAGGGTCCGGGCACGCTCGTTGCCATGAGAAGCTCGCGCACGTGGCTCTCTCCCATCGGCGCCTCTTCGCTCGCGACGGCCGGCAGCGGCGACGTGCTTTCCGGCATGATCGGCGCCTTCTTTGCGCAGCGCTACGATACGGTTGAATCGGTGGTGGGCGCCGTAACGCTTCATGCCCGAGCCGGAGCCGGCCATCTTGCCGGACTGACCGCAGGCGAGATCGCCCCCGCTGCCGCGTGGATTCTTGAAGAAGAAAGACGGAAGACCCAGGCCGGCAAACAGCAAAACTGACACAGAGTTTGCAGTCTTCACGTTTTGTTGCATGCTTCACGAATCTGCAATGCCCTTTCCCATCGCCTCCGATATAGTTCATCTCACAGCGAAATACTGCTGAGAGAACAGATTCCGCTGTGTTTCTCCTGACTTTAGGTTGAGAAATTGAGGGTTGAACCTCGCGGGCGAAGGGAAAACGCCTGCGAGGTTTTTTTTCATCCTCACCCTTCGGGAGGTGAGACAAATGCCAATTTCCGAAAACTCATTGAAAACTCTTCCCTGGCCTTTCCCCCGCATCCTTGCCCATCGCGGCAGCGGCACCGTCGGGCCGGAAAATACGCTCGAAGGCTATCGCGCTGGCCTTCTGCACGGCTATCGTGCGATTGAAACGGATGCCATGCTTACCCGGGACCGGATCCCGATGATCATGCATGACGAAAAGTTCGGACGCGTGATCCGGGACGACAAGAGAAGCGTCCCCGAAGTCACCGCAGCCGAACTTGAGTCCCTTGATGCCGGAAGCTGGCTCTCCCCCATCTGGTACGGCGCCTCCTCCATGCGCCTCACGACGGCTATCCGCTGGTGCCGTCGAAATGCAGTCTGGATGAACATTGAAATCAAGCCGGCAAAGGGTCATGCTGAAGAAACCGGCCGAATCGTCGCGGAGACGACTGCCGGGGAATTTGAGGATCTCATCCGATCGGGCGGCGATTCCCGCGAAGGGATCGTTCGCGAGGTTCCGCTTCTTTCCTCTTATTCGAGAGATGCTCTTGCCGCTGCAAGGGAAGCCGCCCCGGACATTCCGCGCGCCCTTCTCGTCGACGACATTCCCGGAGACTGGATAGAAGCCGTCATGGAACTCGAATGCGTTTCGATTCATCCAGACTATCGGTTCGTAACGCCCGAATTCATCCGGAAAGCGCACGATGCCGAACTCTGGGTTTTCGTCTATACGCCCAATTCGCCCGATGTCGTGCGGGCGCTCTTCGGGATGGGCGTCGACGCGCTCTGCACCGACAGGCTCGACCTGATTTCTCCTGCGCTTTGATTTCCCCAGAGAATCTCAGCCATTCTGCAAAGGCCTTCCCGCGCATTCCTCACGCCGGAAGGCCTTTTTGCATCTCTCGTCCGGAAGCCCGGCTTGTCATGACCTCGTCTGCCTGCTGCAGATTTTCACGCTCAACCATACTCCTTCTGAGATATTTTCATATTTCGCAAATCCTTTTTTTCATTCTGTGAAGCTTCTAGAGGATATTCCCGTAATTCCATAATTTACCGATACTTAACATCTTCCTTTCTCCTGTCCGGCCCCCTATACTTTCGCCTGACTCAAGAAAACCCGGATGCCGCACATCCGGCATCGAAAGCCTCAAACGACTTTCTGATAGCAAATTAACCCTAAAAGGACACACACATGCTTCGTCGTACCTTCATCGCTTCGGCTGTTCTCCTCGCTACTGCGGCCGCTGCTCCGAGCGCCTTTGCCTTTACCGAAGGCAAGGATGCCGACTACATCACTCTCGAGAAGCCCCTTGCCGGCGGCGAAGGCAAGATCGTCAAGGTGTGGTCCTATGACTGCCCGTTCTGCTTCAAGTTCGACGTGGGCGTCGATCCGAAGGCCATTCCCGCTGCTGAAAAAGCCACGGGTCTGAAGTTCGACATGTACCACCTCGAAACGAAGGGCAAGTACGGCCGCGCCGGTACGGAACTTTTCGCCTGGTGCATGCTCCGCGACAAGGCGGCCGGCGTCACGGACTGGGAAGATCCAAAGTCGCTCTTCAAGAAGGCGAAGGACGCCATCTATCTCGCCTACCACCGCAAGGGCGAACGCTGGACGGCCGGCGAAGAGGCCTTCCTCAAGACCGGTCTTGATGTGATCGGCGCCAAGCCCGAGGAATTTGCCGCCGCGAGAAAGACGCCTGAAGTTCAGGCTCTCGCCGACAGCTGGAAGCCCTGCTACGACGTGGCGAAGATCCAGGGCATCCCGGCCTACGTGGTCAACGGCAAGTACCTCATCATGACGAAGGGCATCCGCTCCGTTCAGGGCTTCGTCGACCTCATTACCGAACTCTCCAAGAAGTAATCCGGCGGGAGTTTTTTAGAAAATGAATTCCTCCAACGGTCTCCTCGATCGCATCGGGCTCTTCTCTCAGACCCGCTGGCCGTGGCTTCTGATTGCCATTCTCTCCGCAGGCCTTGTGCTCATCGCGCACAACGTCTTCCAGGTCTGGCTCTACATGAAGCCCTGCGAGCAGTGCGTGTACATCCGCTTCGCCTTCCTCTGCATGACGTTCGGGTGCCTCTTCACGCTCGCCTGGCCGAAGGCTCTGATCTGCAGGCTCATCGCCTATGTTTGCGGCGTCTACGGCGCAATCTACGGCATCATGTGCTCGGTCAAGCTTTCCGACATTCACCACGCGATCCACTCCGACGATCTCGATGCGCTCTTCGGCATGCAGGGCTGCTCGCTCGAGCCGCACTACCCGTTCGGCCTCCCGCTTGAAAAGTGGGCGCCCGACTGGTTCCTCCCGACCGGCGACTGCGGCTACGACAACTCCGACGTCCCGATGGGCACGGTGCTCTCGCCGCTGCAGGAATCCATCATCCAGATGTATTCCGACGCCGGCGGCTGGTATCTGATCCCGTCGATGAAGTTCATGTCGATGGCTCAGTGCTGCCTCCTCGGCTTCATCGTTGCGCTCGCGATCTACGCGATTCTCTTCATCGGCGACATGAAGCATGTTGCAGGCGCGAGGAAGGCCGCCTAAAAGAGAATTTTCCCAGAACTTTTTCTCTCTGCCTTTCAAGCCGCTTCAGAGCAATGCTCCGAAGCGGCTTTTTTCGCGCATCAAAAAAGGCGGCCCGGATGCATCGGTACCGCCTTTTGACATTCTTTGAAGGATTCGTCGTCAGCCGACATTCGTCCTCGGCATCTCCACCTCACTCGGAAGCGGAACGCCGGAAACAATCGCGCGGAGCCCCTCAGGATCAAAAATTCTCACGTGCTTCTGGTTCACCTCGATCAGGCCGTCGTGCGAGAAGCGCGAGAGCACGCGGCTCACGGTTTCGAGCTTGAGGCCGAGGTAGGAGCCGATTTCCGCGCGCGTCATGCGGAGCACGAATTCGCTTCTTGAGTAGCCGCGCTGCTCAAAGCGCTGCGAGAGGGAGAGAAGGAAGGCGGCAAGGCGCTCCTCGGCATGCATGGAGCCCAAAAGCAGCATGACGCCGTGCTGGCGGACGATCTCGCGCGAGAGAAGCTTCATGACGTGCGCGCCCATCGAGCGCATCGACGTCGCCGCATCCTCGAGACGGGCATAGGGAATCACGCAGACTTCCGTATCCTCGAGCGCAAAAACGTCGCTCGAATGAACGCCGCTCGCGATCCCGTCGAAGCCGATCATTTCGCCCGCCATGAAGAAGTTCGTCACCTGTTCGCGGCCGTCGGAACTCATGACGGTGCTCTTCAGAAAGCCGAGCCTCACGGCGTAGAGGTTTTCAAAACGGTCGCCGGCGCGAAAGAGCGCATCGCCGCGCTTGATGCGGCGTCTTGCCGCTACTAGATCCTCAAGGCGTTCAATTTCCTTGAGCGTTAGTCCGGTAGGCAGACAAGCCTCACGCAGATTGCAGTTCGAACAGGCAACACGAAGCGCCGACAGATTGATCACGACCTCTCCCTCAAGAGTCGCCCGCACGAATGCGGACGGCCGGGCTTTGCAGCTTTTTTCAGACCGCACGCGGCTCCGGGGAAAGCCGGTTCAACCGATCCGAACAGCTTGCTAATTTTGGAATAATCTCGCGCGCCTAATATCCAAAGCGGACATCAGGACGCTTGGGCGGCGGAACACTCGCCGTAAGAAGCAACCCCCTTGAAGTCTGGACCTCTTTCGCGTTGATTCATGTCAACAAAGATGTTCTCGCCTCCCGAATAATATCAGGAAGCTTAACCTAAGTCATAAATCAGAGGCACACCCAACATGATGACCCCGGAAACCAGCGGCGTTGAACTGCCCGACATGGCCCTCCTCAAGAAGTTCGACGTGCCGGCCCCCCGCTACACCTCCTACCCGACCGCCGACCGCTTTAATGCCTCCTTCGGTCCGGCTGACTATGAGAAGGCCCTCGCCGGCCGCGGCGCCGCCAAGCATCCGGCTCCGCTCTCGCTCTACGTGCACGTTCCCTTCTGCAACGACGTGTGCTTTTACTGCGGCTGCAACAAAATCGTGACGCGCGACCATTCGCGCAGCGCCGCCTATATTGAGATGATCGGCCGCGAGTGCGACCTCGTCAAAGAGCACATCACGGGCTCGCAGGAACTCGAGCAGCTCCATTTCGGCGGCGGCACGCCCACGTTCCTCACGAACGACGAAATCTCCCTCATGATGGAGACGCTCACGAAGCGCTTCCCGCTCGCCAAGGAAGGCGGCGAATTCTCAATCGAGGTTGACCCCCGCACCTGCGGTCCGGACAAGGTGAAGAAGCTCCGCGAAGTGGGCCTGAACCGCATGTCGCTCGGCGTGCAGGACTTCAACCCCGACGTGCAGAAGGCCGTCAACCGCATCCAGCCCTTCGAGATGACGAAGGAAACGCTCGACGCGGCCCGCGAGGCGGGTTTTGAGTCCATCAACATGGACCTCATCTACGGCCTGCCGAAGCAGACGCGCGAAACCTTCGCGCATACGATCGACAAGGTCCTTGAACTTTCGCCCGACCGCATCGCGCTCTATCACTACGCGCACCTGCCCAATCACTTCAAGGCGCAGCGCCGCATTCTTCCTGCGGATCTTCCCGACACCGTCGAGAAGGCCCACATCATGTTCGACGCCATCACGCGCCTCACGCAGAACGGCTACCGCTACATCGGCATGGACCATTTCGCCAAGCACGAGGATGAGCTCTCGAAGGCTCAGATCGAAGGGACCCTTCAGAGAAACTTCCAGGGCTATTCGACCAAGGCCGAATGCGACATGGTTGCCCTCGGCGTTTCCGCGATCTCGAAGATCGGCAGCGCCTATGCCTGCAATCCCCGCGAGCTTGACGACTGGGCGGCCGCCATCTCGGCCGGGCGCCTCGCCACGAACCGCGGCTACCTGCTCAACGCCGACGATGAACTGCGCCGCTACGTGATCATGCAGATCATGTGCAATTTCGAACTGCGCAAGAAGGACGTTGAGGAGCGCTTCGGCATCAACTTCGACGAAACCTTCGGGTTCGAGCTTTCGAAGATGAAGCCCTACGTGCACCACGAGCTCGTCGAGCTTTACGACGACCGCCTCGTCGTTCTCCCGAAGGGCAAGATCTTCGTGCGTGCGGTCGCCATGCAGTTCGACCGTTATCTGCGCGAATCGAATCGTGCGGGCGGCTATTCCCGCATCGCATAAGCACGCTTCAAGCCTCTGCCATTTCGCTCTGAAGCGAAGGGCAGATACAGCCTGAAAACGAGAAAAGCGGCGTGAAGGAGGTCCATCAATCCTCCTCAGCCGCTTTTTCTTGTTGTTTTCATGGCGTCCCAACGCCAAAAAGGCCGGCCCTTCATTGCCGCCCGCAAGGCCTTAAGGACTAAAATCAGGAGTTTCGGGTCCCTCGCGGGACTTTAGTCCGCTCCATTTCCGTCATCCTGTACGGATTTGCGAGCCGGAGTCATCGTGCTCCCCGATTTTTATCTTTTTACGGACCGAAGCCTTCCCTTAAGCAGCGCTTCCTTCGTACAAAGACCCTGGCAGACTTTTTCCATCCATTTGAACAATCAATGAAAGTCTCAGATATCCGACGTACCTTTCTGAAGTTTTACGAAAGCAAAGGTCACACCATCGTAGCTTCGAGCCCCGTCGTTCCCGGCAACGACCCGACGCTTCTCTTCACCAATGCCGGCATGAACCAGTTCAAGGACGTGTACCTCGGGTTCGACAAGCGCCCCTACAAGCGCGCCACGACCTCGCAGAAGTGCATCCGCGCCGGCGGCAAGCACAACGACCTTGACAACGTGGGCTACACCGCTCGTCACCACACCTTCTTCGAAATGCTCGGGAACTTCTCGTTCGGCGACTATTTCAAGAAGGATGCGATCCACTTCGCCTGGGAGCTCCTTACCGAGCACTTCCATCTGCCGCCCGAAAAGCTCTGGGTGACGGTCTATGCGGAAGACGACGAGGCCTACAACATCTGGCACAAGGAAGTGGGCATTCCCTCCGACCGCATCGTGCGCATCGGCGACAACAAGGGCGCCCGCTACATGTCCGACAACTTCTGGATGATGGGCGACACCGGTCCCTGCGGCCCCTGCTCTGAAATCTTCTACGACCACGGTCCCTCCGTGCAGGGCGGCCCTCCGGGGAGCCCCGACGAAGACGGCGACCGCTACATGGAGATCTGGAACCTGGTCTTCATGCAGTTCTACCGCGACGAAAAGGGCGAGATGCACAAGCTCCCGCGTCCCTCGATCGACACCGGCATGGGCCTCGAGCGCATCGCCACGGTCCTTCAGGGCGTGCACAGCAACTACGACATCGACCTCTTCAGGAATCTCCTTGCTGCTGCGAAGAAGGCGGTCGACGCCGTTTCCGAAACGCCCGCCGACATCAATTCGCCCTCGCTCAAGGTGATTGCCGACCACATCCGCGCCTGCGCCTTCTGCGTGGCCGACGGCGTGCTCCCGGGCAATGAAGGCCGCGCCTACGTGCTCCGCCGCATCTGCCGCCGCGCGATCCGCCACGGCTATAAGCTCGGCGCCCGCGGTCCGTTCTTCTATACCCTGGTCGATGCCGTGCGCAAGGAAATGGCCGAAGCCTATCCTGAGCTCAATAATCCGGAAATCGAAAAGGTGATCGAGGACGAGGAACGCCGCTTCCTCCTCACGCTCTCGAAGGGCATGGAAATCCTCGAGGACGCCATTGCGAAGAACAAGGACGGCGTCCTTGACGGCGAAGTGGTCTTCAAGCTCCACGACACCTACGGCTTCCCGGCCGACCTCACGGGCGACGTCTGCCGCGAACGCGGCATCACGGTCAACACGGAAGAGTTCGATCGCGCCATGGAACGTCAGCGCGCTGCCGCCCGCGCCTCAGCGAAGTTCAAGATGGCCGCCGGCCTCGCCTATTCGGGCGCCGACACGGTCTTCACGGGCTACGAAACGCTCGTCGAGAAGAACGCCGAAGTCGTTGCGCTCTACGTCAACGGCGACCCCGTTCAGAAGGTCGAAGCCGGCAGCGAATGCGTCGCCGTCTTCAACCGCACGCCCTTCTACGCCGAATCCGGCGGCCAGGTGGGCGACCAGGGCGAAGCGAAGAACGACACGTCGCTCCTCAAGGTGCTCGACACCTTCCGCGTGAAGGCTGCCGTGACGGGCATGCAGTGCCACGTCGCCGAAGGCTCCATCTCCGTGGGCGACAAGTTCGACCTTCACGTTGATGAAGCCCGCCGCCGCGCCACTGAACGCAACCACTCCGTCACTCACCTCATGCACTTTGCGCTGCGCACGGTGCTCGGCGACAAGGTTGCCCAGAAGGGCTCGCTCGTTACTCCGGAAGCGACGCGCTTCGACTTCTCCTACACGAAGCCCGTTACGGCCGAACAGATCGCTGAAGTCGAACGCATCGTCAACGCTGAAATTCTGCGCAACGTTCCGGTTACGACGCGCGTTCTTCCGATTGAGGAAGCCAAGCACACCGGCGCCGTCATGCTCTTCGGCGAGCGCTACGGCGAAACGGTGCGCGTCCTTGACATCGGCAAGTCCTGCGAATTCTGCGGCGGCACGCACGTCAAGGCCACTGGCGACATCGGCTTCTTCAAGATCGTCTCTGAATCGGGCATTGCTGCCGGCGTTCGCCGCATTGAGGCCGTTACCGGCATGAATGCGCTCGCCTGGGTCCAGCACGAGGAATCCCTGGTCGCCCGCACGGCACGTGAATTCAAGGCCCCGGCCGATGAAATCCCGACCAAGGCCGCCGACCTCCTCAACACGGTCCGCACCCTTGAGAAGGGCATCGAGCAGCTCAAGAGCCAGATGGCCTCCCGCGCCGGCGATGCGCTCATCAGCGAAGCCGTTGACGTGAAGGGCGTCCGCGTTCTGCTCGCCCGCCTCGACGGCGCTGACGCCAAGGCGCTTCGCGAGACGATGGACAAGGTGAAGGACAAGCTCGGTTCTGCCGTTGCCGTTCTCGCCGCAGCCCAGCCTGACGGCCGCGTGCAGCTCGCTGCCGGCGTCACGAAGGATCTGACGGGCAAGGTGAAGGCAGGCGAACTCGCAAGCTTTGTCGCCGGCCTCCTCGGCGGCAAGGGCGGCGGCAAGCCTGACCTCGCCATGGCGGGCGCTGCC
>NZ_WEHX01000003.1 GCF_009183815.1 Sutterella seckii | reverse complement strand
AGGTCGAGCTGTCTGCCGAACTCTCTGTAGATGAGCTGACGCACTGCCTTGGCCGTCCACAAGGCAAAGTCGAACTTCAGCTGCGCGGGATTCTTATCGCCAATCCAGTTGGCGACCTTCTTTTCTTCTTCCCGGCTGAGCCGACGCTTTTCTGATGCCGCGGCCTCATTCAGGCCGCGCTTCTTGCCGGCAACGGCGCTGTCAAAGCCTTCAGTCTGGTATATCTTGATGATCTTGGTAACCCATTGACGGCTCAATCCGAGTCTGCGTGCAATTTCGGCGCGCTTTACTCCATCACGGAAGTAAACAATGCAGCGGCGGCGAAGCTCGAGCTGGGCTTCAGGAGTGGCCTTGCGGCCGTCGAGGGTTGTGGTGGTTTTATCTTCATAACTCATTTATCAATTATAACATAACCGTAGCCGCTTGTCAACTATTTTGTGCCTATGTTAATAAAAGACACCGCCGCTTTCGAAAGCACGGGAACCGGCGGAAGTTTTTCCATGGAGGCTTTCTCCCGACTGCCTGGCCTTCGTGAGGCCCTCAACGGCGCCCGAGCGCTCTCGGCCTGGCCTCAAGGGCGAACGCAGCTTCCGCTTCGGATTTTCTTTCCGGGCTCCCCAGGCCTGATGCCGAATGCCCTGAATGAGCCCTGAATCAGCGCTGCGCATTAAAAGACACCGCCGGTTGCGGAAGCCCGAAACCGGCGGCGTCTTTTATCCTGCAGAGCGCCTCCCGGCTACTTTGCCTTCGTGATCGCCTGAGCGGCGCCGCGGGAGCTGTCGACGATCTTCATGGCGGACGCGATGAGCGTGCTCATGTCGGACATGTTCCCCGGCACGATGAGCGTGTTGTTCGTGCGGGCAAGTTCGCTGAAGGCCGCAACGTACTTTTCAGCCACCTGAAGGTTGACTGCCGTGAGGCCGCCCTCTTTCTGGGTCGCTGCGGCAATGCGTTCGAGCGCCTCGGCCGTAGCGTTGGCAAGCGCAATCGTGGCGGCAGCCTGGCCTTCGGCCTTGTTGATCTCGGCCTGCTTTTCGCCCTCGGACTGCGCAATGGCCGCTTCTCTTGCGCCCGTTGCCAGATTGATCTGTTCGAGCTTGCGGCCTTCGGAAGCCGCGACCACGGCGCGCTTTTCGCGCTCAGCCGTGATCTGCTGCTGCATGGCCTGAAGGATTACCGCGGGCGGCGTCAGATCCTTGATTTCATAACGGAGCACCTTAACGCCCCAGTTGAGGGCCGCCTCATCGATGGAGGAGACAACGGACTTGTTGATGAGGTCGCGCTCCTCAAAAGTCTTGTCGAGCTCCATCTTGCCGATCACGCTGCGAAGCGTCGTCTGCGCAAGCTGCGTGATGGCGATGATGTAGTTGGAGGTGCCGTAGCTCGCGCGCTGGGGATCCGTCACCTGAAAGAAGAGCACGCCGTCGACCGTGAGCTGAGTGTTGTCGCGCGTAATGCAGACCTGACTCGGCGTATCGAGCGGGATTTCCTTGAGGGAGTGGCGGTATGCGACCCGATCGACGAACGGGATGATGAAGTTGAGGCCGGGCGAGAGCACGGCGTGGAACTTGCCTAGACGCTCGACCACCCAGGCGGTCTGCTGAGGCACAACCTTGATGCCCTGACTGGCAAAGAGAATGGCAAGAATGACGAGGACCAGCGTAAAGATGAAGAAGCCGCTCACAGGAAAGTCGATCAGCATGGTGGCAAACGTGGAAGTAAGGAAGCTGGGAATAGAAAGGGTTCTGACAAAGCATCAGCCGGCGCCGGTCAGCTGCCGCGCCGTTCTCCGAGAACGAGCTGCGTGCCGTCGACGCTCTCGATCGTCCAGACGCCGGGCGTCAGATTGGAAGCCGACCCGGGACGGGCAATCCACGTGGCGCCCCGATAGGTAACGACGGCGAGCCCGTCGGAGCCGACGGAGTCGACCCGCACGAGCCGACCCTCATCGAGGTTCTGCAGCCGCATGGAATCATCCTTTCTGCCGGAGAATTTCTTTTTGTAGATGAGAACAGCCACGCAGCCGAGCGCTACGGCTGCGGCGCAGGCGAGAATCTGTCCGGAAAAGCCGAATCCTGCCCAAGCGGCTATTGCGCCTGCGGCAAGTCCAAAGCTCACGGCGAGCAGATACGCCGTCGTGAGAAAGAGCTCCAGAGCGAGCACCAGCGCTGCCGCGATGAACCAGGCAATCGTTGGAGAAATCGTAATCAATGAGGACTCCTTGATTCCGCTTCGGGAGGAAGAAAAAGATCTCCCGGGAACCTTCAATTTGATTCAGTCTATCACGCGCCGGAGCGCTCCTCCCCCTAAGCCGCGGCCGAAGCACCGGGTTAAGTTGCAAGCAAATTTAAGAGGCCCGCGCGCACGCGGAGCGCAAAAAAACCTCCCCGGACAAAGCGCCCGAAGAGGTTTTTTCAGAGTGCCGGAGCCCCGGAGCTTCTACTTTAAGGAGAAGCTCCGGAAAGCTTCATCAGCAGCGGCCGGAAGCGAGACGGCGCCAGGTGTCGACGACCGTATCGGGGTTGAGCGAAATCGACTCAATGCCCTCATCCATCAGCCACTTGGCGAGGTCGGCGTGGTCGGAAGGACCCTGACCGCAGATGCCGACGTACTTGCCCTTGGCGCGGCAGGCGCGGATCGCCATCGAGAGGAGCGCCTTCACGGCGTCGTTGCGTTCATCGAACGTGGCGGCAACGAGACCGGAGTCGCGGTCGAGGCCGAGCGCGAGCTGCGTCATGTCGTTCGAACCGATCGAGAAGCCGTCGAAGTATTCGAGGAACTGGTCGGCAAGAAGCGCATTGCTCGGGATTTCGCACATCATGTTGAGGCGAAGGCCGTTCACGCCGCGCTTGAGGCCGTGGCTTTCCATGATTTCCGTCACGCGGCGGGCTTCATCAACCGTACGCACGAAAGGAATCATGAGTTCGACGTTCGTGAGGCCCATTTCATCGCGCACGAACTTCATCGCGCGGCATTCCATCGCGAAGCATTCGGCAAACTGGTTGGCGATGTAGCGCGAGGCGCCGCGGAAGCCGAGCATCGGATTTTCTTCCACGGGTTCGTAGTTGACGCCGCCGATGAGCTTGCGGTATTCGTTGCTCTTGAAGTCGGAGAGACGAACGATGACCTTCTTCGGATAGAAGGCGGCGGCAATGGTCGCCACGCCTTCGGCGATCTTGCGTTCGTAGAAGGCCTTGGCGGAGGGATAGCCCGCGGAGAGGCGTTCAACGGCGTCGCGGAGTTCGCCCGGAACGTTCGGGTACTCGAGCACGACCTTCGGATGGATGCCGATGTTGTTGTTGATGATGAACTCAAGACGGGCAAGACCCACGCCCTTGTTCGGGATCGACTGGAAGTCGAAGGCGAGCTGCGGGTTGCCGACATTCATCATGATCTTGACGGGGATCTCGGGGAGCGCGCCGCGGGTGACTTCCTCGGTATTGATCTGGAGAAGTCCCTCGTAGATGTTGCCGGTGTCGCCTTCAGCGCAGGAGACCGTGACCTTGTCGCCTTCCATGATGCGTTCGGTCGCGTCGCCGCAGCCGACAACAGCCGGAATGCCGAGTTCGCGCGCAATGATGGCGGCGTGGCAGGTGCGGCCGCCGCGGTTCGTGACGATGGCGCTCGCGCGCTTCATCACCGGCTCCCAGTTGGGGTCGGTCATGTCGGTGACGAGCACGTCGCCCGGCTGCACGCGGTCCATTTCAGCAGCGCTCTGAACGACGCGGACTTCGCCCTGGCCGATCTTCTGGCCGATGGCGCGGCCCTGCGCAAGGAGGCGGCCCTTGGAGCCGAGCGAGTACTTGACCTGGACCTCAACGCTCTTCTGCTGCGACTTCACCGTTTCAGGACGGGCCTGAAGGATGTAGATCTTGCCGTCGGTGCCGTCCTTGCCCCATTCGATGTCCATCGGGCGGCCGTAGTGCTTCTCGATGATGCGGGCGAACTTAGCGAGCTCGATCACGTCGTCGTCGGTGATCGCGAACTTGCGGCGGTCTTCCGGAGAAACATCGACCGTACGGACCGTGCGGCCCGTCGAGGCGTCGGTTTCGAATTCCATGCGGATCAGCTTCGAGCCGAGCGACTTGCGGATGATCGGGAACTTGCCTTCGTCGAGGGTGGGCTTGAAGACGTAGAACTCGTCGGGGTTCACCGCGCCCTGCACGACCGTCTCGCCGAGGCCGTAGGAAGCGGTGATGAAGACCACCTTGTCGAAGCCCGATTCCGTATCGAGCGTGAACATCACGCCGGCAGCGCCCTTGTCGGAGCGGCACATGCGCTGAACGCCCGCGGAAAGCGCGACCTCAGCGTGCGTGAAGCCCTTGTGGACGCGGTACGAAATGGCACGGTCGTTGTAGAGGGAAGCAAAGACTTCCTTCATGTGGCTGAGAACGGCGTCGATGCCGTTCACGTTGAGCACGGTTTCCTGCTGACCGGCGAAGGATGCATCCGGAAGGTCCTCGGCGGTAGCCGAAGAACGCACGGCGACGGAAATGTCGCGGCCGTCGCGAAGCCATTCGTAGAACTCGCGGATTTCCTTTTCGAGCTCAGCCGGGAAAGGCGCCTTTTCGATCCAGCCGCGGATTTCCGCACCGGCAGCGGCAAGCGCCTTCACATCATCAACATTGAGCGTCTTGAGGCGTTCATGAATGCGGTCCTCAAGTCCGCCTTCGCGCAGGAAGAGACGGAAGGCCTCAGCCGTCGTGGCGAAGCCGTCGGGAACACGGATGCCGGCGCTCGTAAGCTGGCTGAGCAGCTCGCCGAGCGAGGCGTTCTTGCCGCCGACGCGATCAACGTCCGTCATGCGAAGCTGGCTGAAGGGGAAAACGTAGCGACCCTGTACCATTTTTATCCTCTGGATGGTCCCGCCCATGGGCTTCAGGGCGGGGTCGAGTTTGGAAAAACAGGCGCATTCTAACCGCTTTAAGTGCTTTTCCATACCCGGAATTCCCTATAGACGTACAGAGAGGCGCGTAAAGGCAGATTTTCTGACGCCTCTGCAACAAAAACAGCCCCCGGCGGAAGCGTCTAAAATTCTCTTTTTTCCAATTCACCAACGCTGCGCCGCCTCAATCCTTCGGGCGGCCGCGCCTTTTCCTAAAGTGCCAGGAGCTTTCCACATGACAGATCAGGAACTCGATCCGCAGAAAGCCGAGAAGACCCGTCAGGTATTCATCGTGAGCGACGGAACGGCCATTACCGCCGAAACGCTTGCGCATTCGATCCTCACGCAGTTCCCTGATCTGCACTATCACCAGACGCGCATTCCCTTCGTCGACACGATGGAGAAAGCCATTGATACGGCGCGCCGCATCAATGCCGTTGAGAAAGAGGACGGTCTGAGGCCCATCATCTTCACGACCTTCGTTGAGCCCGAAATCATGAGAAGCTTCAACGAAATAGTTTCCGGCCACATCATCGACCTCTTCCGCAAGTTCGTGGGTCCCCTTGAAACCGAGCTCGGCATGAAGAGCGCCCACAGCATCGGCCTGACCCACCGCATCCGCGACGACGAAAAGTATCAGCGCCGAATTGCCGCCATCGACTACACCCTGCAGCACGACGACGGCCAGACGAACCGCGGACTCGACGATGCCGACGTGATTTTGGTCGGCGTGTCGCGTTCCGGCAAAACTCCGACCTCGCTATTCCTCGCGATGCAGTTCGGCATCAAGGTCGCCAACTATCCGCTTATTCCGGAAGACTTCGACCGCGGGTCGCTCCCCGAAGCGCTGCTTCCGCTCAGAAACAAGCTCTTCGGCCTCTCCATCGCTCCTGAAAGGCTCTCGGAAATCCGCAACGAACGCCGCCCGGGAAGCCGCTACGCGAGCATCGAAAACTGCCGCATGGAAATCCGCGATGCCGAGGAGCTGATGCACCGCGAAGGCATCCGCTGGCTCAACTCCACGACGAAGTCGATTGAGGAAATTTCCGCGACGATCATGTCCGAGCTCGGACTCGACCGACAGCGGAAGGCCTGATCCGCTTTCACCGCATTCCAAAAGAACAAAGCCCGCCTGGATTCAGACGGGCTTTGTTCTTTTGAGAGCATCCGGACTGCCGGCGCCGAAGCGGTCAGGGAATCAGGGTGAAGACCGCAAGACCAAGGAAGATCACCGCAGAAATGCGGTTGAGCGCCTCCTGAAACCGGGGGCTTCTCAGCCGGTCGGCAAGCGTTCCCGCACCCCAGGCGATGCCGCAGAAAACGATGAGGGTTGCTGCAATGAAGGTGGCGCCCTGAATCACCATCTGAATGACGAGCGGCATGCCCGTTACGCCTGCCGGCACGAACTGCGGGAAGAAGGCGAGGAAGAAGATGAGCACCTTCGGGTTCGTGATGTTCATGATGACGCCGCGGCGCCAGAGGGCGAAGGGCGAGAGGGAAACCGCACCCCGTCCTTCAGCGCCGTCCTTTGCGTGCGTCCAGGCCATGAAGGCAAGGTAGAGAAGATACGCGGCGCCGAGGCACTTGATGGCCCAGAAAAGAGCCGGAGCGGCCGCCACCACCGCGGCGAGGCCGAGCGCCGCGGCAATCGTCTGCAGAATCAGCCCCGTGCAGAGTCCGAGCACGACGATGACGCCCGCGCGCACGCCGTGAACGGCCGACTGCGTGAGCACGAAGAGGTTGTCCGGTCCCGGAGCAATCGCGAGCAGGAAGCTCGCGCCCGTAAAGGCAAGCCAGATCGAAAAAGGCATCTTCTGCGGCTCCCGGAGAAAACGTCAGATGAAGAAGGGCGCCATGGCGACCGGACTCACGCCGTTGGGGCGAACCTTAAAGCCCGTCATCACGAACCTCAGCCACCGTCCGAGCACCCAGTTGATGACGAGATTTGCGTGCGCATCAGCGTTGAAGTCTGCCGGGAGCTCGCGCGCCATCACGGCGTCGCGGTAGGTCTGCCTCAGGCCCATTTCAAGCTTGTCGACGAGGTGCGTCATGCGCTCGATGAGCTTCGGGTCCTCCTTCATGAGCACCTGTCCGGTCATGACGCGCGCGAGTCCGCGGTTCGCGTCCGCGAAGTCGAGGAGCACCGTCACCATCACCTGGATGCGGCCGGTAGCCTTGAGCGACTGGTCTTCGCGAATGCGCCCGAAGAGTTCGAGAAGGCTCGTCTCGCAGAATTCAATGAGCGCATCAAACATGGCGCCCTTCGAGGGAAAGCTGCGGTAGAGCGCGGCTTCGGAAAGGTCGAGCTTCTTTGCAATCTGAGCCGTGGTGATGCGGTCGCAGTGCGGGTCCTCAAGAAGCTGCGCGAGCGTCTGCAGAATGTCGGCGCGGCGGTTCTTCTTCGCGCGTCCGGATCTCGGCACGCGCACCGTCGGACGGTCGGCATTGCCGGGGGGCGGATTGGAAGCAGCATCAAAGATCGTGGTCATTGTTTGTAAGCGGTAACTATCAGAGGAACTGAACTCTAATCCAAGAATCCGTTTGCGGCAAACTTTCAGATGCCGGAAAGCAAAGAGAAAAACTTTTTAGAATCCCGTTTTCCCGTTTTGGGAATCCATTTCCAGCCGCTCAGTGCCGTCTTCGATGCCAGAACAACAGAACAGCCGCATTTTTCTCCTCATTTTCCTTGCTGCCCTCGCAGCTTTCGGTCCTTTCGTCACCGATTTCTATCTCCCGACATTCCCGGAGCAGACGCGCGACTTCGGCGCCTAGCCCTCTGCCGTGCAGCTCGGCCTCTCGACAACCATGTGGGGGCTTGCCGTCGGGCAGCTTCTCGTGGGACCGCTTTCCGACCAGTCCGGGAGAAAGAAGCCGCTAGCCGGGTGCCTTCTCATTTTTGCCGTCTCCACGGCCTTCGCTGCTGCGGCGCCCTCGATTGAGCTCTTTCTCGTCATGCGCTTTCTCGAAGGGCTCGGCGCTTCGGGCGCCATCGTCATGTCGCGATCCATTGCCGCGGACCGCTACACGGGACGCGAGCTCGGAAGCTTCATGGGCGTCATGGGCTCGATCCAGGGCATTGCGCCCGTGACGGCGCCGCTCCTCGGCGCACTCATTGCGGACTTCGCAGGCTGGCGCGGCATTTTCTGGCTCATGTTCGCGGCGGGCATCGTGCTTCTTGCGCTTACGGTCTTTGCGCTCAGGGAAACGCTCCCGCGCGCGCAAAGCCGCAAAACGAAAGCCCGTACGCCGGAAACCGTCCGCAAAAGCGCATCGATTCTCTTTTCCGATCCGATCTTCATCGCGATCGTCCTGCAGCAGTTTCTTGCCTCCTGCGTCCTCTTCGGCCACATTTCCTCCTCGCCCTTCATTTTCCGGGGACATTTCGGCCTCTCCTCCGAACTTTACGGCCTCACCTTCGGCGGCATGGCGCTTGCCATTACGCTGGGCGCCGCAGTCTCGGGCCGTCTCGCAAGTCCTCTGAAGGCGATTCATCTGGGCGCGGCCGGGATGCTTGCCTCAAGTCTCCTTCTCGCGCTCGTCTTTGCGTTCGACGTTTCCCTCTTCCTGACACTCATCTGCTACGTTCTTGTCCTCACCTCGCTCGGCCTCACGCTTCCGGCGGCCATGACCGCCGCGCTCACGCTTCATCGCGCCCGCGCCGGCTTTGCCGCTGCGATTCTCGGCTCCGTCACCTTCATCGGCGGGGGCGTCATTGCGCCCTTTACCGCCATGGGCGACGCGAGGCTATGCGTCTCCATCATCTTTCTTGCATCGAGCTTCCTTCTCGTTCTCGTCTCTTTCTGGCTCAGCCGCCGCATGAAGCTTGAGGATGCTCAAGGGACCGCCATCCCGCTTAAGGATTAGCTTCGCGCTCCCTTTTCCGAGGCCCGGCGGAGCATAAAATTTAAAGATTCTTCCTTGTTTATTAAGTGCCCGCTCATGCTTGAAGCATTTCTCAAATCCATCAACTGCGTCATCATCATGGGACTCCTCGCAGGAGCGGGGTACTGGACGGCCTCAAAGGGCTGGTACGACCAGACGGCGACGCAGCTGATTGCCCGGCTCGTCACGTTTCTGTCGCTGCCCTGCTACCTTTTTGCAAGCGTCTCCGAGCGGCTCACGCACGACGAGCTGATCGCGCTCGCGGGCCCCATGGTGATTCCCTTCATCTCGATGTGGCTCGTCTTCTTCACGAGCCGCATCATCATCCGGCTCGGGCATGTAACGACCACGCACTCCGGGATCTTTTCCTCGGCCTATACCGCCTCGAACAACATGTTCATCGGGCTCCCGGTCTCGATCGCGCTCTTCGGCGAGGAAGCCGTCATTCCGACGCTTCTCTACTTCTTCGCCAACACGACGTTCTTCTGGACCATGGGGAACTATCTCGAAGCCATGGACGGCGTGAAGAGCGAACACCGGGAAGCGCCGAAGGTGCTCTCGCTCACGACCGTGAAGCGCGTCTTTTCGCCGCCCCTCTGCGGATTCCTGCTCGCCATCATTCTGCTCCTCCTCGACCTCAAGTTCCCCGAGCCCGTGATGGCAGCGGCGAAGTACATGGGCGGAATCACGACGCCTCTCGCGCTCATCTTCATCGGCCTCATGATCCATACGATCGGGATCCGCAACATCAAATTCTCGAAGGATCTGATGCTCGTCCTCTTCGGGCGCTTCCTCGTGAGCCCTCTGGTATGCCTCGGCCTCACGATGGTTCTGCCCGTGCCGGAGCTTTTCGCCAAGGTGTACGTGATCCAGGCGGCGCTCCCCTGCATCACGCAGATCGCCGTGCTTGCGCGCTACCACCACGCGGACGTGGAATTCGCGACGACGTCGGTTGCCTCAACGACGCTTCTCGCCTCGATTGCGCTTCCCATCTGGATGATCATCCTTACGGCGATTCATTAATGCCGCGCTCTTCGTCGAGCCGCTTCTGAAGCTTCCGCCAGGCGTCGAAGCGCTTCGAAACCCGGGCGAAGCGCTCGTCGAGCGCCTGCTTGTGCGCCCGGAGCTCGGCAACATCCTCCGGGTCGGCTTCGATCTCCTCGAGAAACTCCGCTTCGCGCGCCGCATCGTCGCGCGCCCGGACAAGACTTTCCAGCGTCTTCTCGAATTCGCGTTCGGTGAGCGACTCGAGCGGGGCATCGAGCACCCTCAGCGCGGGCCCGGCGTCCTTCCCGCCGCTCTTTTCAGGCACGAGGTTCTCAGCGGGAGAGAGAAAGGGCAGCTCCGTCTCCGGACCGCTCCCGGGCGCAGGCCGGCGGAAGCGCTCGAGTGCTTCTGCTATTTCATCGTGCACGCCCTCCGGCAGGACGCCAGAGTTCTGCGCCGGCGCCTCCGGCTCCCGACGCTCTTTCCCATCAAAAGGCTTCAGGTCGAGCGAAAAGGAGAAGTTGGCGCTCCCGAGACAGAGCGGGCCGTTCGCGGCGGAAAGCCGGAGCTCAGCTCCGGTAGCGCGGTCGCGCAGAATGACATGACCTTCAGGGAGAATGACGTCGTAGGTGGGCATAACGAAAGCAGTAAGACGGGGTTAATTGGGAAAGACTAACATTCTCCGAAACAACCCGAAATTTCCCGCCAGCTCTTTTCAAGTCAGGTGAATTCAGAATGTTTACCTTCATTACGATTGTTCTCGCCCTGATCTGGGCGATTGCGTCCTTCATTCTTCTCTTCAAGGTCTGGGACAACATCGGACCCGCCGTTCTCTCCATGTCGGGCGGCAGCCATGCCGTTCAGCTCCTTGCCATGGCGATCGTCTTTCTCGCCATCTGGGGCATCCCGGGCTGGATCTACATGAAGATTTTCGGGTGATTCTTCACATTGCCCGAAGAAGGCCGTCCGGCGGGAATAGAAATTCCCCGGGCGGCTTTTCTTTTTCATGCCGTCTTCAGGCCTTTGCCGGCGTCTCTGAACCAAAGAGCCTGCCGGCGAGCGCCGCTCTCATCGCCTCCGCGTCCGCATTGAATGCGTAATCACCGGGCTCCAGGTACTGCACTTTTCTC
Source organism: Sutterella seckii (assembly GCF_009183815.1). Classification (GTDB taxonomy): domain Bacteria; phylum Pseudomonadota; class Gammaproteobacteria; order Burkholderiales; family Burkholderiaceae_F; genus Sutterella; species Sutterella seckii. Next base: position 78,706 of record NZ_WEHX01000003.1, on the reverse strand, counting down.
GGAAGCGCTCCGGCAAGGATGCCGACAGCAGGCTCGAGCGTCCACTCGCCCCAGTCGCCGATCACGATGAGATCGCGCCTCGCGCGCGTGACGGCCACATTGAGAAGGTTGGCGGGCATCGAGGCCCAGCGTCGCTGCCGCCTTCCCTTCGATCCCGGAATCGAGCCGAGAACCAGAATGACGACGTCCGCTTCCTGACCCTGGAAGGTATGCACCGTGCCCGCACGGGCATTGAAATCCCTGAGGCCGAGCTCGCGGATGATCCGGCCCGCGCCTTCGGCAACCGCTCTGAAGGGCGACAGAACAAAGACGCTCAGTCCGCGATTGAGGCGGTCGGCATGGAATTCCACGAGGAGCTTTCTGAGCCACGCCATCTCCTCGCGGATCATCTTGGGGTCGCCTCCGGCGCCCTGCGTCCTTCTGCCCTTTTTCGACACCCTGACGGGCGGCACGTAGGACTTTCCGACGATGTCGTACCAGCAGCTCTGCGCGGGCCGTCCGTCATCCACGCGGGGCGTCATCTGCACCATCTGCCCGGCATAGGAAAGGGCATTGGCGATCTCGAACATGGGCGAGAGGCAGCGCCGGTGCGTGCGAAGCGGAAGCCCCGTCCACACATCCTCATGGGAGACGCTGTCGCGGATGCTCGTTCCCGCCTCCATTGAGGCATCCGCGAGAGACTGGAGCGAACTCTTCATGGGCGACCAGACTTCATCTACGAGCGGGTGGCGGCCGCGCAGAAATTCGGCGAGGGGCTCCGGCATGGTGACGACCGGCATCAGCTGCCTCAGGTCGCCTAAGACCACTGCCCGGCGGGCGCGGTTGAGAATGCCGACGGCGGCCTGGGGCGACGCCTGACTCGCCTCGTCGATGAAGACCCAGGGGAGTTCCGAAGGCCCGACCTGCGCGAAAAGCCGGCCGGCACTCGCGAGCGTCGTGGAAATGACCGGAATGAGAAAGGAGAGGAACTCGAAGACCTGGCGCGCCGAGCCCGACTCAAAATGAGGCATGCCGGCGAGCAGATAGCCGGCCGCTGCCCGAAGCCCCTTCTTTGCGGCATCGGCCTGCGCCACGAGCGTCGCCGCATGGAGATCCATCGCCGCTTCAAAGAGTTCCGAGCGCAGGCGCTCGAATTCCTCGTCCACCCAGAGGGTGAGCTTATGCTGCGAGGGATCTTCGGCCAGAGGCGTCGAAAAGACCTGCGGCACCACGCGGTGCGTGCGGCATCTTTCAGCCATCCGCTCCCGGCGGACCCGGACCTTTTCATCAAGCTCGCGAAAGCGCTTCCGGGCGCTCAGCCAGTCTTCCTCCGGGAGGCGCCGCATGAGGTCGAGCTGATCGAGCACGTCGTCGATCTGCTGCTGAATTGTGGAGCCGAAGGGATTGGTCATGCCGATCCCCATGACGGCCTGAACGAACCGGCCGCAGTTGCGGCGGCTCCCGAGGGTCGCCGAGGAGAGTCCCCAGACTTCCTCAGGCGACTTCACGCGCTTGAGGAGCGTCTCGCGGAGCATCTGCCTGCGCTTTGCCGCAGGAAGCTTCTGCCACTCCTCCCGCGAAAGGTCCGGGAGGCCGGCATTTCCGTCCTCGAAAGAGAGGTTCGGGTCGTCGTCTTCTGATGCGCCTCCATGGCCCTTCGGCGCCGAACGCCCCTTTTTTCCGGTGCGCGCGAGAGGCTTCATTTCGACGGCGAGCGCCATCATCCCGAGCGCGCAGTCGCGCCAGTAGGAAAAGGCGGGCCTCGTGCCGCCCGTCGAGGGGTCGGGCCTGGGATCCCTCAGGCCGTAGCTCCGGGGGAGCGAGTCCGTAATGTTGCGGATCGCAGCATTGTTGTTGGAGGCCACCACCATGAGCGAATCCTCCGCAATGCCGGGCTGCACGGGCGTGAGCGAATCGGTGCGGTTGGCGGAAAGCTCCCAGACGACGGGATGCTCCCAGTCGAAAACATCCCTTGACGAATTCTTCTCTGCAATCCGTCTCGCGCGCCGCGTCACGATCTCGGCAATGATGTCTCTCAGGAGCCAGCTTTTGCCCGTGCCCGGAGGGCCGTTCACGGAAACGAGAGGCCCGAAGCCCTCGCCCGCCCGGAGGATGCCCGAGACGGCCGCCTGCTGGGCGAGGTAGAGATGGTGCGAGGGGTCTGCGGGCCATCGCCCTGAAGGGAGCCCCTCGGGCTTCAGAAGGTCCGCGAGCGCCGCGGGGGACTTGAGGAGATCCGTGCGGCTGACGTCCTTCCCGCTTCCGAGCGCAAGGAGTCTCGCGAGCGGGCCGCTCACGGGCTGAAGGAGATCGAGGTCTTCCGGAGAAAGCTGATCGGCGGCATTCACCGGTACTTCCTCCTGGAGCACTTCCTTGGGAGCGTCTCCGGCTTCGGGCGCCGCCCTCGAATCGAGTCCGCGGAGTCTTTCCATATCGGGAGCAAGAATGGAACGGCCGCCTGCATGCATGAGCGCAACGCGCGCCGCCCGGATGTCCGCAAGGTAGAAGCTCCTTAACGGCCCGGGTTCCGGAGCCTTTCTCCGCAGAGGCCGCGAAAGCGTCGTCTTGACGACGCAGGAAAGCCCCTCGGGGAGCCCCGCACCGCGCGCAAGCTGGTCGGAGAGTTCGCAGATGAAGCCTTCGGCCACAGGCTCCGCGTCTTCCATGGGGTCCGTGAGGCGAATCATCACGGGGTCGCCGTCAATCTGTTCGGCCTTGACCGCAAGGCCCGAGCCGGCGTCCGCAGACTGACCGCAGACGCGGGCAACCTCAGCCTCCATCCAGCGCGCCATGCGTTCGCACCTGAGAAGCGCCCCTTCCACGAGCCTCAGATCCTCCGCCTCCCTGAGACGCGCCTTTTCGGCGCGCAGATACCTCAGCGCGCCGCAGAAGCCCGCCGCCTCAAAGCTTTCGTCAATGTACTTTCCCCAGGGATTGAGCTGAAAGCGCGCGAGATAGGTTTGCCCTCTCAGATCGGAGCCTGCAATGGAGGATGAGCTCATTTCGCCCCAGATCGAATCCATGCTTCCCGCAAAGGCAGGGTGATCGAGGGCCCTTTCCGGGCTCTCCTTTCCCTCAATCCCGCTGAATTCCCTGAGAAGCTGCCGATAAACGAGGCGCTTTTCAATGACGCCGAGGTACACCGTAAAGAAGGGAAGATCCGCCTCGAGGAGGCTCCGCGGGGCCTTGGCCGGGTATTCGTAAGCCTCATGGAGCCGCATCGACTGCCAGCGCTCGACGGCCTCAGCCTCGTTTCCGGAAAAGCGTCCGGGGCGCCACTCGCTCCAGAACGTGCCTTCCGCATCCTTTTTGCGGAAATCCTCCGGCGTGAGAAGCTCTATTTCTTCCCAGAACCGCAGAATCTCCAGCTGAGCAGCCCGGCTTTCCACGAAGCGCTACTCCTTTTTCGCGCCGAGGCGCTTCTGCGCTTCGCGCACGCGCTCCTCGCGAAGAAGGCGCTCGGCCTGCGGAAGCTCTGCGTAATTGGGCACCGCCCGGTCGTCCCAGAGGGAGTGATCGGGGTGCCAGCGAAGCTTCACGCGATCGGGGAATTTTTCCGGATCATCCTGCATCCGCACGTCCATGCCGAGGCCGGCAGCAAAAAGGAGTTCGCCGTTGAGCCAGAGCCGGGGCAGGTCGACGCGGGCATATGCAGGAATCCCCGCCTGGCTGTAGAGGTCCTTCAGGGGCTTCGCGGGACGGAGCATCCAGAGGCGAAGCTTCGTCTGGCCGCTGCTCGAACGCGCTTCGAGCCGCGCCGTGCGGTCCATGAGCCTCGAGCGCGCGATGCCGGGCTCTCCGGGCTGGCAGGGAATGACTTCAATGACGCCGCCCCAGTCGGGGAGCGCAATGTCGCCCGCCTGGGTTCTCACGACAGCGCTCGAGTCGGCGGCGAGCCGCTTCGTGACGACATTGCGGATGACGAGATCCGGCCCCCAGCGTCGGATTTCCTTCCCCTGAAGGCGGATGGCAAAGGACGCATCGGAATGAGTCTCCCGAACCTGCCGCAGCATGTCCTCGAGCCTTGCCTTCGAAATGGGCCTCAGGCCTTCCGCTGAAAGCCATGCGCGCAGGCACCAGGCCTGACGGGCCGGAATGAGTTCAAGAAGGCGGAAGATCGAGAGGCCCTTCGGGCGCTCTTCCGACCGGCAGCGTTCTAGGTCGGAGCGGGCAACGCTCTTCAGGACCTCAAGGGCTTCAGCGACAAGCGACACCGAGCGCGCCGCCGTGCTTCTGAATCCGGGGCGGATTTTCTCGAGGAGCGGAATCACCTCGTGCCGCACGCGGTTCCTCGCGAACCGGGGATTGTCGTTATCCGGATCATCCACGTAACCGATCCGGCGATTGCGCACATAGCGCTCGATTTCCTTTCTCGGCAGCGCCGCCCAGGGCCTCAGCAGAAAAACGAGGCGTCCTTCCTGAACGGCGGGCGCATCCTCAGCCGACGGGGGCGTAAGCTCGCGCACCTCCGGGAAGGCCGCAAGACCGTCGAGACCCGCTCCGCGCATCCACTGAAGCAGAAATGTTTCAATCCGGTCGTCCTCGTGGTGCGCCGTAACGACGACGTCAAAGCCTTCCTTCAGGGCATGACGGGCGAGGGCCTTGTAGCGCGCCTCGCGCGCTGCGGCCTCGACGCCCTCGCCTTTTTCGGAAACGCGCACATGAATGCACTCAAACTCAACCGAGCGCTTTTCGCATTCCGATCGGCAGAGGTCCTCCCACTTGTCGGCATCGGCTTCAAGCCCGTGATGGACGTAGACCGCCCGCATGCCGGCAATCAGGGCCTGACGCTTTTCGTGAAGGAGCTTCGCGGCGACGTCGAGGAGCGCCATCGAGTCGCGTCCGCCCGAAATCGCGATGATGACGCGGACCGGGTTGAGGGGAACAAGCGCGAACTCGGGGCTCGAGCGCCCTAAAAGATGGTCGGCCGCTTCCTGAAGCGAATTTCTGAGAAGTTCTGAAAGCTTCTGGCGCAGGAGCGTTCCGCTCGAAACGCTCTTTTTTTCGGCAGACGTCTTCCGTCTTGCCTTCTTGTCGCGCGCCTGCGCTTCCGCCTTTTCAATGAGCGCAAGGTCGGGAAGCTTCGCAGGACCCGTGCGCGGCGCATTCGGATCCTTCTCTGCATCGATCGGCAGAACGGGGAACGCTTCCTCGAATTCAACCGCCTGGACTTTTCCTTCCGGCGTCAGCTGACTCGCCTGAGCCTCTGCGTGCGCCTTTTCGCGCACGAGCGCCTCGGCATTGATGCCGCTGCGGCGCCTGCGGGGCTTCACGGCAGCAGATTTCCGCGCGGGCTTCGTTTTTGTCGCAGAAGCACTCTTCTTCGGGGCGGCGGAAGCCTTTTTCTCAGTCATAACGCTAAAGATTGGGGAATGAGGAAAATATTTCAAGCAGTTAAACTCTAATTCTAGCGGCCCCGATAAAGCGCCGAACCGCTTCCCCGGCGATCTCCCGTGCGGGCAGGAGAAGCCGCCTTTTGTTAGAATCACGCCCCGTTCATGAAAGGGGCTCCTGAGCCCTCGCTTTTTCGGTTCTCCGGACCTTCCTTTCGTCCCCGTTTTCAATCTATCGAGCTCAAACAAATGCCCACGCCCACGTCGTCGCTTCAGGCTTTCGTTGCCACCGCCACCAAGGCCGCGCGCATGGCCGCGCGCGAAATCAACCGCGCCGCCGAAGACCGCGATCTGCTGGAAATCTCCGATAAAGCCGCAAACGACTTCGTCACCTCGGCGGACAAGGCGGCAGAAGCCGTCATCATCCGCGAGCTCATGTCGGCCTATCCGCACCATGCCGTGCTCTCTGAAGAAGCCGGCCGCACCGGCGACTCGAAGAGCGACTACCTCTGGATCATCGACCCGATCGACGGCACGACGAACTTCATTCACGGGCTTCCGCAGTACTGCGTTTCGATCGCGCTCACCTTCCGCGGCGAACCGATCGTCGCCGTCATCTACGACGTCGCGAAGAACGAGCTCTTCACCGCCGCCAAGGGCCAGGGCGCGAAGCTCGACGACCGCCGCATCCGCGTCTCCGAAACGGATGAAATGAGGCGCTCCCTCATCGGCACGGGCTTCCCCTTCCGCCGCGGCTGCGACTTCGACGGCTACCTCGCGGGCTTCCGCCGCGTTGCCGAACGCTCGGCCGGCATCCGCCGCCCCGGTTCGGCCGCGCTCGACCTCGCCTGGGTTGCCTGCGGCCGCTACGACGGCTTCTGGGAACTCAAGCTCAATCCGTGGGACATCTGCGCCGGCGGCCTGCTCGTTCTTGAAGCGGGCGGCCTCATCACCGACCTCGAGGGCGGCGAAAACTGGCTCGAGTCCGGCAACGTCTGCGCGGGCAACCCCAAGATCTTCGCGCAGCTCCTCCCGCTCGTGGGCACCATCAAGACCGAGCCCGAGGAAAATGCCGCCAAGCCCGAAGCGAAGGCTCCGCGCCGCACGCTCTCGACCAAAAAGAGCGAATAAATTTCTTTTCAGGCGCCGGGACTCGTCCCGGCAATGACCGTCCGCCTCCGACCGGCCCTCAGGCACTTTCTGCGCGAGCGGGTTCTGAGGCCGGACGGTTTTTTGTAAGCGAAACAATCCCCCATGGCAGAAGAAGCTTCCGTTCAGCCCGATTTCAGCAATCCTGAACTCTTCACCCCCTCAATGCGGCAGTTCGTTGAGGTGAAGAACCGCTACCCGAAAACGCTCGTGCTCTTTCGGATGGGAGACTTCTACGAAACTTTCTTCGACGATGCCGTCCGCGCCAACCGCCTGATCGGCATCACGCTCACGAAGCGCGGCAAGCTCACCGACGGAACGCCCATTCCGATGGCGGGAATCCCTTTTGTTTCGCTCGACACCTACATTGCGAAGCTCGTGAGGCTCGGCGAAAGCGTCGTCATCGTCGAACAGATGGGAACGCCGGGCAAAGGCATGATCGAGCGCAAGGTGTCGCGCATCGTGACGCCGGGAACCCTCACGGAAACGTCGCTCCTGCCTGAGAAATCCGATTCGACGCTTCTCGCGATCGACTGGCCCAGGAAGAAAGCAGAACCCTTCGGCTTCGTCTGGCTCACGCTCTCGAACGGCGACTTCCGTGCCGAAGAAGTCTCTGCCGACGCCTTTGCGAGCGCCATTTCGCGCATCCACCCCTCGGAAGTGCTCGTTGCCGAATCCCGCCGTCAGGCGCTTCGCGAGGCGCACCCCGAACTCGTCGTTTCCTCGCTTCCCAACTGGCACTTCGACGGCAGGCGCGGGGCGGAAATGCTCTGCAGCACCTTCGGGCTCGCGAACCTCGATGCCTGGGGCGTTTCGGGCAAAAACACCATCCTCGCCGCGGCCAACGCGCTTCTCGACTACACGGCGGAAACGCAGGTCGACCTCATGCCCTTCATTGAGCCCCTGAAGCTCGTGAAGGAAAGCGAATTCGTCGTCCTCGACCCGTCGACCAGGCGCAATCTTGAAATCGATCAGAGCCTCTCGCCTTTGGGCGACGGGCCGACACTCTTTTCGGTGCTCGACCACTGCGCCACCGCGATGGGAAGCCGGGAACTGCGCCGCTGGCTCAACCAGCCCGTGCGCGACAAAAAGCTCGCCGAGATTCGTCAGGAAGCCATTGAGAGCATCCTCTCAACGGAAAGGCTCCTCGAAAACCTCCGCACCGGCCTCAATACGCTCCCCGACGTCGAGCGCATTTCGAGCCGCATTGCGCTCGGAACCGTCCGTCCGCGCGAGCTCGCGTCGCTGAGGGACGCTCTGCCCCGCATCGACTCGCTCGAAAAATGGCTTTCCGCTCAGCCGCTCGAATTCTTTGCGGCCTTAGGCGAAAGCCTCAGGCTTCCCGCCATGATCGGGGAGCTCCTCAACAAAGCGCTCCTTCCCGAACCTGCGGTGCTCCTGCGCGACGGCGACGTGATCGCCTCGAGCTACAGCCCGGAGCTTGCGGAACTGAGGCACTTCAGAGACGACACGAGCCGCATTCTCCTCGAGATGGAGGAGCGCGAGCGGGCCGCGACGAAGCTTCAGACCCTTCGCGTGCAGTACAACAAGGTGTCGGGCTTCTACATCGAAGTCTCAAAGACCGCCGCGGACCGCGTGCCCGCCCGCTATCAGAGAAAGCAGACCCTTAAGAACAGCGAACGCTTCATCACGCCCGAACTCAAGGAGCTCGAGGACCGCATTCTCTCCGCGCGCGAACGCGCGCAGACGCTCGAAAAGGCGCTCTACGACGATCTCGTCGCGAAGCTCGGGGAACGGGCGGCGGAGCTCCTTGCCGCGGCCAAAGCCATTGCCGAGCTTGATGCCGTGACGGGACTTGCCGAACACGCCGACTCGCACCGCTGGGTGCGCCCCGTTCTCACCGACCATCCCGGAATCCGCATTGAAAAGGGAAGGCATCCGGTCGTCGAAACGACGCTCGAAAGCTTCGTTCCCAACAGCTGCCGCCTCGAGGACGGCCGCCGCATGCTCATCATTACCGGCCCCAACATGGGCGGCAAGTCGACCTACATGAGGAGCGTCGCACTCATTGTTCTCCTTGCCTGGGCAGGAAGCTTCGTGCCGGCGGAAGCAGCCGAAATCGGCCCTGTCGACCGCATCCACACCCGCATCGGCGCCTCGGACGACCTCGCCCGCGGCCGCTCCACCTTCATGGTGGAGATGACGGAGGCCGCAGCGATTCTTTCGCAGGCTACCGACAAAAGCCTCGTGCTCATGGACGAAATCGGCCGCGGCACCTCGACCTTCGACGGCTTGTCGCTTGCCGCCGCGATCGCTCAGGAGCTCGTGCAGAAAACGAGAAGCTTCACGCTTTTCGCCACGCACTACTTCGAGCTTACGACGCTCGCTCAGGAACTGCGCGAAGTGGCGAACGTCCATGTTTCCGCCTCGCAGACCCGCTCCGGCATCGTCTTCATGCATGAAATCTCCGAGGGCGCGGCATCGAAAAGCTACGGCATTGCCGTTGCCCAGCTCGCGGGCATCCCCGCCCATGTCGTGCGCCGCGCCAAGGGTTTTCTCGCGAAGCTCGAGGAGCGCGCCAATACGGTCGATTCGCCTCTGCCGAATCTCTTCGGCGAAAGCCTCCTCATGCCGCCCGAACCGGAACCCGAGGCCGCGGAAGCGCCCTCTGCAGCACCGGTCGATCCGGCAATCCTCGCCCTCATCGAACGGATCGGTAGCGCCGACATCGACAGTCTTTCGCCTCGCGATGCACTGAAGCTCCTCTATGAGCTTCAGAACGAAGCCCGCGCGCTCGAAATGCCCGCTGCGGCGACGCTCTGAAAACGGCGCTCCCGGGCTTTCTGACGACTGCGAGGAATTGACGCCAAAAAGCCCTGAGGCCGCGTAGAATGCATTAATTGACTCTGGTCGACAAATCTCCGCGCGCCTCCCGGCCGCTCCCCTCAATATTTCCCTGAAGAGGTTACTGCTTTGGAACAGAACTATTTGTCCGACGCCCCCGTTGACGAGGACACGCTTTTCCGCGCCATCCATAAGCACATTCTTCGCCAGGCGAAAGCGGGCGGACGCATTGATACCGAGGCGGAAATCGCCGAACGCTTCAACGTTACGCGCTACAAGGTAAGAAAAGCCCTTGCGGTGCTCTCCCAGATGGGCATTGTCGATCGGGCGCCGAAGCGCGGCATGACGGTGAACGCCATGGGGCCGAAGCATCTCTCCTCGCAGATTCAGGTGCAGATGGACATTGCGAACTTCGACATCCGCGAATTCATCGAAGCGCGCCTCCTGATTGAGGTCAACATCATTCCGCTCTGCGTGCGCCGCATGACGCCGGCCCTTCTCGGCCGTCTCGACGACGCCATCTGCCGCATTGAATTGAATGCCGGCAATACGCACGAAGCCGACCGCTGGGACCGTGAATTCCATCTCATCCTGCTTGAGTCCTGCGGCAACCGCGTGCTCCAGGTCTTCTCGGCCGCGCTCATCACGTACTTTGAAAAGACGACGCCGAGGCTTCCGCAGAATGACCCGGCCTTCTTCATGAACATCGCCCGTCAGGAGCGCGAGTTGCTGCGCGCCATTCAGCACGGCGACGAAGAGGAAGCCCGCGCGCTTCTCTCTAAGCACCTGCGCGAGCAGGTGGATCTCCTTTCGGCCTGATTCCTCAAGGGTTTCATGCCGGGAGAGATTCCCCCTGCGGCCTTCACGCTTGAGTGGCGGTTCGTGTCCGACGACTCCCGCGGCCGCTTCGGCGTCTCTGAATCCGCTTCCGGCATTCAGGAACCCGACTACAGCCGTCTTCCCGCAGGATTCCGGAAGGAAAACGAAGGCTATCAGCTCCTCTCCGACCGCATCCGGCGGGCTCAGGCGCGCGAATGCCAGCGCACGCTCCTCATGCATTCGGGGACCTTTACGCCGGAAGGCTGGAACCACTGGCAGTCGGGTACTTACGGAAAGCCCTCAATTCCCGATGCGGGGGATTTCTCCCTCACCCATGCCGCCGGATTTGCGCAGCGCTCCTGGCTCCTAAGCCGGAAGAAGGCGCTTGCCGCGTGCTCGCGGGACTTGATGCTGAATCCCTTGCGCCCGCATCAAACGAGAGCGAAAGGGATGAGGCGGCACGCGAGCTTCACAACCTCATGAGCGTCATGACGGCGGCTGGGGGCTGCGCGACGAAATTGCGGATCTGGATGTGCTCGCTTCGCCGCTTCACTTTCTCGGACGCCGCTGGCACTGGGAAACGCTGCTCCTGAAAACCGGGAGTGAAAGCATCTCCGACGCCCGGGAAAGCGCCCGCGAAGCGCTCTCGAGCCGGAAGCCCGACGAGACGATTGAGAGCGTGGTCAGGCTCACGGCCGCCTCGGACCGTCCCTTCACGCTCTCGCGTCCGGCTGAGCTTTATTCGTAATTGAGCGCTTCAGCGTAGTAGCCCGGGGGGTGCTTCTTTGCCGGGTCATATTGACGACTGATGACGTAGAGAATGTACGTACCGCTTTTGGTCTTTTGACGACTGATTTTGCCGGCAGCAACCGGAACTGGGACGGTGTACTTGAAGAACATTTGCGGGCTTCTTTCGAGAGTATCGTAATACTCTCGATTATAAAGAAAAAGCGCACGAAGCGCAAGTCATTTTTGTGGTTATTTCAGGCAACCGTTGCCGTTTTTAAGCTACCTCTGGGTAGGGAGTAGAAAAACGCTGGAAGTTGACGCCCGGATAAGGGAGCAAGATCGCCTTCTGCACGAGCGCGGAGAACAGCATCAGTTCCTGAGCTTCTACAGCACGGAAGCCGGCATTGCCTTCGCCCAGGTGCTCATCGACAAAAAGTCCAATGAAATTCCTGCTGCTCTCAAGTTCGCGCAATTGCTTGACTTGCAGGGAACTATCGTCACGGGAGATGCGATGCACTGCCAACGTAAGTTCGTGACGATGCTGATGAACGAAGCGAGGGCTGATTATTGTCTTGCCGTGAAGCAAAACCAAGGGAAGCTATGCAAGGAGATTGAGCTTTGCTTTTCGCAGACACCGGTGGAGCATCACCATGAAACCAAAGAAGTTGGACACGGTCGTAAAGAACGGCGCCTCATTGAGGTGCTCCCCGGAGAGCTTCTGCCGAAAGAGCTTCTCAAGGTTTGGCTCGGGCTGAAAGAGGGGTGTATCGTGCGGCAGACAAGTTGGCGGACGGAGATTCGAGCCGGCGGTAAAGAAGAGGAGACTACGGAGAAGGTTCGCTATTTCATCCTTGAGCCCAACTGAGCCCGAGATTGCAAAGCAACTTCTACGTGCAGTTCGAAATCATTGGCAGATCGAAAACCACCTCCACTACATTCTGGATGTGGATTTTGGGCAGGATCGCTCTCAGATGAAGAACACCAACTTAATCGAGAACATCGCTCAGATCAACAAGTTGGCTATGGCCATTCTGGAACTGATTCGTCGTCTGAAAAACCGCGAACAGAGAAGTGCTCGAGTCATCTCCTTCAATGAGATTCGCCGCGGCGTTCAGAATGATCCCGTGCAAGCCATTGAGTATGTCGAGACCTTCCTGCTCCACAGCACCGTTGGGAAAAGGAATCACGAAGCGGAGCCGCTCACCACGACGGGAGCGTTCTGATAGAGGATCTCGTCCCGAATTGAGCCTCATGGGCGCAAGGGGGGCGGTTTAGTGAAAATTCACGAATCCGCCCTACCTACGTGTCGCCCGACTGTGCGGGCGCCATGGCCTACCTCCAGTACTCGTTCGAAACGAATTCGAGCGCCGGCCTTGAGGGCAATGCGGACGCCGAACGCTCGTCACGATCGACCGCGGACCGCTGCAGTCGATCGTGATGGCCGACACCATCATGCGCTCGAGCACGGCCGACCCGCGTCTCGGAGACGCCTACTCGGTCGGCTTCGGCGCCAACTACAAGATCGGCGACGTCACGCCCTACCTCGGCTTCCAGCTCGGCCGCAATGAAACGGTCTGGAGCTGGGTGGGGGCGTCAAGCTTCCTCTCGGGTAGCTACCTCGCGAAGCACAACGTCAGCGGGGTCGTCGGGCAGTTTGACGGCTGGAGCACCACGGTCGGGGCGCTCTTTGAAAATATGCCCGGAACGCCCGGCGCCAACATTCAGGCCGCAGTCTTCTACGGCAAGGCCGGCGGCGAAATCTTCAACGCCGACAAGGCGACGGAAAAAGCCGCATTCGAAGAGGATCTCGAAAAATACGGCTTCATCGCGATGTACATCTTTCCGCTCAGCAAGAAGGCGCTCGTCTATGCGGGCGACGCCTACACGGCGGAAAGGATGGAGCGAAGCGACGCCGGCATCGATCACGACACCTGGCATACTGCCGCCGGCATGGCGCTCGCCTTCTGAAGAAAGCCTCCAGACGCTGGACATTGCTTCAGAGCCCGTACGGATCAGGCCCGTACGGGCTTTTTTTCATTCTGCTTTCCTATCCGCCTATACCAAGGTATAGCCGCACGTTTTCAGAGATCCTTCAGAATTACTTCCATCACGGATGCGGATTTGACCTCTCCGTAAGCGGATCCGGAAGACGCCGGGTACGGCAGCTTCCATCAACCTTCAAAGGAAAACACAATGTCCGAACTGAATCTCGCTCGCCGCAGCCTCCTCAAGACCGGCGCTGCCATGGCCGCCACTCTGATGGCGAGCGCTGCCGCCAATGCCGGCATTCCTGCTGCTCAGGTGAAGAAGTTTGACGCCGAGTACGACGTCGTCATCATCGGCTCCGGCTTCGCCGGCATGGCCTGCGCCCTCAAGGCTGCCCGCGGCGGCAAGAAGGTTCTCATGATTGAGAAGATGCCGGTCGTCGGCGGCAACTCCGCCATCTGCGGCGGCAACGTCGCCTGCCCGGTCAACCCCGTGCAGAAAGCCCAGGGCATCAAGGACAGCAAGGAGCTCTTCATTGAAGACTGCCTGAAGGACGGTCTCGGCCTCAACTACACGAACCTCCTCGGCGTCATCGCCGACCGCTGCAACGACACGATCAAGTTCGTTGAGGAAACCGGCGCTGAATTCGTTCCCAACAAGATGCTGTTCGAAGCCGGCCACTCGGTTCCGCGCTCCTATGAGATTAAGGCCGGTACGGGCTCTGGCTACATCCACCCGATGTACGAAGCCATCAAGAAGGAAAAGAACGTCACGGTTCTTACCCGCGCCAAGTTCGACGACTTCGTGATGGACGGCGACGCTGTTGTCGGCATCACCTACCGCGAAGGCTATCGCTTCAACCAGAAGCTCCAGTCCGACGACCTCGAGAACAAAACCGGCAAGCAGAAGGTTGTCCGCGCCAAGCTCGGCGTCATGCTCGCCGCCGGCGGCTTCTCCCGCGACATCTGGTTCCGTCAGGTCCAGGATCCGCGCGTTGTTCCGACCACGGACTCCACGAACCAGCCTGGCGCCACGGCCGGCGTTCTCGTGAAGGCCCTCGGCATCGGCGCTGCTCCGGTTCAGCTCTGCTGGCTGCAGTTCCTCCCCTACACCAACCCGCGTGAAAAAGGCTTCGGCGTTTCCGTCAACTTCACGAACCACGCCTGCATGGACTACGGCATCGTCGTCGACCGCAAGACGGGCCTGCGCTTCATGGACGAACACGCCGGCCGCAAGATCAAGTCCGACGCCCTCTTCAAGGTCATCGGCGCTGATGAAAACTACCCGATCGCCATCGCCGACGATGCGATCGTCAAGTCGATCAACCCGAACTTCGTCAAGCTCCCGCTCGAAATGGGCACGGTGAAGAAGTTCAACACGCTCGACGAGCTCGCCGACTACTTCAAAATCAACAAGAAGCCGTTCCTTGAACAGGTTGCCCGCTACAACGAGTTCATCAAGAAAGGCGAGGATCCGGAATTCCACCGCAACCTCAAGTTCAGCAACGGTCTTGATGTTTCGAAGGCTCCGTTCTACGGCATTGAAGTCGCTCCGAAGATCCACCACACGATGGGCGGCGTCATGATCAACGAAAAGGCTCAGGTCATTTCCGCGACGACGCACCAGCCGATCAAGGGCCTCTTCGCCGGCGGCGAAGTGACGGGCGGCGTGCACGGCGCCTCGCGCCTCGGCACGGTGGCCGTGATCGATGCTCTCACCTTCGGCATGATCGCCGGTGAAGAGTTCGCCAAGATGTAATTGAGCCCTTCCTTTGAAGTCCTGCCCGGAGAGCTGAGCACTCTCCGCTTCTCCGGGTAGTTGCTCTTCAGAAGTACCGGCTGAATCACCTTGCGAGCCGAGGCCCTTCCCGGGCGCCCGGTTTTCTTATTCCCTGACGAAACCCTCGGTTCGTTAGCGAAACTCCTTAAAAATCATTTTGTTCGGAAGAACTCCTGCCAGGGATCTGCGCTTCAAGGCCGCTTTCCCCGATTTCCGAACGACCTTCCCATCAGGCCCCAGAATGTTCCGCTCTCTCTTTACTGCCGTTGCCGCCACGGCCATCCTGCTCGGCAGCGCCGCTTCCGTCCAGGCGGGTGAAAAGCTCGCCGAACAGCACATCAAAGCCGGCCTTCAGTGCCAGACCTGCCACGGTCAGGACATGAAGAATCCCGAGATGCCGACGATCGAAACCTGCACGGGCTGCCATAACACCAAGCAGCTCGTCGCGAAGACGAAGAACGTCAAGCCCACCAATCCGCACGTCTCGCCACACTACGGCGACACGCTCGAATGCACGAACTGCCACCTGATGCATCAGGAAAGCGAAAACTACTGCAATCAGTGCCACGAATTCAACTTCAAGGTGAAGTAACCCGCGCAAAACCCAATCTCTTCTTCTCTCCTTTCTCTTGCTCCCGCCGGCGCGAACCGCTTCGGCGTTTTTTTTTCGCATTCTTTCCATTAACCTGGAGCCGCGGAAAAGCACTCAGTCAGACTTCATTCAACCGTCAAAAGACGTCCCGAAACAAGGCCTGCTTCTGCCCGAGGCGTATAGTTGCGCTCTTTACCCTCAATATTCTGCCTGCCTTCCGTCATGGCTCTTCCCACAGCTCCCGTCCGCCGTCCCATCGACCTACGCGCCTTTGTCATCTGCGTCCTCCTTTCCATGACCTGGGGCATGCAGCAGACTGCCATCAAGGCAGCCGGCACGGACATCAGTCCGATGCTGCAGGTCGGACTGCGCTCCGCAGCGGCGGCGATTCTGCTCCTCATCGCCAACCGCTTCTTCCTTCATGAGAAATGGAACTGGAACGTCAGGTTCCGCGACGTAGCTCTGGTGGGGCTCGGCTTTGTGGGCGAATTCTTCTTCGTTGCCGAAGGCCTCCGCTTCACGACGGCGTCCCACATGTCGGTGCTCCTCTATACGGCGCCTTTCTTTGCGGCGGTAGGGCTCTCCATCCGCCTTCCCGAGGAGCGCCTTTCCCTCATTCAGTGGGCGGGACTCTTTGTTGCCTTTGCGGGCATCGTGACGGCCTTCTTCGTGCCGGCATTCCTCGCGGGAACCTCAGCCGGGAGCGACCTCTGGATCCTCGGCGACTTTCTCGGCCTCCTCTCGGGCGTGTCCTGGGGCCTCACCACCGTCTTCCTGAGAGCGACGACGATGAACAACGCCGCCCCCACGCAGATGCTCTTCTCCCAGCTCATCTTCGCGGCTGCGACACTCACGCCCATTGCGCTTCTCACCGGCCAGTCGACCTTCATCGGGACGCCCGTCGCCTGGGCGAGCCTGCTCTTTCAGATCTTCATCGTCTCCTTTGCGTCCTACCTGGTCTGGTGCCAGATGCTCAAGGTCTATCTCGCGGCGCGCCTCGGCGTCCTCGTCTTCATGACGCCCTTCTTCGGCGTTCTCTTTTCCGTTCTTCTTCTCGGCGAATCAATCGGGCCGGCATTCATCGCAGGGTCGCTCCTGATGCTCGCCGGCCTTCTCATGGTGCAGGTGCGGCACCTGCCGCGCCTCGGGAAGCACTAACCTCAAAGCCACCAGACCCGGCTCCAGGGCGAGAGGATTTCCTCCGCTTCCACCGCATCCCGTGCGACCGCAACAAGCGCCCGGCCGTCGCCGTCCCTGAGATCGCGGGCAAGGAGTTCCTTCGCCCAGGGTTCATTCGCGCACTCGTACCAGAGGATGACTGGACGGCCGAGACCGAGCGCATAGTCGACCTCAATGAGGGTGCTCGAGCCCGAAGCCGCCGCCATGACGAGCGTTCCGGTGCCGAGCGCGGCAACGATGCGGTTCCTGCGCTTGAGGGACCTCATCCGCTCATTTGGGTCGAAGCGCCGGCCTTCGGCCTGCGGCACTTCGGAAAGCGCGAGCCCTGTCGAGACGATTTCCTCATAGAGCTTTGCGTTCTCAGGGGGCCAGGGGAAGGAGAGCGGCGTGCCGAGCACAGCCGCAGTGCGGCCGCGCCGGGATTCATTCGTCCACGCGGCAAGCGCCCCTTCGTGGGCGGCGCGGTCGATCCCGGCAGCAAGCCCCGAAACAATGACGGCGCCTCGTGCAGCGAGATCAGACGCAATGAAGGAAGCGGCTTCGCACCGCTCAGCCGCTGCGTTTCTTGATCCCACGATCGAAACAAGAAGCTGCCGGTCGAGGAGCGTCAGGTCTCCCAGAGCACAGAGCACCTTCGGCGGATCCGCGAGGGCGTCGAGCGCCTGCGGATAGTCTTCCGACCCGCGCGTGAGAACGCGCGCCCCCTGAGGGAAGGTGAGCGAGAGCTCTTTTCTGAGCTCCGCGACGCCCAGACCCGATCCGGCTTCGCGCTCCAGTGCATAAAGCGCCTGAAAATCCTCCCGGCTCAGTGACGGCATGTTTCGATTCCTCCGAAAAAAGAACTAACGGTTCGGGCAGAAATGCCCACTGCGGATAAGCGGGTTTATACGCATTTTCAAGGAAGAGAAGTAATGCATTCCTCAAAAAAACTCATTGTTAAGGGATGGTTTCTCTTTTGCAGGCATCAAAGTCTCTTCAATTTCCGATTCAGTAATACCCATAAAGAGATAGCAACGTCGTCTCACTTCTCGTCATCCTTTTTTTTTCAGGTTAACATTCTGCCGAAGGTTGAGTCCTACGGGATTCATACTCCATTGGGCGCTGTGCTCATTTCAGGCGCAGTCCCGCACCTTAAAAGGAAAGAAAAAATGAAGAAGATTCTGGTTGCCGCTGCCGTCATGGCCTGCTTCGGAACTGCCGGTGCCGCTGAAGACATCAATGTCGACATCGCGGTTATCGGCGCGGGCGGCGCCGGCCTTTCGGCTGCTGTTCAGGCCAACGAACTCGGCGCCAAGGTTGTCGTCATTGAAAAGATGGCGATGGTCGGCGGCAACACCGTCCGCGCCGCTGGCGGCCTGAACGCCACGGAAACGGCTCTGCAGAAGGCTAAGGGCACGAAGGACTCCGTCGAAATCATGTATTTCGACACGATGAAGGGCGGCCACTGGCTCAACGACCCGGCGCTCGTGCGCACGCTCGCCGAGAAGTCCGCCTCCTCCGTTGACTGGCTCCTCGCCCACGGCGGCGATTTTCGCGACGTCGGCCTGATGGCCGGCGCCACCTTCCCGCGCACGCACCGTCCGACCGGCGGCGCGCTCGTCGGCCCGGAAGTTGTCCGCACCCTCTACACGGCTGCCAAGGCTGAGAAGATCGACATCCGCACCAACACCCAGGCCACCAAGATCCTCACGGACAAGACCGGCCGCGTGACAGGCATCCAGGTGAAGGATAAGAACGGCACCTACACGATTCACTCTAAGGCGGTCGTGAACGCTGCCGGCGGCTTCGGCGCCAACAACGAACTCGTTTCGAAGTATGTGCCGCGCCTCAAGGGCTTTGCCACGACGAACCATCCGGGCGCCACGGGCGATGGTCTCCTCCTTGCCGAGAAGATCGGCGCCAACCTGATCCAGATGGACCAGATTCAGACGCACCCGACCGTTGTGCCTAAGGTTGGCGAAATGATCACCGAAGCCGTCCGCGGCAACGGCGCCATCCTCGTCAATAAGGAAGGCAAGCGCTTCTTCAACGAACTTCAGACGCGCGACGCGGTTTCCGCCGCCATCCTGAAGCAGAAGGACGGCATCGCCTACCTCTTCTTCGACTCCGACATGCAGAAGTCCCTCAAGGCGACGAACGGCTACATCAAGCAGCCCTATTGCCTCACGGGCGCTACGCTCGACGAGATCGCCGGCAAGATGGGCGTTCCCGCTGCTGACCTCAAGGCCACGATGGACGCCTGGAAGGCCGGCAAGGCTGCCAACAAGGATGCCTTCGGCCGCGCCGACATGCCGCGCAACCTCGACAAGGGCCCCTTCTACGCGATCGCCGTTACCCCGGCTGTCCACCACACGATGGGCGGCATCAAGATTGACCCGCTCACCCAGGTCTACAACGTGAAGGGCCAGGTTATTCCGGGCTTCTTCGCTGCCGGTGAAGTCACGGGCGGCGTCCATGGCGGCAACCGCCTCGGCGGCAACGCTCAGGCCGACATCGTGACCTTCGGCCGCATCGCCGGCCAGCAGGCCTTCATCTTCGCCCGTCAGCTCGACGCTCAGAAGAAGTAATGACTGCCCGGCGGGAATTGCCTTCCCTCGCATGAAGAGGATGCACGGCCTCTGAAAGCTCAAGAAAGCAAAGCCCGCACGGTCGCTTGCGATCACAAAAGCCCGCGAGTTCATTTCGGAACCGCGGGCTTTTCATTTCCGTCGATTGCAGAGCGACTGCGCTAGACTCCTCAGACATCCCGCGCGGAGACGACTGGCCGCGCATTGAGAAATTCAAAAGGAATCCCCCATGCTCGACATTGTGATCACCGGCGCAGAGCTGGAGCACGATCTGCTCCTCGACCTCACGCATGAAGTGCACCCCGCACGCACGCTTTATCGTCCGTCCGAACCGTCGCTTCGTCTTGAGGATGTCCCCGACGATGCCGACCTCACGCACCTTGAGGCGGAAGCCGCCCGGCACAATGCCGACTTCTTCGTCCTTCCGGCAGGACTCAGCATCAAGTCCTTCAAGGCATTCTTCTTCGACATGGACAGCACCCTGATCGAAAACGAATGCATCGACGACATGGCCTTTGCCGCAGGCTGCCTCGACGAAGTGCGCCAGATGACGAAGGAGGCCATGGAAGGAAAATGGCCCTTTGCGGAGAACCTTCAGCGCCGCGTGAAGCTCCTCGCGGGCGCGCCGGTGAGCGTCGTCGACCATTCAGTGGAAGCCGCGCGCTTCTCCGTCGGCGCGGAAGTCCTCATGAAGTTTGCGCGCCGCAACGGCCTCGCGCTCTACGTCGTTTCCGGCGGCTTCACGCTCATCACGCGCCCCATTGCCAAAAAGCTCGGCATGACGGGGGCCGTGAGCAACGAGCTCGTCATTGAAAACGGGCTTCTCACCGGCGACGTTGTGGGCCCTGCCGGCGGCAGAATCCTTGACGCCAGGGGCAAGCGCCGCGCGGTTGAAGTGCTCTCGCAGCTCCACGGCGCTTCCCTGAGTGAAGTCCTCTGCTGCGGCGACGGCGCAAACGACGTTGAAATGATCCGTTCGGCCGGCCTTGGCGTCGCCTTCCATGCGAAGCCCGTCGTGCAGCAGCTTGCGCGCTACCGCATCAATCATTCGGGACTTGACGCCATCATGCTCTTCTTCCGCGAATCCTGGAGGGATGCGCTTCCCTTCGCTTAATTTGCCGGGGCATTCAGGCGTTCCATTCGGCGGATATGATTCGGGCGGGAGATCTCTTCACGAAGTCTTCCGCCCGTCTTCATCAGAGCGTGACGCTCTTGATCAGCTTTTCGGCCCTGGCCCGCAGATCCTCGATTTCCTTCGAATAGCGCTTCAGCTTGCGGACGGCTTCCTCAGCCTCCTCAACGCCGCTCTCGCGACCAGGAAGCGGAATCAGAAGATTATCGAGATCTTCGGAGCGCACCTGCGGCACCGCCGTATTGCTCGACATGCGCTCATACCGTCCGCGGATCGGCGCGCACTGAAGGCAGCGCAGGATGTATGCAGGAGACTCTACCGGGCTGTCCGCACGCAGCCTCAGAATCACGAAGAGCTGGCCGGCCACCCAGCGCTCCTTCTTCGGGACGGCGTCGACGAGCGCAATTGAACCGATGCGTCCGCGCTGCGTAAAGATGATGTCGCCCGGCATGATTGCCTGCTTCTCAAGGCGGCGCGCCTGCGTATGATCCTCCGGATCAATCCTGATGCGCTTCCGCGGACGGCGCAGAATTCCGCACTCATTGATGTCGTTCGGGATCGCTTCGTACACGACGTCCTTCTCGTCCGCCGAGTCGCAGTCCGGTCCCACGGAATGGCAGCGGATGATGTGGACGAACGTGGAAAGCGGACGCGAGCCCCGCTCCTCAAGGAGGCGGTCGATGACCTCGTCTCCCGGCGTTTCCACGCGGCTTGTCGTCAAGAGAATGCAGCGGTCGTTGAGAAGCGTGAGGTTCGTCGTCCTCACGACGTTGACCCCCTCAGCATCCATCCCCCGCATGGCAAGCGAAATGTTCCTGCGGAAATCGTCGGGCCAGGGACGCCGCGTATAGCGAAGCCTCGGCACTGAGATGAGATCCACCACGCCGCTTTCAAACCCCTGCTTCTCGCAGAGCAGAAGTCCGAGCGTTTCAACGCCGGCCTCCACGCCCGTCGCCGAAGGGAAGGAGAAAACGCGCGTGAGGCGTCCCGACCTCAGATACATGGTCTTGAGCTTCTCATCCTCGCCCTGCATTCGATAGAGCATGCCGCCCGAAACAACCGCAGCGACCCGCGACGGATTTTTGATGAGCGCGTCGGCGTAGTTGAGTTCGTCGATCGTATATTTACCGACCGGCGGATGGTCCCCCTCGGTATTGGGTTCGGGAATAGTGACGACAGGCCCATCAAGCGTCGAGAGATCAATGGCGCCGGGCTTGAGGACTGCTGCGCCGGCATCCAGCCCATAGGCCTTCAGCACGGTGAAGAGGAGCGCAAGGTGCTCGGAAATCGTCGCAAAGCGGACGGCACGGCCCGAAAGGAGACTCCGGGCGCCGGAGAGGAAGGAGCGCTCCTCACCCACGATCCAGTAGGGCGCCTGAGGCGTCTCTTCCAGAAGCCATTCGGCAATCTCGTCGACGAGTTCCGGACGGAGCGAAAATCTTTTGATGTAGCTTCGTTCATTAAGGCGCAGGAAGGCTTCCAGCGTTTTCGCCGGATTCTTCACGAGATCCCTTGGAAGCCGCCAGGAAATTTCCGCATCAGGAACCGCAATCGACCAGACAAACTGCTTCAGTTCCGGGACGGCGCTGCAGGCGAGGCTGCTGAATTCCGTCGTCCCGCGGAAAGTAATTTCGGGAGCCTCGCCGTTCCTTGCACGAACATAGAGAATTGCCGTCAAAACGAGCTGAACTTCGGGGTCAAGCCGCGTCTGCTTGGATAAAGTCTGCCAATAGATTTCTGCCGCACCAGCTTTTTTGATTACCATGTTCCGCTCTTCGCTCTTTATGACCGGGAGAAATGCTTCCGGCGCCGGGGAGCACGATTTGCTCCTCTCCGGACTGCCGGACGAACCATCACTAGGGTTAATCCTCCCTACCCTGAGTGATCGAAATAATACTAAATAGCTTCCTCTAACGATAGTACCGGAAAAAAGTATCCGAAGGCCTTCCCAGGCGCATTAGCCGAGGCGAAGCCGCATCTGAATATGGTCGATGCCGCATTCGTCGAAAACGGCGCCTTCCGCCTTGAAGCCGTACTTCTCGTAAAACCCGCGGGCGTGGACCTGCGCATGGAGCGTCACCTCCCTGAGGCCGCTCGCGCGTGCGCATTCGAGCACTGCTTCGAGGAGCTTCGCGCCGACGCCTCGTCCCCGGAAAGGCTTCAGAACGGCTAGGCGCCCGATCCGGCCGTCAGGCGTCAATCGCGCCGTACCGACAACCATATGGCGCGAATCCCGCGCAACAAAATGCGTGCTCACAGGATCGAGCGCGTCGATCTCCTCTTCCTTCGGCACTTTCTGCTCGGCCACGAAAACCATGAGCCGCACGGCCGATGCCGGATGCTCAAGCGTCTTCCAGGAGCCTTTTTCGATTGAAATATCCATGGACTGCTCTCAAATTTGAAAAAACGGACGGGCGGGCGCGATTGAATTGAAGCCGGTCCGCCCGGCGAAAGAAAAGAATCTCTGATCAGAGCGTCTTCAGCAGATTCGCAAGTCTTTCCGCATGATCCTTCGCTCTTGCTTCAACCTTAGCGAGATCCTCATCCGTGCTCACGCCCGGAATGAAGAGCATTCCGGCGGAGTAGACCGGCTCGGCATTCTTCATGGAACAGTAGGTCGCCGTCGAGAAAAGCGGCGCGAGAAGATCCTTCACGGTGTAGCCGAGCGCTGCGTCGCGCCGATAGGCATCGTCCGGAGCGCCCAACGTAAGCGAGAAGACGGCAGTCTTTCCCTTGAGTGCTGTCCCGCCCGTGCCATAGGCAAACCCGTGCGTGAGAACCTCATCGAACCATTCCTTGAGAAGCGCCGGAACGGAGAACCAGTAAAAGGGATAGTCGAACACCACGATATCCGCTTCTCTCAGAAGCTTCTGCTCCTCGGGAACATTGAAGCCGTTTTCGCCTCTGGCTCCGGCGAGTGCATGCACTTTGACGGAAGGAAGAAGCCTCGCGAGCTCAGCAAGAATCGCCCGGTTGGCAAACGACCCCTTGAAGTTGGGATGACCGTTGATGACGAGAATCTTTTTCATAAGGACACCTCTCAATTCATGTTTCCCCAAAAAGAATTCCCGGCGGTTTGAAGTGCCGGGAATGTCTTTCAGGGAAAGCTTTCGGGAGGCGGAACTTTTGTCAAAAAGTTCCGCCCGGAATCCAGCTTACTGCTTGGAAAAATCCTTCCCGGCGGCCTGAGCCTTCTTCAGGTCGCCCGCGAGCGCGAAGGTCAGCTTCTCGGGATCGCAGAAGCGGCGCAGAGCCTTGTTGACGTCTTCAACCGTCAGCTTCATCACGGCCTCTTCGGTAGCCTTCGAGAACTGCCAGGTCTTGCCGAGCTCAAGGTTGTTGACCCAGTTGGAGGCAATGAGGCCGTCCTGCGCGCGATTGACCGCACGGGACTGAATGATGCCGCGCTTCGCCTCGGCGAGCTCTTCCTCCGTGATGCCGTCGCGATAGGCGCGGGCGAGCTCATCGCGAAGCGACTTTTCGGCCTGAGCGAGGTTCTGGGGCGCCACGATGGCGCCGACCGACCACTTCGCGCGGTTGCCGAAGGAAGGCAGCGTAATGCCCGAACCCGCGCCGTAGGAAAGGCCTTCCTTCTGGCGCAGACGGTTGACGATGCGGTTGGAGAGCCCGTCCGAGCCGCCGATGATCCAGTCGGCGGTAATAAGCGCCGGCATGTCGCTGTCGGTAAGGGACGCAGGCAGGTCGACGCGCGCGAAGAGCATCGCGTTTTCCTTGTCGGGCGTATCGATCACGAAGCGCGCAGGTCCGACGGGACGGTATTCAGCAACGACGCGCTCGAAGGGAACCTCGGCCGACTTCTGGTCGACGATGTCCGCTTCAAGCTCCTTCGCCACGGCCTGCGGATCGAAGTCGCCCACAACGGCGATGTAGCCCTTCCCGAGACCGAAGACGCGGTCGTAGTAGCCCTTCACGTCGGCGAGCGTCACTTTTTCAAGGTCTGCCGTCACTTCGGTGGACAGCTGCACGTGGCGCGCATCGCCCTCGGGATACGTATTGAAGTGGGCCGTAAGGGCGTCGCGACCCTTCGTCGCCGGTTCGTCAGAACGCGCCTTCATGCCGGCGATCGTCTGCTGGCGGAGCGTTTCGAATTCCTTTTCCGGATAGGTCGACTCGGTAAAGAGCTTGCCGACGAGCTTAAGCGCGTCGCCCAGGTGCTCGCGGTCGGTCGTGAAGCTGAAGGGCGAGCCTTCCATCTTGAGATTCGTGAAGGCGTCCTCAATCTCCTCGCGCGTCATCGTCTTCGTGCCGCGCGTGATCATGGAGGATGCGAGCATCGGCACGGCGCTCCGAGCGAGCTCCTTGTTGTTGCCGACATTGAAGCGCATCTTCACCACGACGGTTTCGCCGCGGGTCTTCTTCGGCAGAAGCGCAACCTTCACGCCCTTCATGTCGACGATCTGCGTGCGCGCATCAATGTTGTCCTGCGAGGGGTCGAAAGCCTCAACCTCGGCTCCCTTTTCGGAGAACTTGTAGCGGCTGATGAGTTCCTCGGCCGTGGGCGCAGGTCCGATGTCGGCGCGCTTCGGATCATCGGTCGGAACGAAAAGTCCCACGACGCGGTTGTCGCGCACGAAGTACTTCGCGGCGGCTTTGTTGATGTCCTCTGCCGTAACGGCCTTCACCTGTTCGCGGTCGGCGAAGAAGAGCCTCCAGTCGCCCAGAGCGATGTAGTCGGAAATGTCGACGCCGAATTCCTCAGGATCCGCGAGCGTGCGCTCGAACATCGTCTCCTGATCGGCCTTCTGGCGGCCGAGCTCCTCGGCGGTGACGCCGGCTTCGCGGAAGGCATTTTCAATAAGCTCGACGAGCTTCGTCTTCACAGCCTGGATGTCGCCTTCCTTCTTCACCATGGCGCCGAACATTACGAAGCCCGGCTTCTGAGCCGCGACCGGCCAGCCGAAGACCTGGGAGGCCATGCCGGTTTCAACGAGAGCCTTGTAGAGCCGTCCGCTCGGCGCATCGGCGAGAATGTCCGCCGCCATAGCGGTGGGTTCATAGTCGTCGGAGAGCGCCGACGGAATGCGGTAGCCGACGGCGACGAGCTGCGACTCGCCCTTTCTGCGGATGTAGAACTCGCGTTCGCCGTCCGCCTGAGGCTCAACGGTCCATTCCTTCGGAAGAACGCGTTCGGGCTTCGGGATGGGTCCGAAGAATTCATTGATCCAGCCGAGGACCGTCTTCACGTCGAACTTGCCCGACACGGTGAGAACGGCGTTGTCCGGCTGATAGTAGAGGTGGTAGAAGGCCTGCAGATTGGCGATCTCAACGTTTTCAATGTCGCTTCTCGCGCCGATCGTCGAGCGGCCGTAGCTCTGCCAGTCGAACATCACGCTCTGCATGCGCTTCATCATCACGGAAATGGGCTTGTTTTCGCCCATTTCGTATTCGTTTCTCACCACCGTCATTTCGGTGTCGAGATCCTTCTGCGCGATGAAGGAATTGACCATGGCGTCGGCCTGCCAGCCGAGCGCCCATTTCATGTTGTCGTCCGTGGCCGTGAAGCTCACGAAGTAGTTCGTGCGGTCGAGCCAGGTCGAACCGTTCATGCGGAAGCCCCGGCGGGTGAATTCCGCGGTCGGATTGGGATAGTTCTTCGACCCCTTGAACATCAGGTGCTCAAGGAGGTGCGCCATGCCGGTTTCGCCGTAGTTTTCCTGCCGCGAGCCGACAAGGTAGGTCATGTTGACCGTGGCCGTGGGCTTGGCGGCATCCGGATAAAGCACCACCCTCAGGCCGTTGGCGAGGCGGTACTCCGTAATGCCCTCAACCGTGACGTAAGGCGTCGGGAGTTCATTCATTTTGTTCTTGTCCTCTTGGGCGAGCGCGCTCGCGCTCCCTGCCGCCGCGGATGCGAAAAGCGCGGCGCACAGAATATTTCTGAAAATCTGCATCTTCGAACCTTATTCAGAGAGATGCGCAAACCTTAGCTGAGGAGAATATTCTCCTCCAGCCATTTCGGTGCCGAGATGTTACCAACAGCCTGCGCATCAAGCGACACACTGATGCACATCCGAACTGGCGGCAGCGCGCTCAGGCATAGGCGCTTTGGGCTATCCTTAGCGGCCTTGATTTCCTAAAAAATCGCTCAATGCACCCGAAGGTCCTTTTCAGGGCGCATCGAGCCCGCAAGCATGAAATTTCTGTTCGACATCTTCCCCGTCATCCTCTTCTTTGCCGCCTTCAAGGGCGCGGAGCACTTCCCCGCTGAAGCGATCGACCTCGCGGGAAGCCTGATCGGAGACGGCGTGACCGCAACCACCGCCCCGGTATTTCTCGCCACCGTCACCGCCATCGTCGCGACCTTCCTGCAGATCGGCTGGCTGAAGCTGAAGGGCCGCAGGATCGAACCGATGCTCTGGATCAGTCTTGCCGTCATCGTCGTCTTCGGCGGACTGACCCTCTGGCTCAAGAATGAAATGTTCATCAAGTGGAAGCCCACGATTCTTTACTGGATCTTCAGCGGCATTCTCCTTTTCGGAAGCTTCACGGGCCGCAACTTCATCCGCACGCTCATGAAGAACGCCATCGACATGCCAGATGCCGCCTGGGGAAAGCTCCAGTGGATGTGGATCGGCTTCTTCATCGTGGTCGGCATCCTCAACCTCATCGTCGCCTATTCCTTCCCGACTGAAATCTGGGTCGACTTCAAGCTCTTCGGCCTAATCGGGTTGACATTGATTTTTACAATTGCCGCTGCGGTGTGGATGACAAGACAAGCATCCGAACGGCAGAATTGACCGAAAATTTCTCCGGCTACTCCTCTGGCGCGAGCGCCCCTCCGGCGCATCCTGCACAGCAGAGTCCTTTCAAGTACTCAAATTCAAAAGCTATGGATAAGAAAGTAATTGCTCTCGGCGCTGCCGCTCTTCTCATCGCCGGAGCCGCCAACGCGGAACTCAAGGCCTTCAAGGTGAACGGCGAAACCGTCACCGTTGCTGAGCAGAAGGCCATTTACGACCGTGCCGTTCAGGCCGGCCAGCCCGCGGGCGAAGGTCTCGAGCGTCAGGTGAAGAACCTTCTCATCCAGCAGACGGTTCTCCTTCAGGAAGCCAACAAGGCGAAGATCGCCAACAAGCCCGACGTGAAGCGCGCCATTGAAAATTCCCGCGATCAGATCCTCATCCAGGGTCTCGCTCAGGACTGGGCTCAGAAGAACCCGGTTTCTGAAGCCGACCTCAAGAAGGCCTATGATCAGGACAAGGCGCCTACGGCGACACGGAATATCAGGTCCGCCACATCCTCGTGAAGACCGAGGACCAGGCGAAGAACCTGATTTCGCGCCTCAACAAGGGCGCCGACTTCGGCAAGCTCGCTCAGGAGTTCTCTGAAGATACCGGCAACAAGGGCCAGGGCGGCCTCCTCGGCTGGGTTGTTCCGCGCTCCTTCGTTCCGGCCTTCGGCGCTTCCTTCACCGCCCTGAAGCCCGGCGAAATCGCCCAGTCT
This sequence comes from Sutterella seckii, assembly GCF_009183815.1. Classification (GTDB taxonomy): domain Bacteria; phylum Pseudomonadota; class Gammaproteobacteria; order Burkholderiales; family Burkholderiaceae_F; genus Sutterella; species Sutterella seckii. Next base: position 51,193 of record NZ_WEHX01000003.1, on the reverse strand, counting down.
CCGATCCGCACGCAGTTCGGCTTCCATGTCGTGAAGCTTGAGGCGAAGCGCAAGGCCGAGCTCTATCCCTCCTACGAGAGCCAGAAGCCGGTGATCCGCAATGCGCTCGCCAACCAGAAGGTGCAGATGCACTTCCAAGATCTCATCAAGAAGGCCAACGTTCAGTAATCGAACGCTCTTCTGAGCATCCGGCAAAAACGCCTGGGACGCTTTCCGTCTTCAGGCGTTTTTTCTTGATTGGAGCGTTCCCGGATCCTCGAAAAGAAAAAACGGACGATGTTCATTCACCGTCCGTTTTTTCTTGAGTGCCTTTCGCAGGGAAATAAGCAGAAGCGCTCTGCGTCCCGCGCGTTATTTTTTGCTGCTCTCTTCGCTCAGCTTCTTCAGGCTTTCGAGGCTATCGAGCACATCCTCAACGGAAAGCTTCTTCGCGCGCTCAAGGTCCGCCGCTGAAAGCTTGTGTCCGAGAATGCGGGCATCGGCCGCGGCATTTCTTTCCGCCTCAAAATTCTTCACGGGCTTTGAAGCGGCTTCGTAAAGCACATAGGCGGCAACCGGATTCTTTTCAATGCCTTCGCCGTCGCGCAGAAGATTGGCGAGCGCAACGTAGGCAGCCGGGAAGCCGCCCTTCGAGGAAAGGTAGTACCACTTGGCGGCTTCCTTCTCGTCGATTTCCACGCCGTTCCCAGTAGCGAAGTAGTCGCCGAGGTTCTTGTATGCAATGATGGAGCCGTTCTTCGCGGCTTCACGGTCCCAGATCAGCGCCTGACGAGGATCCATCTTCACGCCGATGCCGTTGCGGTAGGCGTGAGAGAGCGCGATCTGGCACTTTTCGTTCCCGAGATAGGCGCCCTTTTCCCACCAGATGGTGGCTTCCAGCGGTGCCGCCTTCTGACCGAGCCCGTTGCGGAGCATGTCGCCGATGTAGTACATCGCGTCGCCGTTGTCCTTCGCCGCCTCCTTCTTAAAGGTGCGCATCGCATCGGCGTACTTTTCGTTCTGGATCTGAGCGACGCCGTCGGCAACGCTTGCCGAAGCCGGCGCGGCGCTGAGGGTCATGAGCCCGGCACCCATCACGGCGCCGAGGGCTGTCCGAAGGAAAAGCGACTTGATCATCAGGGGTCTCCAAAGAATATTCGCGCTTGGGGGAAGTCATGAGCAAACTGAAAGCTCATGCACTCCTGTCCGTTATAAAGAAGAACTTTAGCCGTCAATCCTTAAGCGAAGCTCAAGCCTTCGGAAGTTCCTTCACCCGGCCGCTGCGGGCGAGTTCCGAAAGGGTCTCCTCGATGAAGGAGTCGTCCTCAAACGTTGAGAACCACTCGGCAAGGGGCCCCGCAGGCTTCTTGCCGTCCGCCCGCGCACTCTGCAGGAGCCCGTTTCTCGGATCCACGAGGAGCGCGAAGACCGCATCGCGAAGCGTCTTTTCCTTCGGATCGCAGAGAAGCGCCCAGGCAGTCAGATGCCTTCTTTCATTTTCGAGAATAGGCGCGCAGTAGTCGTATTCGGAAAGCCGGATGAGGATGCGCTCGATCGCCTGAGGATAGCTGTCGACAGCCCGCGCAAGATCCTCTTCCGCCACGATGGGGCGTCCCGCCTCGCGCGCGAGCGTGAGTTCCTTCAGAAGCGCAACGCCCGTGAGGAAGTCGTTTCCGAGCATGTAGGTGTCGGCAAAGCGCCCGGAGGTGAGCTGCGGAATGGCGGCCGTCACCGCGGCGCCTGCGAAAACAAGGATCCAGGCGATGTAGAGCCAGAGGAGAAAGACGGGGAACGCCACGAAGGCCCCGTAGATCGAGGAAAGCGTGCCGGCAGTGATGTAGATCTCAAACCCTTCCTTCACGATCTGCCCCGTGATCGCGACGAAGAGCCCGCCGATCAGCGCATGCGCAAAAGGCACCTTGCAGTTGGGAACGAGCTTGAAGAGCACCGCATACGCAAAGGTCTGGAGAAAGATCTGAAAGAAGACGAAAACCCAGCCGGGGAGGCTCACCTCGGTTGAGCCCGCAGCGATGCGGATCGCCTGAGTTGTGAGCGTGATCGAAAGCGCAATGCCGACGGGCCCGAGCGTGAGGAGCGCCCAGTAGATCATCGCGCGCTGCGTCCAGGGGCGCATGCGGCGGACCTTGAAGATCCGGTTTACCGTCACGAAGAACTTGTCGATCATGAGGAGCGCCGTGAGGGACAAGCCTGCAAGACCAAAGGCCCCGAGCCCTGAAGCATGATCGCTGAAGAGCTTCAGGTACTTCATGATCACTTCGCTGTACTGAATCGGCAGGAAGCTGTTGAAAACGGCGTCCTCAAGCGCCTTTCGCGTATCCGCGAAGCTCGGGAAGGCCGCAAAGACGGCGAGCGACACCGCGAGGAGCGGCACGAGCGACAAAAGCGTCGTCAGCGTCATCGAGGAGGCAACCTCCTGAAGATGGGCTTCCCGCATGCGCGCCACGGCAAAGCTCATGAGAGAGCGCAGGGTTTCGAAGAGACGATGACTGCGGACGGCTTCAATGAATAACGACTTCTGCATGGACGCGGATCCTTCGGGGTGATGCCTAAATTATGAAGGAGCGCGGTCCGTAAGCAAAAGACCCGGAATGCGCAAAAGAAGCACATCTCCGGGTCTTTGCTTTGGCCGACAGCCTTCGGCGCCGCTCAGGGCGGGCTGAAAGCCCGGGCTTACTTCGTGAGCGTCACGATGCGGTTCGCATCGAGCACTTCAAACGTGTCGCCCTTCTTCACGAGGCCGCGGATGTCGGTAAGGCCGGCGGGGAGGCCCAGCACGGACTCAACCGATTCGTTAGCCACGTCGATCGTGATGAGAACGTTCCAGTTCTTCGAAACGGCATAGAGCTTGCCGTCTTCCCAGACCATGCCCGTCACGTAGAGTTCGCCGAGCGAACGGTCCTTCTTCAGCATCGGAGCGGCAGGCGTGAATTCGCCCGAGAGCACCCAGTCGGACTGAAGCGCCTTCGAGATCACGAAGGTCTTCTTGTTCTTGTTGTCGGGAACGGTGGCCGTATAGATGTAGCGGCCGTCCGTCGCGCTCGAGTGGATGTAGAACATCTTCGCGCGTTCCGTGCCGATGCGCGCGCGCCCAAAGCCGCCGACAGCCTCAACATGGTCGCGGCCGGCCGTAAAGTTGGCCCAGCCCTTCACGTCGTCGGCCTGCGGGTTCTGGCGAATGCGCAGAATCGACTTGTTGGAGCCCATGAGCACATAGGCGTCGTCGTTGAGAGGCGTCACGCCGACCAGATCAAGGACGTTTGCCGAGAACCAGGGATCCATGGCGGCATGGAACTTGGTCGTGAGATCGGGATTGAGGAACCAGAAGTCGTACTTCGAGGCAACCACGTACTCGCCGCGGATGAAGGCGACGGTATTGAGCTTCGCGGTGATGCCGGGAACGGCCTTTTCGCCCGCAACCTTGAGTTCTCCCGTAAGTTCCAGAGGCGCATTCTTCGCGTCATGCTCGAACGTGATGCCGAGCTTCGCCGCATTGGGCGCGTAGGCAAAGTCCGGATCCTTCACGTCGCGGCGGCCGAGGAAGTTGATGCCGTCCCACATGCCGTGCCAGCTCGCGTCGGACCAGTAGATGTACTTGGGATTCCAGGAGAAGCGCCAGGGATCGCCCTGCCCCCAGTTGGGCGGAAGACCCGTGGTCCAGGCGGCCTGGAAGGCGTTCGAGGCGATGATGAAGCCCACGATGCCGAAGGCGATCTTCATGAAGCCCGTCATCGGACGCCAGGACTTGCCGCGAAGCTCCGCGATAAGCGCATCAAAGCGCGGGGCAAGGAAGCAGGCAAGGCCGAAGAGCATCACGACGCACCAGAAGACGATCTCAGCCCACATCTGGGTGTGGATGCCGAAGATGTCGAGGCCGAAGCCCTGGCCCACGTCACGGGCCGCATGGTTGCCGAGATGGCGGAAGGACGAGTAGAGGCCCATGGCCGCCATGACGAGCATCGTGGCGAGATACTTGGGCTTGAAGCCGTAGCGCACCATGAAGAGCGCCACAACGCCGATGAAGGCCATCTGTTCGCGCTGCCCCCAGCAGAGCGTGCAGGGCGAGTCGCCCATCAGGTAGCCGAGGATCAGGTTTGCGATGCCAACCGGCAGGAGGACGATGAGAAGCCCGCCCCAGCAGACGATGTCGTACCAGGTCTTGGCTTTGGCGAGGTCCTTATCCGTAATCGGAGTCGAATAATCCGTCATTCTGTTTTTCTCCGATTAAAGATTTATGTTGCCGAGGATGGCGGTGGAAACGTGGCCGACGTACATGAAGACGACGGAGAACCACGCGACGATGGTGAGGCACCAGGCAAGCTTTTCATTGGCGGGTCTGAACCAAATCAGCATCACGGCAACGAAAAGCATCAAGAGCTGAAGAAACTCCATTGATATTTTTCCTTTGATGGTTTTCGAATCGGGAGAGTCTTCTCCCGAAAGGTCCGCGAATTCTGAAGGAGAGCCTTTAGGGTTTACAACAATATTTACATTTAGTAACGATGATTTTACCTAAGGACAATCGTCTACAAGCCCATCCTGAAACGGCAGTCAAAGGTTTCGTCAGGGTTTTGAGGGAAGTTCCCGGCTGCAAAAAGGCCGGGACATGCCCGGCCTTTTTCTGCAATGCGCCGCCTCAGAGCCGGCGGCGCTTCAGGCTTTGGAAGGCTTATTCCTCGAAGGCGCCCTTCACGACGACCCTGCCTGCCGCCATGACCTGACGGCCCTTCATGAAGACTTCCTCGAGCGAGAGCTCCTTGCCGAAGATAAGGAGATCGGCATCGGCGCCGACCTCGACGCGGCCCTTGCCCTTGAGGCCCAGAGCATTGGCGATCGTGGTCGTCATGGGCTTCAGGGCCTTTTCGAGTCCGAGCTTGTCGGCGAGGAGGCGAATAGCCTCGAGGTCGCAGTTGATCGACCCGACACCGAAGCCCACCATTTCGCCCGCTTCGTTGAAGCGCGGCATCGAGCCCTGGCCGTCCGACGAGAAGGTGATCCGCTCAAGCGGCACATCCTTTTCGAGTGCGGCGAAGAGCGCATCGGCCGCCGTTCCCTGGTAGCAGCCGCCGCCCGTCGTGATGTCGATGTAGCCGCCCGCACGCGCAAAGGCGCAGGCGCGGTCGAAGACGTGCGGATGGCGCGCGACGTGCGTGGGACGCATGTGCTTGGCGGGAATGCCGCGCTTGATCGCGTATTCGATCGGATCGAAGATGTCGTCGCCCCAGTCGCCGCAGTGAATATGAAGGAACCCGGTCTTCCCGGTCAGCATGCCGGCCACGCGGATTTCCGCGAGGAGCTTGAGCACCTCATCAGGCGTCGGGAAGGACGCGCGGTGGTCGCCCAGGGCGATCTTGACGCCGAGGCATTCCGGAATCGTGAAGATGTCCATCTTCGCGCTTCCCGTGATCGTCGTCGCGGGATAGGCGTAGTTGCTCGTCCACATCCAGCCCGAAGCGCCTTCGACCGTGAGGCCGCGCACCTTGGCAAGGAGATTCTCGATCGAGCGCGACATGCTGTCGGTGCCCGAGACGCCCAAGAAGCTCGTAACGCCGCCCTTCACGAGGGAGGAGAAGTTGAGTTCCGGGCAGCGGCTCGCCCAGCCGCCTTCGCCGCCGCCGCCGGTAACGTGGATGTGCTGGTCGATGAGACCCGGCGTTACGGCGCGTCCGGCAGCGTCAATCGTTTCCATGCCGGGAATGTTCGGGTCGAGGCGGTCATCGACGGCGATGATTTTTCCCCCGGCAACAAGAATGTCGCGATGGCCGACATGTTCAGGAGCGTAAAGATCCGCGTTGCGGATGAGAGTTGCAATGCTCATTGTGGGGTCTCCGAAAAAATGAGGAGGCTCATCGAGGAGCCTCCGGACTGCGCCCAAAGCAGAAAAAGAATATTTTAGTTGCCGCAGAGGACGCGCTGCGGCTTGCTTCCGGGAGAAGCCGCTTCTTTCTCACCGCAGGGTTCTGAAGCGCCTGGCGCTTCCGATCCCATACGTATAGGCGCTTCTCACCGAAAAGAGAAGGTAGACCGTCACGAGAATCGTGAAGAACGAAATGCCGGCGAGCCCCTGCGTGAAGTTGAAGGGAATCCCGAGAATCAGCATCTTCAGAAGATCGTCCGCGGGACCCGCCACCCAGATGGCGATGAGCGCCGTCCAGAAGGTCCCCGGGGTGCGCCCGAGCGTGAGAAGCACGAGCGCGAGGATGATGCTCACGGCATTGATGACAGCCGGAAGCGTGCTTTTAATGGCAGGCCACGCGTACTGCGCGTCCATGCTGATCACGCGCGCGGCCTCCCCGGCCTGGCGCCCGAGGTCGAAGAGCGAAACCGCAGCCTTGGCCGACAGAATTAAGAGGACCACGAGAAGAAGCCCCCCGATGCCCGCGCGGATGCCTTCTCCGGCGACCGCCGGCGGAACCGAGCGGCCGACGAGCCAGAGAAAGAAGGCTATCAGGCAGGGAGCAATGGCGGCGAGCAGAAGCCCCATGCCGGTGAAATGAATGGTTGTGGTTTCGATCATGATGAAATTCAGGATTTATTGAGTTCCCTCGCGCGCTCGTCTGCGCGGCGCTGCGCTTCCGCCACGGCGCGGAGCACTTCCTCGGCATTCGCCGGATCCTTCAGAACAGGTGCGGACTGCCCCGGGGCATTGAGTTCGCGAAGTATGCCGCAGGGCTCCTTCCCGTCGTGAACGCCTCTGCAGTGCGCCTCGAGATCCATCAGATGCCCGCGGAGCTCCTGCAGATCCGCAATGCGCTCATCGACCTGCTTCAGGTGCTGATGAATCAGCCGGTGAGCCAGATCAGCCCCCTCGGGGCAGCCGGAATCGAGCGCGCCGAGAAGCGCCCGGATTTCCGAAAGTCCGATATCAAGATTGCGGCAGTGACGGATGAAGTCGAGGCGGTTGACGTGAATCGCGCCGTACTGACGGTAATTATTGGCCTCCCGGACCGGAGGCGGAAGAAGTCCGATTTTTTCGTAGTAGCGAATGGTTTCCGGAGTATTGCCGGTGAGCTGCGAGAGATCTCGAATGCGCATTCCTCGTGCCTTTGGCACCGCCCTTCAGGCGATGCGAGAGAATTGAATGATTGGGCTCGAATCGTCAGGCCGCCCTATCGGGATGGCGGCAGCTTCTGGCCGGATTGTCTGGTTGTTTTTTGCAGACGGGGAAAACGGCGCTTGACATTGTAACGGCTTCAGAGTGTCAAATGACATGCATCGGAATTTTTCGATGCGTGCAGTCATTCGCGCGCAACACCTGATACAGAGATAAAAGAACAATGAAGACTCTGACGCTCAATTTCCCGGACATGTGCTGTCCGGCTGAATTCTCGCCCTTTGAAGCGGCGGTCCTGAAGGCCGATGAGCGGTTCCGCCTCATCCCCGACTACGGCGCCCGCACGGTGCGCATTCTCTTCCCCGAGAATGCAAAACTCGATGAAGCCGCCGTCCTCCAGACGGCCGAAAAGCTCGGCCTCGCCTTCAAGCGCATTGACGAAGTCGTGACCGAAACGGTCCGCATCCGCATTCCGGAAATGGACTGCCCCGTTGAAGCGGGCGAAATCGAGCGCGAACTCAAGAAAGCCGGGCTCGAGGGCTACGCCTTCGACATCATGAACCGCGAGCTCATTCTCCCTGCCGACCATGAGATCGTTCTCAAGTCGATCGAAGCCGTGAAGGCTGCGGGCTACGAACCCGACCTCGGCGCCGAGGCGGCGCCCTCCGGGAACGTCCGTCTTTCCGTTCCGGAAATGGACTGCCCGGTTGAGGAAGGCGAAATCGACCGGGAATTCAAGAAGGCGGGCCTCTCAGACTACTCCTTCGACGTCATGAACCGGACGGTGACGGTGAAGGCCGCCGACCTCGAAAAGGCGGAGAGCGCCATCAAGGCCGCGGGCTTTGAATCCTCGCGCCTCGACGACATGAAGGTAAGCGGCCCGAAGACGCTCCTTTCGGTGCCCGAGATGGACTGCCCCGTCGAGGCGGGCGAAATCGAGCGCGAATTCAGAAAAGCCGGCATCTCCGGGTACGAGCTCAACATCATGAACCGCACGATTGCGGTTCCGTCTGCCCTCGCCGACGCCGCGAAAAAGGCGATTGAAGCGGCGGGCTACGAATCGACCGTGATGGTTCAGCGTCGGCGCGAAGCGGACTTCGAGGACAAAACGCCCTGGAAGCGCTACTTCCTTGCGCTCGCCATTGCAATCGGCTGCGAATTCTTTGAAATTGCCGCCGACTGGGGCGTCATTCACCTCCCGGAAGCCATCGTCTCCGGCGCGACCCTCGTCCTCGCCGTCATTGCGATTGCGTTGGTCGGCCTCACCACCTTCAGAAAGGGCATTCAGTCCGCAATGAAGGGCACCCTCAACATGAATACGCTGATGGCGGTGGCCGTCACCGGGGGCGTCCTGATCGGCGCCTGGCCTGAAGCGGCAATGGTCCTCGTTCTCTTCGAGATTTCTGAAGCGATCGAGCAGCTCTCGATGGCGAAGGCCCGCCGCTCCATCCGCGACCTGATGAGCGTGGCGCCTGAAAAAGCGCTCGTTCGTCAGGAAAACGGCTCGTACGTGGAAATGCGCGTTGAGGAAGTGGGCCCCGGCGCTGAGGTGCGCATTGCCCCGGGCGACCGCGTGCCGCTTGACGGCAAAATCATCGAGGGTTCCTCCACGTTCGACCAGTCCATGGTGACGGGCGAATCGATGCCGGCCGAAAAAGGCCCGGGCGCTACGGTCTGGGCGGGCACGGTGAACCTCTCTTCGACCATCGTCATCACCGTGACGGCGCCTGCCTCGCAGAGCCTTACGGCGCGGATCATTGAGTCGGTTGAGAATGCTCAGGCCTCGAAATCCCCCGTGCAGCGCTTCGTCGACCGCTTCGCCGCGGTCTACACGCCCCTTGTTTTCGTCTTTGCCCTTGCGGTCGCCATCCTCCCGCCGCTTTTCGTCGGCGACTGGCTTGGCTGGCTCTACAAGGCCCTCTGCCTTCTCGTCATCGCCTGCCCGTGCGCCCTCGTGATTTCAACCCCCGTGACGATCGTCTCGGCGCTCGCCACGGCCACCCGCTGCGGCCTTCTCATCAAGGGCGGGCTCTTCCTTGAGGAAGCAAGGAAATTGAAGAACGTCGGCCTCGACAAAACGGGCACGCTCACGAAGGGCGAGCCCCAGGTTGAGAAAATCGAACTCTTCTCCGGCACGACCCGCGAAAAAGCGCTTGAACTCGCCGCAAGCCTCGGCGCCATGAACAAGCACCCGCTTTCGGTCGCCATTGTTGAAGAGGTGAGAAAGGAAGGCGTGAAGCTCCATGAGGTGAAGGAATTCACGGCGCTTCCCGGTGCGGGCGTCAGGGGCCGCGTCGGAAGCGGCATGCTCTCGCTCCTCAACTTCGCTTCCGTTCAAAAGGCCGGCCTCTCGACCGATGAAGTCGAAAAGGCCTTCCATGAAGCCATGGAAAGCGGACGCTCGAGCGTGGCGCTCGCTGATGCCTTCGGCGTCCTCGCTGTCTTTGAGCTTGCCGACGAAATCAAGGAAGATACCCGCGTGGGCCTGAGACAGCTTGCTGCTGAAGGCGTGACGCCCTGGCTGCTCACGGGCGACAACGAACGCGCGGCGAGAGCGCTTGCGGGCGAACTTGGTCTTGAGAACGTCTCTTCGGACCTCCTTCCTGAAGCGAAGCTCTCGCGGATCCGCGAGCTTCAGAAGACGGGCCTCACGGCAATGGTGGGCGACGGCATCAATGATGCGCCTGCGCTTGCTCAGGCCGACATCGGCATTGCGATGGGCGTTCGCGGCACCGACAGCGCCATTGAGGCGGCCGACATCGCCGTGATGGATGACCGGATCTCGTCGGTTGCAACGCTCGTCAGACTCTCGCGGATGACGCATTCGGTGCTCGTTCAGAACATCGCCTTCGCGCTCGGCATCAAGGTGATCTTCACGATCCTTGCACTCTGCGGCATGGCGACGATGTGGATGGCTGTCTTTGCCGATACGGGCACCTGCCTCATCGTGGTGGCGAACGGCATGCGCATGATGCGCGCGAAGCCGAAGCTCGACCGCATGGCGACAGCCGTTGAGGCGCAGGCCCGTTAAAGCCGGTCAAGCGCTCAACAATCCGTTTCGAAATATTCCTTCCTGAACGCCTGCGGAACCGTCTCCGCAGGCGTTTTTTCATCTTTCTTTTGGGCTATTCTTTTCCTTAGAGTTTTCTTCCGGCGCTTCCCCGCAAGAGCCTTTTCTCTTTCTCAGCTCCCCGATGACCGATCCGCTCAATCTTGAACCGCCCGACGGCGACTACGTCCGCTACATTGAGTCTCTGCAGAAGCGGGGAACCGGCTCGCTGAAGCCTCTTGAACCCGAGGACTTCATGGGCGGAACGGAAGTGCCGGAAAAGTCAGCGCCCTCGCTCAAAAGCCTCCTCAAAACCCTTCATATTCCCGGGACTTCCGGAGAGGATGAGAGCCGCAGGAAGGCGCTCGCGCGCATGGAGGAGGCGAGCCGCGGCGCCACTCAATCACCTGCGGCGCTTCCGGCAAGAAAGGCAAAGGTCGACCCCGCGCTCAAGTTTGTGTCCACCGCCTTTGCGATGTTCGGCCTCATCGGGATCGTCGCCGGCGCGGATTCTGGAGACGAGGCGCCCATCATCTTCGGCGTCTTCGCCATTCTCATTTCAGCGTTCCTCCAGCTCAACGGCCGCTTCGGAACGACATCGCGCACGACCGGCACGAGAAGGCCCCGCGGCGACCGGCGCTGAGGCGCCCCTCGCTAATCACTTTCGCCTATTTCCTCCGCCGAATCCGCAAGAGAAGCGCTTTTTCCCGGGCCGCTCATTGGACAGCCCGGGCGAAGGCGTGTCAAAGTTCGCTTCACCACAGTCGAATAGAGGCGCAGCGCGGATGATGGCCGCTCAATGGGGGCACCCGTTTGAGAGCGATCCGGAGGCCAAGCTGCCGAAACCAGCAGACAGGCATGTCTGCTTCAGGTTGGGCGCCGGCGGAAAACGCCGGCGACTCCTGGAAGACCCTTCAGGCCTTCCGGAGGCGCTATCGGCGGCGATGCTTTGACATTTTTCGTCACTTCGAGCTTCTCCTCCTTTTCAAGCGCTCTTCACTTTCCGATCGTGAGCGCATTCCCGCAGGGAAGGAGACGTCCCCAAAGAAGCGCATCCCGCACGTGAGGCAAGACTGAAGAGGCGCCGGAAAGAGGGTCGCGGAGAGGCCCCCAGCGCACATCAACGAAATTTTCTCGGAGCTGCACCCGCTGAATGCATGAGCGGTGCGGCTCTTTTCGTTTGCGCGCTTTCTCCCCCAAATTTCCCTTCAGTTCTCAAGAATAAAAATGACTACACCAACACCTGCTCCGGAATCCGCATCCACTTCTCAGCAGGTCGGCATGAAGCGCGAAGTCGGCCTTTTCGGCGGCATATCCGTTCTTGCCGGCATCATGGTCGGCTCCGGCATCTTCTACATCGGCGGCATCGTGCTTCAGCGCGCCGGCGACAATCTCGGCCTTGCGCTCCTCGTCTGGGCAATCGGCGGCCTCATCACGCTCCTTTCGGGCATCTGCTTTGCCGAACTCGGCGCCATGATGCCGAAGGCCGGCGGCTACTACGTGTACCTGCGCGAAGCCTACGGCGAGCGCGTCGCCTTCATGTGCGGCATCACGAACTTCTTCCTCTCGTCCTCGGGCTCCATTTCCGCGCTCGCGCTCGCCTTTGCAGCGGCGATTTCGAGCATGTATCCGCTCGACGACATGGTGCAGAAGGCGATCGCCCTCGTGTCGATCGTGGTGCTCTCCCTCGTCAACATGCGCGGCATCAAGCTGGGCTCCATGGTGCAAAACGTCTTCATGGTTCTGAAGCTCCTGCCGATTCTCCTCATCATCGGCTGCGGCCTCTTCATGGGTCAGGAGTCGCCCGACCTCTTCCACTTCCCGGCTGAAGCCCCGTCCCTCTCGTCGATCCTCTCGATGATGGCCTTCGCCGTCCTCGCGACCCTCTGGGCCTATGAAGGGTGGACGAACCTCAACACCGTCGCCGAGGAAATGAAGAACCCGAAGAGAAACCTCCCGCTCGCCCTCATTCTTTCGATCGTGGGCGTCGCCGTTCTCTATGTGGTCTTCAACTACTCCGTCTACCGCGTGCTTCCCTACGACACCATTCTTGAAATGGTGAAGAACGGCAACTTCTACCTCGGCACGGCTGCCGCCGAGACGCTCTTCGGCGTCACCGGCATGGCGATCGTCGGCACGGCGATGATGCTCGCCATCTTCAATTCGCTCAACGGCTGCATCATGGTCTTCCCGCGCATGTACTACGCGATGGCCCGCGACGGCGCGCTCTTCAAGAGCCTCGCCAAGCTCCACCCGACCTACCGCACGCCGATCAACGCGCAGCTCGCCTCCATGGTGATGGCGATGATCCTCGTCTGCTCGCGCTCGCTCTCCGAACTCACGAGCCTCGTAGCGATCTGCGGCCTCATCTTCCACGGCATGACCTTCCTCTCCGTGATCGTGCTGCGCCGCAAGTACCCGACGATGGAGCGCCCCTACAAGGTCTGGCTCTATCCGTTCTCGATCATCCTCGTGCTGATCTTCATGCTCGCGCTCATCATCAACACCATCTGGCAGGATCCGGTGACGGCCGCCCTCGGTCTGATCGTTCCGATCCTCGGCCTCGGCATCTACGAAATTCTTTTCCGCAGAAGCCACGAAGCAGCGACGGGCAAAAAGGATTAAAACCTCTCTTACACCTTCAGAGCGCAGGATCCCCGGCGCTCTGAAGCTTTCCGGCACAAGAAACCGTTTCCCTTAAAAAATCCCCTGAAGGATTTCCGAAATCATGTCTTCAATGCTTATCCGCAACGCGCACGCCTACGTGAGGCGCGGTCATTTTGAAGAGGCTCTCCTCATCGAGGACGGCATCATCCGCGCCGTCGGGAGCGAAGCTGCTCTGAGAGAAGAGGCCCCCGCCGACGTCAAGGTCTGGGATGCCCAGGGCAAAACCATCGTTCCGGGCTTCATCGATTCGCACCAGCACCTCCTCAACACGGGCGTGATGCTCTCCGACGTGCGCCTGCAGAACGCGAAGAGCATTGCCGACGTGAAGCGCATCACGCGCGAATACATCGAGGAAAGGAAGCCCGCTCCCGGCACCGTTCTTCACGGCATGGGCTGGAACCAGGACTACTTCACGGACGAGCCGAGAATGCTCACGAGGGACGACCTCGACGCCATCACGACGGAATATCCGCTCGTTTTCGAGCGCGCCTGCGGTCATATGCTTACGGCTAATTCCGCCGCGCTCGCGCGCGCCGGCGTCGACGAATCGATCGTTGCGCCCGAAGGCGGCTCGATCGAGCGCGACGCGAACGGACGCCTCAACGGCATCTTCACGGAAAACGCCAGAACGCCTCTTCTCATGCTCTTCAGAAACCGCACGGCCGATGAAGACGTGGCGCTCATCCGCACGGCCATGCGCCATGCAGCCGAATGCGGCGTCACATCGGTTCACACCTGCGACGTCCGCGGCGGCACCTGGGAAACGGTGATTGAAGCCTACAACCGCGTGATGGCGGATCACCCGCTCGTGCGCGTCTGGCATCAGTCGAGCTTCCAGTCGAGCATGGAGGACTACAAGCGCTTCCTCGCCGCCGGCCACGTCATGGGTTCGGGCAACGCCTTCCACCGCTTCGGCCCCCTGAAGCTCTTCGTCGACGGAAGCCTCGGCGCCCGCACGGCCTTCATGCGCAGGCCCTATCACGACGATCCCTCGACGGTCGGCATCCCGACGATGACGCCCGAAGAGATCAGCGAATTCGTGAATGTGGCTGCCGACCACAACTGCGGCGTCGTGACGCACGCGATCGGCGACGGCGCGATTGAAAGAATCCTTGACGCCTACGACGCGACGCTCTCGGGTGAAAATCCCCTCCGCCACGGCGTCATTCACATCCAGATCACCGACCGGCCGCTCCTCGAGCGCTTCACGAAGAACGACATCCTCGCCCTCGTGCAGCCGATCTTCCTTCACTACGACACGAAGATCGTCGAGGACCGCGTCGGGAAGGATCTCGCCGCCACGTCCTACGCCTTCGGAACGCTGAAGAAGCTCGGCGTTCACATGTCCTTCGGCACGGACTCCCCGATCGAAGACATGAACCCGATCGACAACCTCTACTGCGCCGTCAACCGCCGCCGCCTCGACGGAACTCCCGAAGGAGGCTTCCATCCTGAAGAATGCGTCGACATCTACGACGCCGTCGACGCCTACACGATTGAAGGCGCCTACGCGAGCTTCGAGGAAAAGGTGAAGGGCCGTCTTCTCCCCGGCTACTACGCCGACCTCGTGGTGCTCTCGAAGAACATCTTTGAGATGGATCCCCTGAAGCTCCGCGAGACGAAGGTCGACGCCACCATGATGAACGGCGAATTCGTTTTTGAGCGCCAGGGCGCCTGATAAAACGAACGCCTCTTTATGAAAAACCCGCAGGGGACGCAAATCCTCGTGCGGGTTTTCTTTTTTCCGAGTTTTTCGGTTCAGACGCAGCCGAATGCAATCCTGCCGTCGTCGGAAACCCGCACGAGCGTTCTCGGCTTCCGGCCGGCTGCGAGCACGCGCTCGTCGATGAGCGCTTCGGCGCGCCTCAGATTCGAGAGAAGCGCTTCTGTCCGGGAGGACGATGCCTTTCTCGCTTCCCAGAGAACGGCGCGGCGGACCGCCTCGGCGGAGGCGCGCATGCCCGGGAGATAGTCGCCCGAGTGAATCGTGCGCGTGAGAAGAAGCATCAAAAGAAGATGGTCGAGAATCAGAGCGCGCGCGGCCTGCCGATCATCCGTCGATTCAGCCTTTTCGCCAGCCAGCGCCCTGTCGCTCTCTTCAACCGCCTCGCGCACGTCATGAAGGACGGCATCGAGCGTACGGGAAGAATCTCTCCAGCCCCCGGGCGAGATCGACGGGACTGCCGCAAGGAGCTGAAGAAGCTTTTCATCCTCAGCGCCTTCGCTTTCCCCGCATTTGCGCGCATCAAGAAGTTCCTGAAGCAGTTCCGCTTCTTCCTTCAGGAGCTTCTGAAGGGAAGCGACGCCTGCGTCCTCCCTGGGGAGAAGGCTCTTCAATTCCTGAGCAAACGCTTCTGCCGAGAGGTCTCTGATCGGCGCTGCCCCGCCCATCGGGCATCCCTTTTCGTCGAACGCGAGCAGCTTCAGATTCCCCGCTGCAGCATCCTTTTTGCCGGAATTCTCAGCAGGAACTGCGATCATCCAGGTGCGGTCTGCAAGTTCGTCATCGGGTTCGTGCGCAAGAGCGCCGAGCCGGTCCTTGATCAGAAGAAGCGCTTTTCCCTCTGGCTTCACTTCCGCTCCCTCGAACGAGGTCATGTCGTCAAACCGATCGGCTCTCTGGAGGAGAGCAACGGGCTTCTCAGAACCTTCAGCGCAGAAGGCAAAAAGCGTGGGCCGTCCGGGACCCAGGATTTCAGGCTTCTGAGGCGGAGGCGGGACCTCCACTTTCGGGAGCCCCCGACTCTCCCGGCGGGACGAAATGCGCTCCCGCCGCGGCGAGGCTTCGGAAGGAGCGCCTTCCGAACGGCGCTTCCCCGGAAGATCCTTTTTCGAGAAGACCCTGTGGAGAGCCAGAACGCCGAAAGCCGCTCCGGCAAAGGCAATGAAGAGCCAGGTAATGATTTCAGAATCAAGTTGGGTCATGTGTCCCTGAAGGCTTAGCCATGCTGACGAATTGGAAGGACTTCGTCGATTCTACCGGCGGGAATCGAATCCTGAAATGACAATCACAACTTCCCACTCTTTGTCTATGGCCAACCGCAGTCTGATCGCTAAATTTTTTATCGGCGCTTCTCTTAAATCAAATAAAATCCGTGGTTCCTCGGGTACCATTCATTCAGACATTACCCCACAAGCGCTTTCGCCCGGCCTGCCGGTGCCTCCCGCCCCATTGAGACAAAGAACATCGTGACGACAAAAAAGAAAACAGTCATTGAACCTCTGAAGCAGACCGTGAAGCTTGCCAACGGCGTAGAAATGCCTACGATCGGTTTCGGCACGTGGCAGATCCCCATCAACGAGCACTTCCAGAGCACCATTCAGACGGCGATCCAGCTCGGCTACCGCCACTTTGATACGGCGCAGATCTACAACAACGCCGCGCTGATCGGCGACGTCATCCGCGAATCCGGCATTCCCCGCTCGGAATTCTTCCTGACGAGCAAGATCTGGGCGTCGCACCGCTCCTTCGAGAGCGCGGAGGATGCCTACGCGATGATTCTCGAGCAGCTTCAGGTCGACTACCTCGATCTGCTCCTCATTCACTGGCCGGCCGCCCAGGGCGAGCCCATGGTCTGGCAGGCGCAGAACGCAGGCACCTGGCGCGCTTTTGAAAAGATCTACAAGGCGGGAGCCGTCCGCGCCATCGGCGTCTCCAACTTCCTCCCGCACCACCTCGTGCCGCTTCTCGCCCGCGCGAAGGTGAAGCCCATGGTGAATCAGCTTGAAATTCACCCCGGCTATCCGCAGCGCGCGGCGCTGCGCTTCTGCATGGATCACGGCATCCTTGTTCAGGCCTGGAGCCCGCTCGGCCGCGGCACGCTCCTGCGTCACCCGACGCTCGAGAAAATTGCCGCCGCCCACGGCGTCACGCCTGCGCAGGTTGCGCTTCGCTGGTGCCTCGAGCTCGGCATTGCCCCGATTCCGAAGGCCACGGACTTCCACCACCAGAAGGAAGATCTCGACATTTTCGGATTCCAGCTCACGCCTGAAGAGCGCGATGAACTCACGCTCATGCCTCAGACGGCCTTCTCGGGACTTCACCCCGATACCGTGACCTTCTGATCGCGCATCCCTGAGAGGCGCATAAGAAAAAACCGGCGGTTCCCGATCAGGAATCAGCCGGTTTTTTCATGATATTTCCCCAACCTGACGCTTGAGATGCGTTTTCGCTTCTCAAGCATCAGCGGACTTCACTTCGCGTTGATCAGAAGGCCGGAACCACAGCGCCCTGATACTTGTCCTCGAGGAACTTCTTGAGTTCAGGCGTGGCAAGAACGGCCTTGAGCTTCTGAAGCTCGGGGCGGTTCTCGTCGCCCGCGCGGATCGCAACGATGTTGGCGTAGGGCGAATCCTTCGCTTCGATCGCGATCGCATCCTTCACGGGATTGAGGTTCGCAGAAAGCGCGAAGTTGGAATTGATGACGGCAAGCGCAACGTCGTCGAGCGCGCGCGGGAGCTGCGCGGCTTCAACTTCAACGAAGTCGAGCTTCTTCGGATTATCGGTGATGTCGTTCTTCGTGGCGAGCACGCCCGCTTCCGGACGAACCTTGATGAGGCCCGCGGATTCAAGCACCTTCAGCGCGCGGCCGCCGTTCGTCGGATCGTTCGGAATGCCGACCTTGGCGCCTTCGGGCGTATCGGCAATGTTCTTCACGGTCTTCGAATAAACGCCCATCGGTTCAATGTGCACCGCGCAGAGAACGGCGAGCGAAAGCTTATGCTCCTTCGCGAACGTGTCGAGGTAGGGCTTGTGCTGGAAGAAGTTGGCGTCGAGCTCCTTCTCGGCAAGCGCGAGATTCGGCTGCACGTAGTCGTTGAACTCGATCACCTTCACCTTGACGCCTTCCTTTTCAAGCTGAGGCGCGACAAAGTTGATGATGTCGGCGTGCGGAACCGGAGAAACGCCCACCTTGAGCGTAACCGTCTGCGGAGCAGCGTCCGCCTTCGTCTGGGCGGGAGCGCCCTTGTCGCCGCAGCCGGCAAGACCGACAGCGATGCCGGCGGAAAGAGCGAGGGAAGCAAAAAGCCTGGTGAACTGCATGGGAAAATCCTTTTGGTCTGGCATGCCTGCTTCGCGCGCCGCTCAGGGCGCCGGAAGCAAGCTTTCTTGAATCTTGGAAAGCGATTTCGAACCGCGTCGGAAAGAGGGTTTCCAACTTGTTTCCGGACAGAAGATGAGGAGCTCCGCGAGCTCAGACGGGAAACATCCGGAAGGATTCGATTGTGAGATACGCCCCCTCGGGGCCTGCGATGGATTGAAGTTTACCCGGGAGCGAAAAAAGACCGCCGGGTAATACCTCAAAACTGCGGGAAACCTCTAAGCGAAGCCCGGCTCTCAATCAAAAAGATCGCGGGCGAGCTTCATCGGGCAGAACTGCGGTCCGCACATGCTGCAGAAATGCGCTTCACGCGCGCCGCTCCCGGAGAGCGTTTCATCGTGAAATGCCGCGGCTCTCGCAGGATCCACCGACAGCGCAAACTGGTCGTTCCAGCGGAATTCAAAGCGCGCGGAGCTCATGGCGAGGTCCCTCAGGTCTGCTCCGGGAATGCCGCGGGCGAGGTCCGCGGCATGGGCGGCAATGCGGAAGGCGGCCATGCCTTCGCGGACGTCCGCCGCATCGGGGAGTCCGAGATGCTCCTTCGGAGTCACGTAGCAGAGCATGGCCGAGCCGGCCGCTCCGATCAGCGCGCCGCCGATTGCCGCCGTGATGTGGTCGTACCCGGCGCCCATGTCGGTTACGAGGGGCCCGAGCGTATAAAAAGGCGCCCGGCTGCACCACTCATCCTCAAGCTTCTGATTGAGCTCCACCTTCGGGAGAACGATGTGCCCCGGCCCCTCGATCATCACCTGCACGCCCGCTTCCGCGGCCCGGCGGTTGAGTTCGCCGAGGGTCTTCAATTCCGCAAACTGCGCCTTGTCGCAGCCGTCATGCACGGACCCGGAACGCAGACCGTCGCCCAGGGAGAGCGTCACGTCGTAACGGCGGGCAATCTCGAGAATTTCGTCGAAATGGACGTAGAGGAAGTTCTCCTCCTTTTTCGCATGCATCCACGCGGCAAGAAGGCCGCCCCCGCGGGAGACGATGCCGGTAAGACGCTCCTTCGTGAGCGCCACATGGTCCTTCAGCACCCCCGCATGGATCGTCATGTAGTCGACGCCCTGCTTCGCCTGGGCTTCCATGACGTCGCGGAAATGCTCCCAGGAGAGGTCTTCGGGCTTGCCGGCGCGCTCGAGCGCCTCGTAGATCGGCACCGTGCCCACAGGAACCGGGGAGCTCCTCAGGAGCGCCTCGCGGGTTTCCACAATGTGCGCGCCGGTCGAAAGATCCATCACCGTGTCCGCGCCGCAGAAGAGCGCCTCGCGGAGCTTCTCGATTTCCTCGTGCCAGTCCTTCGAGATCGAGGACGTGCCGATGTTGGCGTTCACCTTCGTGGCAAAGGCCCGGCCGATCGCCATGGGTTCGGCT
This sequence comes from Sutterella seckii, assembly GCF_009183815.1. Taxonomy (GTDB): domain Bacteria; phylum Pseudomonadota; class Gammaproteobacteria; order Burkholderiales; family Burkholderiaceae_F; genus Sutterella; species Sutterella seckii. The sequence continues at coordinate 31,956 of NZ_WEHX01000003.1, read as the reverse complement.
TCCGGGTGACAGAAGTTGAGCGGAATGACGGCTTCCCTCGCGGCGACGAGCGCCCTCACGTCTTCGGGCGTGAAGCGCTTTGCCTTTGCAGAGCGCTCGTAGAGCGCCTTCGCCTTTGGGTTCCCGAGCGACTCGAGCTCCTCTTCGAGCGCATCGCGCCGAAGATTCTCGCGCTCGGCGACAAAGGACATCTCGGGCGTAATGACGCCCGCCTTCGCCGCTTCGTACTGGGTCGGAGCGCCCGGAGCCGGCCGCGCGCGCCTCAGGGGCGCGTCCGTCCCGTCGCCTTCGCCGAAGGGACCCGTCACGTCGGCGAGATGAATCGAGGGCTGCCGGCCGCCTCCGAAGGCTGCCGGCGTGGGCGCAAGATCAATCCGCCTGAAGGGCACGGGTTCGCCCGCCTGAGACTTTCCGTAGACTCGGACCCCGGGGAGCCTCCCCGCAAAAAGACGATCGCAGGGGGATGCGTCCCGCTGCGGGACAACTCTCGGAATCTGCTGCTTGGAATTCGTCACAGCGCTTCTCCATGAAGAAAAGGTTGAAAAGCACTGTGCCGGAGGGAATGCAGAAGATCCCGATGAACTTCTGCATTGCTGAAAGCGCTTCTCGCCGCAGGTATGAACCTGATCCGATGTTGGGAGTGTCTCTCAACCGCGGCTTCGCTTCCCGATGGGAGAAAAGCCGTGGTACCTCCAGCGCACTGCTCGTAAACAATTTTAAGCGTTCGGACTGCCGTCCGCCCGCGAATGCTTTATTTGCCGGAATCCGGGGCCTGCCACGAAGGGACGCTGCGGAAGGTTTTCGCGGCCGCGGGCGGCGTGACGGAAGCCGAAGGGACGTTCTCGTCCGCTGCCGGGCGATTGCGGTGAGCGAGCTTCGAGAAAAGCTCCTGCACGTAGGCCTCGACGGCATTCACCGTGAGGGCGCGCCCGGCGGGCGCACGGCCCGCGGCGTCGACGCGCGGAATGCCGTGCTCGAAGGTCTGGAAGCGGACGACGCTCACAAGCCCGTCCTCGGAAGGAACGTCGTACGTGAGGACGAAGGGACAGGTCATGGGACCAGCTCCGGAGGGGAGCCGCGTCACCTCGACCCCCGCCTTCCTGAGCCCCGACTCAATCGCATCCGGAAGCTTCGGGCTCTTCACAGCGTCGTTCTCGAGGAGGCAGACCGAGCGGTAGGAAACGGGAGCAAAATCGGCCGTCTCATCGACGCGCCCGGTTGTTCCGGACGCGCAGCCGACAAGTGACGCTGCAAGAACCGCTGCCGGAATTGCCTTCGAAAAAAGCACTGTGAAACCTCTGGGATTTGGAACAAAAAAGGATTGCCGGCACTGGAGGCAAAGAGAGCCTGCCGCGCCCGTGTTCGAAAGAATACCGTTTTTCAGCGGGCGAGCCCGGTAGAAATGCGGTCCCAGCCGCGGGACTTTCCGGTAGCGCTCTCAATATCGACGCGCCAGATCGTGATGGCGCGGCCGCCCTCTGCGTAATAGGCCTCAGCCTTTTCCTTTCCGGCCTCAAGCGCATGGCGGGCGCAGATGAGAAGCGCCGCATGACGGCGCTCCTCCTCGTCCATGACGAGGCAGGCCCGTCCCGCGACGACGGCGCTCGCGTAGTCGACCGTGAATTCAAGGGGGAGCGTCTTTTGGGAAGCAACAAAGCAGAGCGACACCTTCGGATTCTCGAGCATGTTGTCGGCCTTTCTGCTCAGGGCGCGCGTCGAATGAAAGTAAAGGTGCTTCTCGCCCTCGAGCACCGGGCTCACCGGAACGCCGTAGGGGTATCCGGCCTCATCCACGGTTGAGAGAACGGCATAGTCGGCATTCCTGATGACGCGAAGCGTGTCGGTAAAGGAAAGCTCGCGGTCGCGCCGGCGCATGGGGCGCTCCGTGCGGCCGTCTTCCTCGAGAAATTCTGAAGCGTGTTCTTCCTGCAGCATCTTTTATCCCAATCAGATGAGAGTCGGTACTCACAAAGTATCTAAATCGTATATTTGAGTCTGTTGCCGGCCTCTGCGGCACACATAGCCCGTTACAATACTCTCTGTTTTTTACGATTCGCACCCAGATTGAAGTTCTTTCTGCCATTTACCCCTGATGGCGGATCCGAAAGCGCTTCAGCGAGACGAATGAAATGATGGACAGCAAATTCAATAAGCCCCTCATCCGCATCATCGACGACGACAGCGCCGTGCGCTCGTCGTGGTCGTTCCTCCTCTCGGGCGAAAACTACGAGTGCGCGGAATACAGCGACGCCGGCACGTTCCTAGCCTCTGCCGACTTCCGCCGTCCGGGCTGCATTCTGCTCGACGTGCGCATGCCTTCCATGTCGGGTCTGGAGCTCCAGAACAAGCTCAAGGACATCGGCTGCGACCTCCCGATCGTCTTCGTCTCCGGTCACGGCGACATCGACATGGCCGTCAATGCCGTGAAGAACGGCGCTTTCGACTTCATTGAGAAGCCGCCGAAGGAATCGCGCCTCATCGATACGATCGAAGCCGCCGTTGCGCGCAACAAAGCCATGCGGCGCGATCAGGCTGAGGTTGCCGACTTCAAGTCGCGCCTCGAGCAGCTCACCCAGCGCGAGCGCGAAGTGATCCGCATGGTCGCCCAGGGCTATTCCAACAAGGAAGTGGCCGCCGAATTCGGCATCTCGGAAAAAACCGTGCAGGTTCACCGCGGCAGCGCCTACAGGAAGCTCGACCTCCACAACGCCGCAGAAATTGCGCGTCTCCTGCTTCTTTCGGGCGACCCGCTCTAACGCCGGTCCATCCTCATCTGAAAGCGCTGCTCTTCCTTAGCGAACTGCGGCGCTTCGCATTTTCTGCTCCCGGAATGCGCCATCGCGCGCCAGATTTCGCGCATACTCCGAATGAGTGAAGAGGCTCTTTCCGGGAGCCGCTCCCCAAGCGGCTCCGTTCCTCCGAGAACAACAAAAGTCCGCATCAGAGACCGATTTCCCTTTTTGTTAATTTAGGAGTCCTCATGAAGACCGACATCGAAATCGCCCAGGAACACAAACTCATTCCGATCGATGAGCTTGCGCATTCCGCGGGCCTCACCGACGCCGAATTCGAACCCTACGGCCGCGACAAGGCCAAGGTTCAGCTTGACCCGTCCCGCAAGGAAAAAGGCAAGCTCATTCTGGTGACGGCCACTTCCGGCATGCCCGCGGGCTCGGGCAAAACCACCACCTCGATCGCGCTCGCGCAGGGTCTGAAGCGCATCGGCCGGAGCGCCGCGCTCGCGCTTCGCGAACCCTCCCTCGGCCCGGTCTTCGGCATGAAGGGCGGCGCTGCGGGCGGCGGCTACAGCCAGGTGCTCCCGATGGAGGCGATCAACCTCCACTTTACGGGCGACCTCCACGCCATCACGGCCGCCAACAATCTTCTCGCCGCGCTTCTCGACAACGCCCGTCATCAGGGTCAGGTCGTTCTGAAGGAAATCTTCTGGCGCCGCGTCATGGACGTGAACGAGCGCATGCTGCGCAACATCATCACGGGTCTCGGGGGCCCGGCCAACGGCATCCCGACTGAAGCGGGCTTCGACATCACGGCCGCTTCCGAACTCATGGCCGTTCTCTGCCTCGCGAACGACATGGAAGACCTGCGCGCTCGCATCGACCGCATCGTTCTCGGCCTGCGCCCCGACGGCACGCCCTTTACCTGCGCCGAGCTCGGCGCCACGGGCGCGCTCCTCGCGCTCCTTCTCGAAGCCTTCAAGCCCAACCTCGTTCAGTCGATCGAAGGCAACATTGCCTTCGTTCACGGCGGCCCCTTCGCCAACATCGCCCACGGCTGCAACTCGGTGGCCGCCACCCGCGCCGCGCTGAAGCTTGCCGACTACGCCGTTACGGAAGCGGGCTTCGGCTCGGACCTCGGCGCTGAAAAGTTCTTCAACATCAAGTGCCGCGCCGCCGGCTTCAAGCCCGCCGCGGTCGTTCTCGTCACGTCCACGCGCGCCCTCAAGTGGCACGGCGGCGTGCCGCTCCCCGAGATCGGCGCCCCCAACCTCGAAGCGGTCGAGCGCGGTCTCGTCAACCTCGACGCCCACATCGCCAACCTGCGCCACTTCGGCCCCAACATCGTCGTTTCGCTCAACCACTTCCACACCGATACGGATGAGGAAGTCGAAGCCATCCGCATGCGCTGCGCTGCGCTCGGCGTCCGCTTTGCGGTCTGCGACGGCTTCGCCAGGGGCGGCGAAGGCGCGATGGAGCTCGCCCGCGAAGTGGTCGAGGCGGCCGACGATCCGCATCCGCTCGTCAACACCTATGCGGAAGACGCTCCGGTGGTCGACAAGATCGAAGCCATCGTCACGCAGGTGTACGGGGGCGCAGGCGTCAAGCTTTCCGCCGCTGCCATGAAGGATCTGAAGCGCTTGTCCGACCTCGGCTACGACAGGCTCCCGGTCTGCATCGCGAAGACGCCGTTCTCGCTTACGGCCGACCCGAAGGCGCTCGGCGCTCCGAAGGGCTTCGTCCTTCCGGTTGAACGCCTCATCCTCAATGCGGGTTCGGGCTTTGTCGTTGCGATGGCCGGCTCCATCATGCGCATGCCGGGGCTTCCGAAGCGCCCCGCCGCGATGGGCATCGACGTCGTCAACGGCCGCATCACGGGCCTCGCCTAAGAACGGCGCTCGCGCATCACTCGGGAAGACCTCCGGGTCTTCCCGGCTGAGATTTGAAAAAAGGCTCCGGGAGCAGTTCCGGAGCCTTTTCCTTTGTCGATGATTCAATCGCCCACCAGCGGCCGGCCGGGAAATAGCCGGTCGAGCGTTCTCGCCCAGTAGCGGGAGCTCCTCACAAACTTGACGTGCGGAGAAATGGGATTCCTCGACGGATCGAAGCTCGCATTCGCCGTCTTTTCGCCGCCGAGATAGAAGTCGAACGCGACCGGATACTGCTTCACGAGCGCCGGCACGTAGTACTGCTCGAGTCCCCAGCGGTAGACGAGCGTCTGCCGGCAGGCCGAAGGCGGCGTATGAGCGGGGAGTTCGCGAACGTCGAAGCGCTTCTCGCGCAGAAGCTTCAGAAGGAGCGCGTGCATCCCGGGCTCCTTCCCCTCGGGCGGAACGACGCAGAGGTCGTTGTCCGCCGTACTGACGGTGCCGTTCACATTGACGACGCTGCAGCCGCTCAAGAGAAGCGCCGCCGTCAGAAGGCTGCCGAGACCCAGGGATAGCCTGCCCGCAATCATGGAAAAATCCTCAGAATGAACGAATCAAAGTTCGTTCAAAAGATAGCAGGAAGCCGCGGCGGACAAAAGCCGAGGGGCGTAAAGTAGAAAACGCAGATAGAGAAACGGCGGCCCGGAAAAGGAGAAAACCGGGCCGCCGCAAAAGGGCTGCGCATTTGCGTCGGAAGATGGCGGGGAGCCGATCCCTGACGTCTGCGCTGACTTTTGACTGCAGCCTTTGCCGTTCACGGAAAAGTCCTGCAGTCGATGTCGCAGGCTCCGCCTGTCGCTGAATTTCTTCAGAAGCGCCTGCCGGGGACCAGCCGATCTAAGCGCGCGGAAACCTTATCAACCACAAAAAGGAGAAAAAAGCACACTGAAGTGCAGCCATGAAAGGAGTTTCCTCCGACGTCATGGCGCGTCAATCTGTTCGAAATACCGAAACGATTTTTAGCAATCGATCGAACCAACCGAACATATGTGCAGTATACATGAACGAATTTTGATTCGCCGTTCTGCCAGCCTGAATGCAAAATAATAAATGTAACAAATTGTATTGTTTATTATAAATCCATATATATCATCATACAAATATAGAATCAGTGCTGGATTCAACGCTGAAAACGGACAACAAACGACAGTGCATTCGGGTTACCCATCATTGCTTTTTAGGATGTGAAAATAGCAATTTCAATTGAACGGCATTCTGCACGTATTGAACTTAAGTCTTCGGTCGTAGGTATTTCTTTGATTTCCGACACTTCTCAAATGTTTTTGAGGTGTATTATCAAATCAAGATGAAGCGATTTATCCGATCTCCGAGACCGGACTCCTTCCGGGCTCGATCCAATATTGGCAAGGAGTTGTCTATGCTTACGTCCTCTCAGATCGCCCTTATCAAATCCTCGGAACCTGCCATCAGGGCGCATGGTCTTGAGATTACGAAGCTCATGTACAGCCGCATGCTGGCTGAACACCCTGAGCTCTGCAATATCTTCAATCTTTCGCATCAGACTGCCGGCACGCAGCAAAAGACGCTCGCGGCCGCCCTCGCTCTCTACGCGGCAAACATCGATGCCCTTCAGAATCTCAGCGGCGCCGTCAAAGTCATTGCGGAGCGCCATGCCGCGCTCTGCGTGAAGCCCGAGCACTATCAGATCGTCGGAAAGTGCCTTCTCGCCGCTGCCGAGAAAGTGCTCGGCGATGCCGCAACCCCTGAACTGATCGCCGCCTGGGCGGCCGCCTACCAGCAGCTCGCCGACATCCTGATTGCGGCTGAAGCGGGCATCTACAAGGAAAAGGCTCAGATGGAAGGCGGCTGGAGCGGATGGCGCACCTTCGACTGCGTCAACCGGGTTGAGGAATGCCCGGGGGTCGTCTCCTTCTACTTCCTTCCTGCCGACGGCGGACAGGTTCCCGCTTACAGGGCCGGCCAGTACGTGACGCTGCGCGTCTACGTCCCCGGTCTCCAGGTCCTGCAGCCGCGCCATTACACGCTCTCGCAGGCAAAGGGCTCCGGCATGCTCCGCATTACCGTGAAGGCCATTCGCGCGAAGGAGGGCGCCCCTGCCGGCATCGTTTCCAACCAGCTCGTCAATACGCTCAAGGTCGGCAATCAGGTCGAGCTCACGGCTCCGACGGGAACCTTCGTCATCGACGACGTGAAGGACGATCATCCTCTCGTTCTCATTGCCGCCGGCATCGGCATCACGCCGATGGTGGCGATGCTCGAGGAGCTCTCGACCGAAAATCCGCTCCGCTCGGTGCACTTCCTCTATTCGACGCAGAATAAGGCCGCCTATCCCCTCAGGGAAACGGTCGACGCCGTGATGAAGGGGCTCCCGAAGGGCGCCAAGGCGGTCTTCTTCACGAAGCCCGGCCCCGACGACCATCTCGGACAGGACTTCGACGCGTCCGGCCGCATCACGCCCGCCAACATCCGCAACTTCTGTCAGGACCCGGATGCAGACTTCTATATCTGCGGGCCCACCTCCTTCATGACGGACATCACGTCTGCGCTGCGGCAGATCGGCGTGATTGAGCCGCGCATCCACACGGAAAGCTTCGGCGCGTAATGGAGGCAGCCTTCCGGAGAGACCGCAGGGTCTTCCTCCGGAAGAGGCTTCACGGGTCCGCAGGATTGCGGACCCGAATGCAGAAAGGCCGGTCAAGTCCGCTTCCCATGCGGACGCCGGCCTTTTTCATGGAGTATGGAGCCCGCTTTCAGCGGACTTCAAAATCTCCCGGTTCAACCCCGAAGCGGCGGGCGAAGATGACCGCGATCTCATGCGGAATCGTGCGGACGCCGCACTCGAAGTCGGAAATCCGGGTCTGCGTGGTTCCCGCAATTGCCGCCGCTTCCTTCTGCGTCATGCGGCATTCCGTGCGCAGGCGCTTCAGGAGCTTTCCCGGCAGTTCGCGGGCTGCGTTGTCTTCCGGCGACGCTTTGCGAAGAGGCGGACGCGAGCCGTTCGCGAGCCCGACGAGCGCAGCGAGCGCGGTCTCCCATGCGTCGGCATCGCTCTCCCCGACAGCGATGCGGAATTCCGTTCTGCCGTCTTCGTTGTCGATTCGCTCGAGCCGGATTGTCATCTCATGGACCTCTTGTTTACACTCGCGGCAGAACGCCGCCCGAGGTATTTTAACAGTCTCACGCCACTCTTCCTTTAAGTCACACTCTCATGTCCATCCGCAAAACACTCAACAACAAGCTTCACGACATCAGGACCGGAATCGGCGACCAGATTGAAGAGCTCAAGGCCGAAATCGACCGCCGCTTCGGGAGCCTCGGCCGGAAGTCCGGCGACGAGATCCTGCGCGCGCTTCCAGAACCCAACGGCATGACGATGCCGCTCATGGAGGCGCTCGAGGAGCGCGAGTCCGAACGGAGCTTCAGCAACGAGCCCCTTCCCGACCAGCTCGTGAGCAACCTTCTTTTCGCGGCCGACGGCATCAACCGCAAGGGCGGGAAGAGAACGACGCCGACGGCCCTCAACTGGCGCGAAACGGATATTTATCTTCTGAAGGCCAACGGCATCTGGCGCTGGGTTCCGGAGCGCCGCGCGCTCCTTTTCTGCGCGCTCCACGACATCCGCGAGGAGTCCTACCTCCTCAACTCTCAGTTCACGCTGCCGCCCCTTGAACTCGTCTACGTCACGAACTATTCGCGCACGAGAAGCTTCATCACGGACGCTGTTGAAACGATTGCGCCGAAGATCCGCAGCGCCGCTTTCAGCGAAGAGGCGATCCGGGAGCTCCGCATCCGCTCGACCAACATCGACGTGGGCGCAAAGATTCAGTCGGTCTACCTCGCGGCGGCAGCCATGGGCTTAAGCTGCGTCGCCCGCACGGGCTTCTCGGCCGAGAAGCTCGCCGCGAAGCTTCACCTCAAGCCCGACGAGGAAGTGGTGGCCGCCCAGTCGGTGGGCTACCCCGCGAAGTCGATTCTCGACCACATCAAGTAGTCCGGAGTCTCCCGGTTTCCTGCTGCTCCATTTATCCATCGCCGCAGAGCTTCTCCCGCCTGCGGCGATTTTCTTTTCCCGGTCCGGGCTTTCCTACTGGCCGACGCGTCCCGTTACGCGGCCCTTTTCGTCGTACTGCCTGCCGGTCCGGGGGTCCGTGCGGCCTTCGTAGCGCCCTTTGGAGTCGTAGCGCCTGCCGTCCTCCGTCACGCGCCCGGTGCTGCGGCCTTTTTCATCGTACATGCGGCCGGAACTGTCGATGCGTCCCTGGTAGCGGCCCTTTGAGTCGTAGAGGCGCCCGTCCTCCGTGCGCCGCCCCTCGTAGCGCCCGCGCGCATCGTACTGCTCTCCGTTCTCTTTAACCCGTCCCTGATAGCGCCCTTTCTCGTCGTAGATTCTCCCGGGCGGGTCCGTGAGCGAAAGCGCCTCAGCGGTCGTCGCGGGGAGGATCGCGAGAGAAAGAAGCAAGCCGCCCGCGGCGGCGAGAAGCGTTCGTCTCGTGGTCTTCTGCTCATCCATTTCTGCATTCTCCTTTTCCTTGCTGGACGTTTTTTTATTCTGCATCAGGCAACGCCAATTAATGACGCAGGGACACTCAATTCGGAGATACACCTCAGAAAACCGCGGGATTTCCCTCATTCCGGCGTGCTACGATGCGCACCGAAGAAATCCATTCTTTTCTCTCTTTCCATTTCCCCTTTATGACTGCCCCGCAGCGCGCACGCTCAGGCTTTCGCGCCTGGCTTCCCGTCATCGGCCTCGCCTTTGCCGCCTTCGTCTTCAATACGTCGGAATTCCTGCCTGTCGGCCTCCTTCCCGACATGGCGAAGAGCCTCAATGAAACCGTCTCCTTCATGGGACTCGTGATCACGGGCTACGCGTGGGTGGTGTCGATCATGTCGCTCCCGCTTGCGCTTGCGACCGCGAAGTTCGAGCGCAGAAAGCTCCTCCTCTTTCTCCTCGTCGTCTTCGCCTGCTGCCACTTTGCCGTCATCTTCGTCGACAGTTTTGCGACGCTCTATGCAACGCGCGTGGGCGTCGCCCTCACGCACTCCGTCTTCTGGTCGATCATGACGCCGCTTGCGGCCCGCATGGCGCCCGCGGGGAAGCGCGCCGTGGGGCTTGCGGCCGTCATGGGCGGCACCATTGTCGCGACCGTGCTGGGCGTCCCGATCGGCACCAAGCTCGGGCACCTTTTCGGCTGGGCCGAATCCTTCTTCATCATCGGGCTCGGCGCCGCAGTCTGCTTTGCGCTCCTCTGGATGGTGCTCCCCGAATGCCCGAGCACCAAGGCGGGATCCGTGAAGAGCCTCCCCGTCATTCTGAAGCGCCCTGCGCTCCTGCAGCTCTATGCTCTCACGGCGATCACGGTGCTCGGCCAGTTCACGGCCTATTCCTACATCAGCCCGATTCTGCAGCATGAGGGCGGCATGCTTGAGAACGACGTCGTCAACGTGCTTCTCATCTACGGGCTCGCGGGCATCATCGGAACCGTCATCAGCTCGAAGACGGTCGACCGCTTCCCCTCGGGGTCTCTCACCGTTCCGCTCGTCCTCCTTGCGCTTTCGCTCTATCTCCTTGTTCCGCTCTGCTCCTCCTGGGGCACGCTCCTGCCGCTCATTCTCGTCTGGGGCGCCGCGCAGACGGCGATCTGCATGGCATTCCAGACCGTAGTGCTTAATGTGGCTTCGGACGCGGCCGACGTCGCCACGTCGCTCTATTCCGGGATCTTCAATATCGGCATCGGCGGGGGCGCCTTCGTGGGAAGCCTCGTGTCGCAGCACTTCGGCTTTGCGCCCGTAAGCTTTGTGGGCGGCGGCTTCATCACGGTCTCGGCCGTCTTCTGCCTCGTGCTTCTCGCGAAGACGGGCTCTGCAATCCTGCCGCACGAGGACCTCTCGCGCGAACCCGGCACGGCCGTTCCGGAAGCAACCCGGAAAAAGGCCTGATCAGACCGACATCCGCGTTTGATCTGAGGAACCATAAAAACGGGCGGAAGCTTCAGCAGAAAGCGCCGCCCGTTTTCCTTTCGTCAGAGGAAACGAATCATCAGATGCGGATGCGTTCCGGCTCCGCGTCGTCAAAGCGCGTCTCGATCACGCGGAAGCCCTGGGATTCGAGGGACGCCCGGCCGTGCTTCGTCGTGATGAGCGATGCGCCCCTGCCCGTCAGCTCGCCCTTCTTCATGACGGTTCTGCCGCCCACGATCGTTTCCACGACCTCCTGGGTTTCAAGCCGGAAGAGCGTCATGTCGGCCGCGGCTTCGCCGGGGGTCAGATGCCCGCGGTCGAAGAGCCTCAGATGGCGCGCGGGATTGAGCGACGTCTTCTGCACGAATTCAGCGAGCGTGAGGGCGCCGAACTTAACGAGTGAAAGACCGATCGAAATCTGCACGTTTCTCGGGATGCAGCCGCCGTCGGTCGAGATTGCGTCGACCACGAAGGTCCCGTCAGGGCGCTTTGCCTCTGCAATCATCAGGCGCGAGAGCGCGGGATTGACGGGGAAGCTCCCTGCGGTCTTCGTGCCCGCAGCCTCCCAGAGGCGAATCGCCTCCTCGCCTCCGGCAAGGTCGGAAATGATTCCGGTATCGCGCACGACGAAGAGAACGCCCTTTCTGATGGCGCCGCGGATGCCGTCCGCCGTAATCGGGAAGCCGTAGGTTTTGAGGCACGTGCGCGTCACGTGGTCGATCACCTCGCCCTTCTCGTCGCAGGTAAGGATCGTGCCGTTCATCGGGCTTACGTACCCTTCGGACCAGATGTTGGGATTGTCGACAAGGAGCCGGATCGCTTCGGCCGCTTCCTCTTCAACCGGATTGATGCGGCCGCGGCAGTAGGCGTTGATGTGGGCGAGGTGAAGCTTCAGGCCCTTCACGGCGTCGATCACCTCGCGCATGCCTTCAATGTTGGAGCCCGCAGTGGTCGACCCGGCATGCCAGGCAACGTAGACGCCCATTTCGTTCGCGATCTCAACCACGTTGCGGCAGGTTTCGAGCGGCAGCGGCCAGTGGCCGCCCATGAGCTTCACGCCGACGGAACCCGCTTCAACGGTCTTTTCAAGCCAGGAGCGGATCTCTCCCCGCGAGGGCGTGAGCGTCCCGAAAACGGCGTCGGGCGAAAAGCCTTCAATGGAGGCGACGTTGATGCCGGCGCCCGCATAGGGAATAGTTCCGAGAATGTCGGTAAAGGGACCGGCCATGTCGAGGCAGGTGGTGACGCCCGCGAGCGCCGCCATGCGCTGACCGTAGGCCGAGCCGAAAACGCTCCCGAGGTGAAGGTGCGAATCAATGAGGCCCGGCATCAGCACGAGGCCGTCGGCTTCCTCATCGAGCTTTGCCCGGCCGGCGAGCGACGTCGCCACGGCGGCGACGCGTCCGTCCTCGACCGCGACGTCCGCGATGCCGTCAAAGCCGTTCTTCGGATCCACGACGCGGGCGCCGCGAATAATTCGATCCCACATGCTTGCTCTCCTTTCTTGTTACGGACGAGCCTTGCCGCCTCACTTCCTGAGACGTTTTTCCGGGGAACGAATGCCCGTCCTTTTGATTTGCGGGAGTCAGGGTCTGATTCCCGCCGAATCCTTTAATGATGCTCCCAAAATGCCGCTCTCAGGAAGATCTTCCTCAATCGAGGCGGCGGGATTTGCAATCGCCTGCGTTTTGCCGGCGTAGATGCCCGCCCAGCCGCGCACTCTCGCCTTCATCTCAGCGACGCCGAGGACCCCCATGGCAAACCCCTTCCGCACGAGTTCCCCGGGCACGAATTCATCGTACTTCTCAAAGACCGGAATCTCTCCGGGATAGAGGAGCTCGAGCGGATCGTGGAGGTTTTCGGCCGCCTCGTAGATTGCGCGGAAGAATTCCGCCGCACCCGCCTTCATCCTGAGAAGAATGAAGTAAGGGCGCGAGGCGTCGAAGCTCTTCAATCCGATCCTTCGGGCCGCATGGAGGCGAATGAGGCGCTCGAGCGCAAGGAAGGGATAAGTCCCGAGCCAGGGCATCAGGCACCAGAGGCCTTCCCCCAGGGGGATGAGCGGCGTCTCCGTCGCCCGGGCCCGGAAGGCCGCGAGTCTTCCCTCGTGAAGGCGCTCGCGCGCGCCCTTCATGAGGTAGGGATAGTCGGCGTCGGAGCGGAGCACCGCGCACATCTTTTCCAGAATGTACGTATTGATGTCGCCCGGGCAGAGCCCGAAAAAGGCGGGAACGGTGCCCTCAACCCGCGAGCACCAGACGACGTGGCGCTTCAGGTCCACGTCCTCGACGCGCCAGACATGCCCCGCGATGGCGATTTTTTCCCCGGCAGGTGGCGGCCGCACGATGGTGCCGAGCTCTTCGGATTCGCAGCGCACGGAAAACTCTTCATTTTCCTGAAAGACCGCGTAAAAACGGAAGCTCGCGAGCTGCCGCTCGCCCTGAAGCCCCACGATGAGGCCGCCCGTCTCGGTGCGCTCGATCTGGTCGCTCGCAAGCAGCCCCCGCAGGAGGACCTTGTAGTCGTCGGGCGAAATCCTGCGGAAAGCCGAGAGCGTCAGCACGCGGCCGGCGAGTTCGGCGGGCTTCATTTCGCCTTCGGACGCGAGCGTCATCATCGTCTGGTGGTAGAGAAGGCTGTAGGGAAGGCGGTCGAGCTTCGGCGGCTCCACCCAGCGGTCCTCGCGGTAGCACTCCACAACGGCAATCGCCTGCAGAAGCTTCCAGGGAATCGTTTCCGGAAGCATCGCCCGGGGTTCGGGTTCGTCCTCGCGGATCACGAACCACATTTCGGGCGGCTCGCCTCTGCGGCCCGTGCGGCCGAGGCGCTGCAGGAACCCCGAAACCGTAAAGGGCGCATCGATCTGAAAGGCGCGCTCGAGGCGCCCCACATCGATCCCGAGCTCGAGCGTTGCCGTCGTGCAGGTGGTGACGCGCTTCTCCTCATCCTTCATGAGCGCCTCGGCGTCCGACCGGATCGCAGTCGAGAGGTTCCCGTGGTGAATGGCGAAGCGGTCGGGCTCGTGCCGAAGCTCGCAGTACTTGTGCAGGGTCGAGGTCACGAACTCGCACTCTTCCCGGGAATTCGAGAAGACGAGGCACTTTCGCCCGCGCGTATGCTCGAAGATGTAGCCGATGCCGGGGTCCGCGCCGCCGGGCGCGAGGTCTGATGCGCGCGAGAGCTCTTCCTTTTCCGCCGTGCCGGGATGCGCCACGGCGCGGGCGTCGGAGGACACCTCCGTGACCGATGCGTCGGGCGCGCGCTTTTCTTCGCCCCCAGCCCAGAAATGCTCCATAGAGAGCCGCCAGCGCACCGGAGGCGAATCCACCTTCGGCACAATGGCGGGGCGCTTTGAGCCGCTCCGGAGAAACTCCGCCGCAAGCGTCGTGTTGCCGATCGTGGCCGAGAGACCGATGCGGCGGGGCTCCGTTCCTGCGAGGCGCGAGAGGCGCTCGATGAGGCACATGGTCTGAAGCCCCCGGTCGCTTCGCATGTGAGAGTGAATTTCATCGATCACGATGAAGCGGAGGTCGCCGAAAAGCGTCGGGATCATCGCGTGCTTTCTCAGAAGCATTGCTTCAAGCGACTCGGGCGTGATCTGCAGCACCCCCGAAGGGTGCTCGAGGAGCTTCTTCTTTCTGGACTGCGCGACGTCTCCGTGCCAGGACCAGACGGGAATGCCGCCTTCGGCGCAGAGGTCGGTCAGGCGCTCAAACTGGTCGTTGATGAGGGCCTTCAAAGGTGCGATGTAGAGCGCTCCCACGGAAGCGGAGGGATTCTCTGAAAGAAGCGTGAGGATCGGGAAAAAGGCGGCCTCGGTCTTCCCGGAAGCGGTTGATGCCGTGAGGAGCACGTGCGCATCGGTATTGAAGACCGCATCCCCGGCCGCCACCTGGATTCCGCGCAGGCGCTCCCAGCCGTTCCTGTAGATGAAGTCCTGCACGAAGGGCGCATAGCGGCTGAAGATGGACGGCATGACGTTTCCCTCTTACTCAGATGTCGAATTCCGCGAAGAGTTTTTCCTTATCCCTGTCCGCTTCCGCCTTCTCCGCGGGAGCGAATTCGCCGCTCTTAAAGAGCGTCTCCACCGTGAGGTCCGGATGCTGCATGAAGAGGTTGAGGGCCTCAATGAAGTCGCGGATGATTTCGCGGGGCGTGAGGTGGCTCGACGCTCCCTCGCGGTCGTATTCGATCTCGAGGAACCGCGCGAAATCCTTTTCGCCGAGCCTGCAGGGGTAGCCGTAAAGCCCGGCATGCATGTGCGCGAGCTTTTCTATGAGAACGAGCAGCTCCTCGGTCGTGAGGGGCTCGAGCCGGATGACGGGGGACATCAGATCCTGACGGCCTTCCTCGCTGAAGCGCCCGGAAGCGAGGCGCGAGCGGAGCGCCTCGTAGCTGAAGAGCCCCCTGCGCTGATCCTCGACCGCCTGGGGCGTTCCGCCCATCAGGATGCCGAGATAGCGCGCGCGGCCCTGCAGCGCGTCGTTGTAGATCGTGAGGACCTTTTCGTAGTTGTACTGGCGCGAAATGCTGTTGGGGATCTTGTAGAGGTTGACGAGCTCGTCGATGAGAACGAGAAGCCCCGAATAGCCCGCACCCCGCAGAAAGAGCGCGAAGATCTTCACGAAGTCGTACCAGTTGTCGTCCGTGACGATGAGATTGACGCCGAGGTCGCGCTTCGCGTCGGCGCGCGTCGCGTATTCGCCGCGCAGCCACTTGACGATATTGGCGCGCACCTCGTCCTCGCCCGCGGTCATCGCGCGGAAATAGCGGACGAGGAGTGCCGAGAATTCATAGCCGTGCACGACTTCGCCGAGCTTTGCGATCTGCGCGAGGATGCGGCTCTCGCCCTGCGCGAGATAGGCGGGATTGCCGGGGGGAATGTTCTCTTCAGCGAGCCCGGCGCGGATCGCGCTCATCCAGCGCTCGAGAATGAGGGTGAGCGCCCCGCCCTCCGGCATCGTCTTCGTGGCGAGGTTCTGCATGAGCTCCTTATAGGTCGCGAGCCCCTGCCCCTTCGTCCCCTGAAGGCGGCGTTCGGGCGAGAGATCGGCGTCGGCCACCACGAACCCGCGGTCCATCGCATAGGCCCGTATCGTCTGGAGGAGAAAGCTCTTCCCGCTCCCGTAGCGGCCGGTAATGAAGCGCACCGAGGCGCCCCCTTCGCTCACGATCTCGATGTCGGACAAAAGCGCATCGATTTCCTTCTTGCGGCCTACGGCAATGTAGGGGAGTCCGATGCGCGGCACAACGCCGCCCTTCAGGGCATTCAATACCGTGCGGGCAATGCGTTTCGGAACTTTCTGCTCTTGAGCCATGTTTTCTTTGAAATGTTGATTTTGACTTCTAAAAAACGCCTTTAAAGCCGCCGTCAGGAGCTCTGAAGCAGCTCCCGCAGATCCTCAGCATAGTCTTCAATGAGGGAGAGCTTCCCGCCGACAACCTCAAGGAATGCGTCGCCGAACGCATCGTAGAGCTTTTCGTTGAGGCGGTCGGCCGTCATTTCGGGAGAAAGCCCGCCGGGGAGATCCGAAGGGAGGCTTCCCGCGAGAAAGCTCTCGAGAAGCGCCCGGTCCCCGGGAGAGAGCGCATCCGGACCCTCCGAAGACGCCTGAGGAACTTCCTTGGGCTCATCGGCTGAAGGCGTGCCTTCGCGAGTATCGCCCATCGATGCGCCGGCTTTTGTCGCAGCGAATGCGCTTTTTTCGGGTTCGTCGACGCCTCCGGACGCGGCCGCCTCCGGCAAAGCGGTTTCCACCCCGGGAAGCGCTTCTTCGGAAGGCTCCTCAACAATCAGCTTTTCCTGCGTTTCAAGCGCATCCGCACGAATGCCGGCCAGCCGCCCGAAATCAAGCTGCCGCACGGGGTTGGCGGCCTTCCGCCTCGCCTCATCCCAGTCGCCCAGCACCTCGCGCACGGCGCGGGTGAGTTCGCCCGTCGGATCGGAAACGGAGAGCTTTCTCCGACACCCAAGGGCGCTGCGGAGCTCCGCATCCGCCGTCTTCAGAAAAGCGCTGATCTCCGGCAGCGTCGCGCGCTCGGGGAAAAGCTCCTCAAGCCGCCAGGATCCCTTTTCGCAAATCCAGCGCTTGAAGGGCGAAATCGTATAGATGCGATCTTCCGGGCGGCGCGAAAAATCAAAAACGGCGGAAGCGAAAAGCTCTGCATTTCTTATATAGCGCGTGCCGAACCAGCGGTTGGTGCCGAAGACGCGGCGGTCCTTCAGCTTTCTGAAGCTTTCGAGCACGAGCCGCTTCAGTTCGCTTTCGTGCCCCGGCCAGAAGGAGGATTTTTCAAGCTTGTAGGATGATCGCGCGCAGAGAAGCTCGAAAGTTTGTTCCGCAAATTCCGGATCGGCATCAAAGTTGACGCCGGTCTCGAGCTTCGCCACAACGTCGGCGGTCGTGCGGTCCGCTATCGGCACGTATTCGCGCCGCATGAGACTCTGGTCGAGCCCCTCGTAGACCACCAGGTCGTCGAGCCACTGCGGAACATAGCGGTCGAGCGTGAAGTCGAGTTTGCGGTATTCCTCCCAGAAGGCGGAAAGCTTTTCAAAAGCATCCAGAGGCCCCGAGGCGCCCGCGCCGTTCAAAAGCTCGTAGACGTGGACAAAAGCAAAGGAGACCGGAGCTCCCATCTTTCGCTCGCCCGCCTTCCAGCGCGTGCGCCAGGAAAAATAGGAAAGAAGCTGAGGCCCGGACATGCGGGCGTAAGTCGGGTAGTAGGCCGAAAACCACGACCGATGGAGATCCGGGAAATCCCAGTCCGCCATGAATTCCGCCTGAAGCCTGAAGACCCGCTCCTCGCCCTGGCCGTTCGCCTCCGCCCGGGCGCCGAGCTCAAGCATTTTCCGGATGCGCTCCGGAAGGGCTCCTTCCTCAGCCCGCTTAGCCTCGAGCCGCTCCTCGTGCCTCGGAATGATTTCATCGGTAAAAATGCGGTCTTCCATCCTCAAATCTCTCTTCCTCTTTTAAGACGAAAAGAATACCCGCGAATGCGTGCTATCGCTCCGCGCGTAAACCTCCCGGCTTCCGCTACGATGTATTGATCAGGACTTTGCGCGAGGAAAAGAAAATGGAAATGCTCGATAAGGCCCAGCCGGACCTCAGTCTCGACGAATTAAGGTTTCTCGTTACGCTTTTTGAAACGCAGAGCCTCACCCAGGCGGCAAGCAGCCGCGGCCTCAGCATGGGAGCGGCCTCGCGGCGCCTCTCATCGCTTCGCGCAGCCTTTCAGGACGAACTCTTCGTGCGTGCGGGCCTGCAGATGCTCCCGACGGCGCGCATGAGGGCGATGCTTCCGAAAGTTCTGAATCTCCTCTCCCTCACCCAGTCGCTCTTCAGCAGCGACGCCTTCGACCTCGCCAACACCCGACGCACCGTCAGAATTCTCGGCGTCGACAATGCCGTCATGACGATTCTCCGGGAAGCCATCGGACGGTTCGCGAAGGACGCCCCCAACGCGACGATTGAAATCAAGGCCATTGATCCGCAGATGCTCGAACTCCTGCGCACAGGACGGGCGGACATTGCGATCTACCCCCTCAAAACCGTGCCGAAGGACTTCCATGTGGTCGAGCTCTACCACTCCCGCCGCGGCATCCTTGTGAGAAAGGGCCACCCGCTGATTGACCTCTACAACAAGAAAGGGCACCTCAACCCCGAGGATCTCCGTCCCTACCGCAAGGTGGAAATGAATAATGCGGGAGCCCCCGACTTCGGGCCGTCCCTTGATGCGCAGCAGGAGGTCGGGCTCGCCATGCCCTACTATCTCGCCGTTCCCTATGCGCTCATGGAGACGGACTTCACCTACATTGCGCCCGTCCTTACGCTCCTCAACTTCCTTCGCGACGACCGCTACGAACTGCGCATGCTCCCGGCGCCTCAGCAGATGAGCGCCTTTACGCCCTCCGTCGTCTGGCATAAGGGCACGCACTCCGACCCCTTCCTGCAGTGGGTGCGCGGCGTCATCGTCGGCAGCGCCAGAGCTGAAGCAAGGCGCCTCGGCGTTGTCGAGGAGCCCGACCGTTAAGCCGTTGCCTCTGCTTGCATATTTTGCAAAGCGCGGGTTTCTTCGGGATGCATGCTTTCTCAGAGGCGATTGCCTTCAATTCGCCCTCATTTTTCTGCGGAGCATTCTTCATGCGCTCACTTCTCTTCACGGGCACGGTTCTCGCGCTCACGCTGCTTTCTGGCTGCACGACCTACGTGCAGGTATCGAGCGACCCGGAAGGCGCCATGATTTCGAGTGCAGAGGGCTCGACCACCTACGGCAGAGCCCCCGTCAGCATTCCCTTCGACAAGGATGCGTTGGAAGCCTCGGGCGGCCGGATCCCCGGATTCATCGCGACGTGGCCTTCCGGCGCCCGTGCGGAATCCGAAAACCCCTACACCGTGATGGACTTCCGCTACGGCGCTCAGATTGAACTCAAGCGCCCGGAAAATGCGCCGGGGCTCGATGAAGACCTGAAGTTTGCGCTCGGCCGGGCTCAGGAGCGCGCCCGGGCGGCAGAGGCCGAAAGAGACCGCATGCGCCTCTACATGGACAACACCTGGTTCTGGGGGCCGCGCTTCGTGCCGGGCTTTTACTACTGGCCGTGATCATCCTCCCGGCGGCAGGTCCGGCGGGGCCTCAGGAATTCCGCCTCGAAGGCTCAAGCCACACGCACGTCCTGAGGAAGACGCTGCCGACCTTCGCGCTGCCGCGAGCCCTCAAAATTTAAATAAGCCTCAAGCTTATTAAAGAAATGAGCCGATTTCTTTAATAAGAGATCCTCTTCCCGGTCGTTATTAAATTTAGGGGAAGCCTGAAGAGAGGCATTCTGAAGAAAATAGGCCGGCGCGCAGGAATCAAGCGTCTGTTCTCACGCCTCCTGCGCACCCTGAAAAATCCTGCAGACTAGGTTGTTTGGCGTAGCTTTCTTCCTTTTCAATAGGAAAGCGAGCGAAAGAAGCATGCTGCTGGCGAAATGTAAATAAACTTTTCGCAACACGCCCGTTCCGTCTGAACACTCCCGACGATTGAGCCGGTTCGGCGCTTCTCTCCCTTCCGATGCTTCCACCAGGCATCGCGATCACGCCAATCAAGCATTCAAGAGGAAGCCATGGCCGGCTGCATACTCTCGCTCCTCGTGACCATCTTTATGGTCCGCTACCTCCTCAAGCACTTCAAGCCTCAGTTCGTTCTCTTTGCGGGCGGCCTGATTCTGCTCTTCGCCGCCATCATTTTTTCGAAGTTTGGTCTCATTGACGGCGCGCTGAAGCTCCTTCCCAACAAGGTCGCGTCCACGGGCTTCGAGCTCTTCGACCCCTTCAAGTGCATCACCGCCATCATGAGTTCGCGCGTTGCCGGACTCGGCCTCATCATCATGGCGGCAGCCGGTTACGCCAGATACATGTCCCTGATCGGCGCCTCCGCCCGCATGGCGGACTACCTCTCGAAGCCGCTCTCCAGGCTCAATTCGCCTTATCTCGTTCTCGCCTTGAGCTATTTCGTCGGTCAGTTCATGAACGTCTTCATCCCGAGCGCCTCGGGCCTCGCGATGCTTCTCCTCGTCACGATGTACCCGGTGCTCGTGCGCCTCGGCATCTCTCCCTTGTCGGCGGCAGCGCTCATTGCAACCTCCGGGTGCCTTGATCTCGGTCCGGCATCGGGGAACGCCAACCTCGCGGCGAAGTACGCCGGGCTCGACACGATGAGCTACTTCATTTCCTACCAGATCCCGGTGTCTCTCCTCGTGGCGCCCACCATCGCCATCCTGCACTTCTTCGTGCAGCGTCATTACGACAAGGTCGACGGCGACTCCGCCTGGGTGACGACGGACGGCATCGAAACCAAGGAGCTCGACTTCAAGGGCGCGCCGGGCTTCTACGCCATTCTTCCCGTTATTCCGCTGGTTCTCCTTTTCATCTTCAGCCGATACGTCTTCTCCGGCATCAAGCTCGATGTGCCGACCGCCATGTTCATGTCCTTCATGATCGCCTTGGTCTGCGAATGCCTGCGCCATCCGCCCAAGGAAGTCTTCCATAAGGCGATGGAATTCTTCGACGCCATGGGCAAGCAGTTCGCGCGCGTCGTGACGCTGATTGTGGCGGGCGAAATCTTCGCGCAGGGCCTGATGGCGACGGGCACGATCCAGTACCTGATCGAAGCCACGAAGGGTCTCGGCCTCACGGGCATCGCCGTCATGGTGGTGCTCACGATCTTCATCACGATTACGGCGATCGTGATGGGAAGCGGCAATGCGCCCTTCTTTGCCTTCTCGCCTCTCGTTCCCGACTTCGCGCGCGAATTCGGCGTGTCGAGCCTTCTTCTTATCCTACCCATGCAGTTTGCAACGAGCCTCGGCCGCACGATCAGCCCGATCACGAGCGTCATCATTGCGGTCTCGGGCGGCGTCGGCATTTCGCCCTTTGCCATCGTCAAACGCACGATGATCCCGATGGTCGGCGCACTCATCGTCACCATGATTGCTTCCGCGATCTTCTGCTGAAGCGTCTGACGGCGGCCCAAGCGTGATGCCCTGATGCGTCAATCGGCCAGGGCGGTCTTGCGCCGCCCATCACGGCCTCATTCGAAATGCTGCGGGTCGCCCGATCCGCAGCCTTTCCTTTGAATTTCTTCCGCCGTCAATCTCTTATCTGATCCTTCGAGGAGTCCGATTATGAAAACCTCTTTTATTGCCACCGGCGACAGCTTCATCACGCGCCACATTGCGGCCGACGGCTACGAAGGCTTTGACGACCTCAGGGCGCTCATCGAAGAGCACGACGTGAAGTTTGCCAACCTCGAAATGACCTTCCATCGACAGGAAGGCTGGCCGGCCGCGGCATCGGGCGGCACATGGGCGATGACCGATCCTTCGATGCTCGACGACATGCTGCGCTTCGGCTTCAACCTTTTCAACACGGCGAACAACCATTCGGGCGACTTCGGGCAGGAGGGCGTGAGCGCCACGATCAGGCACCTCAACGAGAGAGGCATGACGTTTGCCGGCACCGGCAATACGCTTCAGGAAGCGTCTAGCGCGTGCTTTCTCGAAACCCGGGAAGCCCGCGTAGCACTGATCGGCATCACCGCGACCTTTGATCCCGCAGCCGCTGCCGGAGGCCAGAGCGGCACCATGCGCGGCCGTCCGGGCCTCAATCCGCTCCGCTTCAGAACCATCCACCATGTCAATCCGGAACACTTTGAAATGGCGAAAACGCTCGCCGCCGTTTCTCAGATCAACGCCAAGGCGGAATTGAGCATCAGGAACGGCTACCGGCCTCCGTTCCCGGAAGGCACGCTTCCTCTCGGAAGCATGTTCTTCGCGCTGACGGACAAAGAGGAATACAACGAAACGGTTCCGAACGAGAAGGATCTCGCCCGCACGATCGATGAAATCCGCAGCGCCCGCGCTCAGGCCGACATTGTTCTCGTGAGCCTTCACGCGCACGAAATGCGAGGCTCCGACTCGACCGTCGCCGCAGAATTTCTGGAAACGTTCTCCCGCGCCTGCATTGATGCGGGCGCAAGCGTCGTCATCGGGCACGGTCCGCACGAACTCCGCGGCATCGAGGCTTACAAGAACGGCCTGATTTTCTACAGCATCGGGAACTTCATCTTTGAAACCGAAACCGTGGCGCTCCAGCCCTTCGACGCCTTCAGCTCGAAGGGGCTTCCCATCGACATGAAGATCGGCGACTACATGGACCACCGTTCGAAGAACGGCACCTGTGGCTACATCGTGCAGGAGAACATCTGGCGCGCTGTCATGCCGAGCTGGACGATCGAGGATGGAAGAATCAGGGACGTGCGTCTCTATCCGATCGATCTCGCCCAGCACGGAACGAGATCCCGGCGGGGCATTCCGACGCTCTCCCATTCGAATGCCGCGCTCGAGCACCTCCGGAAGCTCTCAGAACGCTACGGTACCGACATTGAAATCCGCGATGGCGTCGGCTGTCTGAAGCTCAATCAGGATGCGGCGCCTTAAAGCCGGCTGACGATCAAGCGCAGCCGGAACTTCTTCAAGTTCCGGCTGGAAATTCTCCTCTCTCAGAATGAGAAAGGAGGAAAAATTGGAGGACGCCGCCCGGCGACCAGGCATCAGCGACTCGAGCCGATCATCCGAAGCGTGCCGCCTCCGACAAGGCAGTTTTTCCCACGGAAGACGAGCCCATAGGCGTAGTACTTCGCGCAGCCCATATGGTCGAAGATTTCGCCGTATCTTTTCTCTTCGATCTGCGCCAGAGCCGAATTGAGAACGCTCGTCATATTTTCATCGCGCCCGGCGCGCTTGATTTCCAGGACAACGCCCGTCTTTTCCGAACCGGCTCCCGAATCGAAGACAATGTCGGCATAGCCGTCGCCCGCTTCGATATTCGACTTGAAATTCTGTATTTGATCGCCTGCGGAAGCCAGAAGCGCAGAGAGAAACCCGTGATAGTAGTTCTCAGCCGGAGCTCTGGATTGAGCGTCGCGCACCGAAACGTAAGTTCTGAGGAGCGGTGCGAGCACCGATGCCATCCCATCCACATCGCCGGAAAATGCGGATTGCACAAGCCTCGAACCGTGGCGAGCAAAGGAGCGATTTTCTGCCGAGTACCGAGCAAGAACACGTTCCTTGAAAGTCTGACGAATTTCCTCATTGGGGATTCTCAGGAGAAAGCGCTTCGGACCCAGCCGTTCTGCAACGGTTAAGTAGCCCGTAAAGAGAAGAAGCGTCCAAAAGTCTTCCGACTTGTGAAAAGCCATGTCCGCGTAAGTGAGCTGCTCATTAATCTCGACTTCAATGACGCCGCCGTCAACCAGCATTTGCATTCTGTCGGCATCAGCATCGGACAAAAACCCAAGAAATTCATCAATAACGATGTTCCCGCTTGTCGCCGTCCAGTAATTTTCCGGCACTCGGGCCGCCGGATCTGAAGTTTTAGCGGCTTTGCTGCAGAAGCTGATCAGATCCCAGGGCGAATAAATTTCCTGCCTTCCGAAACGGTATCCGTCGTACCAGTGCTTCACTACATCACTAACCGACCCGAGGTCGTAGTACCGGAGCATTTCGTTCACTTCATCCGGCGTGAATCCCATGGCAGCTGCCAGCGCCGGGTCATTCTCCGTGCAGACAGTGTTGGCCGTGAAATTGTTGACGCCCGTGAAGATGCTCTCCTTGCTGACGCGCAGACACCCGGTGAAGACGGCTTTTTTCAATACAGGACGACCATTGACGATCGGCCCGGTTTCCGGCTTCACCGGGTCAAGGAAAGCTTTCAGAAGATCGCACATTTCGGAAAAGTATCCGCGCTCAGCAGCCCTCGCGAGCGGAACATCGTACTCATCAACGAGGAGCACCACCTGCTTTTCATAATGCTTTGCGAGCATCGCGATCATATCGCCAAGGAAGCTCTCAGCTAAATCAAGATTCGACAACTCGCGCATGAACATCTGTGAGGAGTAGTTCCGCAGCATCGTCTTTTCTTCATCGCTTAGACGAGGGCTCTCGAGCAAGTACTCATGCCTTTTTGCCTCCGTGACAAGCTTGCGGGAGAAGCTCCGATATGCCCATTGGAAATTCTGTCCCTCAACTCCTTTCAAAGAAAGAAAAATGACGGGAAACTGTCCAAGGAACTTTTCGCAGAAAGGCTTGTCCTCGGCAATCTTCAGGCCCTTAAACCATGCCTGCTGCCTTGTTTTACCGCCCGAAGTCTCGGGATTCATCGTGAGAAAGGCATTGAGTGTATCCATGAAAAGCGTCTTGCCGAAACGGCGCGGCCGGGTAATGAGATCCACGAAATGGCCCGACTCCATCACCGCCTTAATGAAGGCCGTTTTATCGACATAGTAGTTTTCATCCTCGATCAGAGTAACGAAGGACGAATTGCCGACTACGAGCGTTTTTTTCATAGCGAGTTTCAAATGCTGCAACAGGTGATTTTGAGTCTATCACGAGCCTTTTTGCACCCGACCGTCCCTCGCGTTCGCTGCCGCCGCATGCTCCATAACTTTCGAACGCAGTCCCGAAGCAATCGCATTCATACTCTTTTAGAGGTACTAAATCAAGCTTTGATTCAGCGTTCCATGCCGCACGGTTTCCCCTCAAATCCAACCTGCGCGAGCAGCACTCATATCGCTCCCGAACGCTGTCTCAGGGTTATTCCTCCTGTTTCCCTGCCGTCGGATGACGGCATCAAAAAGAACGTTATTTCTTGTTTTATATGGCATTTTATGTAAATAAGAATCATTCTCAAAATATTCTTGCGAAAACAACAACTTAGCTTTCAAATTCTGTATGGCGCAATCATCGGGAGATTAAGAAACTAAGCCGAAAGACGTAGAGAAGCGGCTTCTAAAAGATCAGAACAACAGAGAGCCGCACCTGCTTCCGTCTCAACGGGTTGCCTCATTCCTCACGCGAAGGCAGACCGCAAGCGTTTCCCGTCACCCAGGAGTCCAGCCATGGAATTCCCCAAAATCTCCCGCCGAAGCTTCCTTGAAGCAGCTGCCGCCACAGGCGCCGCCGCGACGCTTTCCGGAACGATCTCGGAAGGTCTTGTGCCTGCCGCAAAGGCTGCCGTACCCGGCGCCGCTCAGGAAGGCGAAACCAAAATCGTCAAGACCTGCTGCCGCGCCTGCATTCACAACTGCGGCGTTCTCGCGCATGTGCGCAACGGCCGCGTCGTGAAGCTCGAAGGCAACCCCGAATACCCGATGTCGAAGGGCTCGCTCTGCGCCAAGGCGCTTGCGGGCGTAAGCGCCCTCTACCACCCGAACCGCAACAAGTACCCGCTCATGCGCGTGGGCAAGCGCGGCGAAAACAAGTGGAAGCGCATCTCCTGGAAGGAAGCGGTCGACATCATCGCCAACAAGCTCGAGGAAGTCCGCCGGCAGTACGGCGCTGAATCCGTTCTCGTGACGACGGGCGGCGGCGGCAACCCCGCCTTCCGCGGCATTCCGCGCTTCTGCAACGCCTTCGGCACCCCCAACTGGTACGAGCCCGGGTGCGCGCAGTGCTATCTCCCGCGCACGCTCGCCTACGACCTCATGTACGGCGGTCCCTCGACCTCAATCGCCGACGAATCGGCCCGAGAAATCTACAACCCCAATACGGAAATCAAGACGCTCGTCCTCTGGGGCACGGACGCCTCCTACAGCTGCACCGCGGGCGGCGGCCGCGCCCTCGTCGAACTTCGCGCCAAGGGCGTGAAGACCATTTCGATCGACCCGCGCTTCCAGCCCGATGCCGCGAAGTCCGACATCTGGCTCCCGATCCGTCCGGGCACCGACGTTGCGCTCATGCTCTGCTGGACGCGCTACCTGATCGAAAAAAAACTCTATGATCATGAGTTCGTGCTCAGGTGGACGAACCTTCCCTACCTCGTCAACGCGGAAACGAAGCGCCTCGTGCGCGCCAATGAGCTCGATCCGGCAGCAGACGCGAAAACCTTCGTCGTCTGGGATGCCAGGACGAAGAGCCCGAAGGCGATCCGCTATCCGTGGGATGACGCGCTCGAACCCGTGCTCGACGGCGAATTTGAATTCCAGGGCGTGAAGTACAAGACGGGCTTCCGCTGCCTCCGTGAACGCGCCGAGCCCTGGACGCTCGAGAAGGGCGCTGAAGTCTGCTGGCTCGATGCCAAGAAGATTGAGGAAGCGATCCTCATGTACGCCGACGGCCCTGCGGGCATCGCGCTCGGCGTTGCGACCGACCAGACGCCCAACTCCGTCCAGGCCGCCATGGGCTCCGTCATCCTCAACGCCCTCATGGGGAACGTGGAGCGCCCGGGCGCCCTCATGCAGAGAAATCCCTCGAGCAATGTGGTACCTGCCGGTAGTCTCGCCACGCGCTGCTCCTACCTCCTTCCCGAAGGCCAGCTCACGAAGCGCCTCGGCTCCAACGAACATAAGGGCCTTCTCCAGTGGGACGCCGGCCAGCCTTCGGCCATCCTCAACGCGATCCTCACCGAAAAGCCCTATCCGCTCAAGGTGTGGCTCGAACGCTCGGGCAACAAGTTCGGCGTCAACGGCAATGCCGCCTCCTGGGTTCCCGCACTCGAGAAGATGGACCTCGTCGTTCACATGTACATGTATCCGACATCCTTCTCGAAGTTCGCCGACATCTTGCTCCCGGCGCGCGAATGGCTTGAGACCAACATGCTCGTCGAATGCATGAACATGGTCTTCGCCCGCCAGGCCGTGGCGCACGTCTGGGAGACCGAGGACGAAACGCTCTTCTGGTCGAAGCTCATCAAGCGCTGCGCCGAACTCGGCAACGAAAACTGCAAGCGCGCCTGCGATCCCGCCTTCATGAAGGACGACCTTGCCTACTGGGATTCGATGGAGGAGCTCCTCAACGGGAGACTCAGGCGCATCAACATGACCTGGAAGGAGCTCCTCGAGCACAATCCGGTCACGTACATGCCCTACGAGAAGTGGAATTCCTACTACGTCTACAAGAAGACGGATCCGAAGACGGGGCTCCCCCAGGGCTTCAGAACGCCCACGAAGAAGCTCGAGCTCTACGGCGACGTCTTCATCGAACTCGGCCGCACCGGCAAGCCCTATGCGCTCCAGAAGCTCCCGCCCGTCGAGAAGGACTACGACCCGCTGCCCTACTACCTTGAGCCGGCGGAAAGCCCCTCGGGCGAGATTGCGAAGAAGTATCCGCTCGTCCTCACGAACGGGCGTCTCCCGATGTACCACCACGGGACGCTGCGCAACATTCCGTACCTGCGCGAAATCTACCCGGTGCCCGAAATCTGGGTGAACCCGGAAACGGCAAAGAGCTATGCCGTGACGACGGGCGACTGGGTCTGGGTGGAGTCCCTGCGCGGCCGCATCCGCGGGAAGGTCCGCCTCACCGAAGGCATTCCGCCCCGGATCGTCTACATGGAGCGCTTCTGGTTCCCGGAAACGCTCGACACGAAGACGGGCGGCTGGCAGGAAGCAAACGTCAATGTTCTCTCGAAGAACGACGCCCCTTTCAACGACATGGTCGGCACCTACACGCTGCGCGGCTTCCAGGTGCAGATCTCGAAGGCGCCCGGCGCTCCGGAAGGCATCTGGCAGAAGCCCGAGGACTTCAAGCCCTGGCTCCCGCAGCCCACCGACACGACCCCTGACGCGAAGTTCTGACGGAGACAACGATCATGACCCAGAAAACAATGGTTATCGACCTCGACCGCTGCATCGGATGCTTTGCGTGCGAAGTCGCCTGCAAGCAGGAAAACAACGTAGCCCTCGGCGTGCACTACAACAAGGTGCTCTCGATCGGTCCGATGGGAAAGTTCCCTGAGATCAAGCAGTACTTTCTCCCCTCCATCTGCCAGGGCTGCAAGGACGCCCCGTGCGTGAAGGTCTGCCCGACGGGCGCGACCTACAAGACCGAGGACGGCCAGATCCTGGTGGACAAGGAAAAGTGCATCGGCTGCAAGATGTGCATGGCGGCCTGCCCATACGGCGCCCGCTCCTACAACCCGGAAACGAACGTGGTTGAAAAATGCACGCTCTGCCAGCATCTTCAGGCCGTTGGCGAACAGCCTGCGTGCGTGAAGGTCTGCTGCGCCAAGGCGCGCTTCTTCGGCGACATTGATGATCCGGAAAGCGATGTGTCGAAGGTCATTGCCGCGGCCGGTCCCGAAAACGTGCATTCGATGCCGGATTCGGGGAACCACCCGACCGTGCGTTACATCCTGCACAAGAAGACGGGCGACTGGCAGGCCAACCCGCCGAAGATGCTCTAAGCGGGGATTGCCGGCATGACGAACGCGCTCTCGCTCTTCACGCTCCTCTTCTGCGCCACGCTCGGCGCCGGAGCCGCACTTGCGCTCGCCCTAGGCGAATGCATGGGAGTGAGAGCGCGCGCTGTAAAAAGAACGGCGCTCGCGGCGCTCTTTCTCTTCATTCTCGGAGGCTCGGCCGCGGCCTTCTCCTTCGGGCGGCCCGAACTCATCTTCGGCGTCCTCAGGAACCCCGGCACCGGGCTTTTCCGGGAATTTGCGAGCCTCGGCGGCGCCCTCGTTCTTCTTCTCCTCTACCTCGTCCTAACCGGCCGCGGAGCGCTTGAGCGAACGACAAAGCCCGCTGCAGCCCTCTCCGGCATCGCCGGCACGCTTGCCGCAGTCTTTGCCGCGCTCTCCCTCTACATGCCCTGGCGCGCGGGCTGGCACACGCTCGCCATGGGGCTTCCCGCTTTGGGGTGGAGCATCTCGGCCGGCGCCGCCATTTTTCTTCTCATCGCCGACCTTGAGGCCCGGCGGGAGGATTTTGAGGAGGAAGGGAAGAACACGCTCCGCGAGGGCGCGCTTCGGATGATTACCTTCGCGCCGCTTCTTCCCGCATTCGGCCTTCTCATTTTTCTCGCGAGGCTCGGGTGGGGTGAAGCGCCCTCCGATGCGCCGACGGCCGGGAGGTTTCTCACGGGCGACCTCGCGCTCCCCTTCTGGATGGGCGCGCTCCTCTCGGGCATTATTTGCCCCGCACTCATCGCCCGGGCGATTCGAAGGAGCGTTCAATCGAAGGCAGGAAAAGTTAGAGGGATTGCCGCACCTGCGCTCCTTCTCACGGTTCTCGCCGCCCTCGGCTCCGCAGCCTTCAGCTGGAGCGTCCTCAAGCTCGGCGTCCCTGAGTGGCGCTTCTTCTGACCATCCATTCCAACCGACTTCACTTCAAAATGAAAGAGCTTCTTCCCTTCTTCCAGAGCCGCTGCGGCCTCTACGTCTTTCTTTCCCGCGTCTTTGAGACGGAAATCGACGGAACCTTCCTCGAGAAGATCCGCTCGATGGACTTCACGGCCGACTATCCGAGCGAAGCGATGAAGGAAGGCGCCGCGAAGCTCGGCGACTGGCTCAAAAACCCGGGCGGCGACCCGCTCACGGACCTCGCCGTCGACTATGCCCGCATCTTCATCGGCGCCGGCGTCACGGGCGGAAAGGCCGCCTATCCGTACGAGTCCGTCTATACGAGCCCTCAGGGCCTCGTCATGCAGGAAGCCTGGGAGAAGGTCTGCGCAATCTACCGCCGCCACGGCCTCGCACGGAAGGAGCACTCCGACATTCACGAAGACCACATTGCGCTCGAACTCGACTTCATGGCGCAGCTCTGCCGCGACGCGATGAAGTTCGCTGCCCGCGGGGATTCGGAAGCCGTGACTGCAAGTCTTGAAGCGCAGGCCTCCTTCCTCGAGGACCATCTCCTTAACTGGACGAAGGGCTTCGCCCGCGACGTTGAACGCTATGCCGAAAAGCCCTTCTACCCGGCCGTTGCTCAGTTCATGCGAGGGTTCCTGATCGTGGACGGAGCGCTTCTGAAGGACCTCCTTCAGGAACTCAAAAACGACGGAATGCCGCAGGCAGAAGCCTGACCGGCAATAAGAAGAAGGACCCCGACATGCCGGCCGAAAGCCAGAAAAAATCTCCCCAGAAATTCGATCGCCGCGGACTTCTCGCAGGGTCCGCCGGCGCGGCCGGCCTTCTTCTCCTCGGCACCTGGGGAAGCGCCGAAGGGGAACCCCATCTTGTTCGTCCGCCCGGATCCGTTTCGCCCGAAGGCTTCCTCGCCCGGTGCCTCAGATGCGACCGCTGCCGCAGCGTCTGCCACACCAATGTGATCGGCGCAGGGAAGCTTTCCGACGGGATCCTCGCGCTTCGCACGCCCGTCATGGATTTCAGGCTCGGGTTCTGCGACTTCTGCGAGAAATGCGCGGAAGTCTGCCCGACAGGCGCCATTGCCGCGTTCGACCCGGAAACGGCAAAAATCGGACTTGCGGAAGTCACCGACTCCTGCATTGCGCTCAGAACCGGCGCCTGCACCAAATGCCATGAAGCCTGCCCCTATGAGGCGATCGACCTCGATCCACGGAACCGCCCGATCGTGAACGCAGAGAAGTGCAACGGCTGCGGAAAGTGCGAGCTCATCTGCCCCTCGCACGTCTACCAGTCCTGGCGCGGAGAAGCGGAGCGCGGCATCGTCGTGAGGCCGCTTTCAGCAGCATCGTCGAATGAAGAGGGAGGCAGCAAATGAAAATTTCATCCAAAGTACTCCGCTCCCTCACGGCGATTCTTTTTCTCCTTCTCACTGCCGCGGGGCTTCTCTGGCATACCGGCTGGGGAACGCTCTCGAGCTTCGGCTGGAAGGACATTGCGCTCATCTGCCCGCTCGGCGCCATAGAAGTCATGCTTGCCGAGAAGACCTTCATTCCGCAGGCCTTCTTCGGACTCGCTGCCGTTTTCCTCATCTGCACGATCTTCGGGCGCATCTTCTGCGGCTGGGTGTGTCCCGTGCCGCTCCTGAAGCGCCTTTTCAGGAAGCGCGACGAAGTCCGGATTGATGAGCAGAAGACCAGGGAAGCGCCAGGCGCTCCGCATGAAGAAAAGACTGAGGGATCCGCCGCCGTTCCTCTTGCTTGCGCGCAGTCCTCTCCGGCGAACTGCGCCATGGAAGCTGAGCCCGCTTGCAGCGCCTGCGCTTCAGTCAGGAAAGCGCACGCTGAAACCGAAAAGTCTTCCCGTTCCTCGGGCGCCCGGAATGCCGGTCCTCTCGCCGTTCTCGCGGGCGCGCTCGCATCGTCCGCAGTCTTCGGCTTTCCCGTTTTCTGCCTCATCTGTCCGGTAGGCCTCACCTTTGCGCTTCTCATCGCGCTCTGGCGGCTTTTCGAGGTGAACGACCTCTCCTGGTCGATCGCGATCTTTGCGGGCTTTCTTTTCCTTGAAATCTTCGTTCTTCGCCGCTGGTGCGGGAACTTCTGCCCGCTCGGCGCCCTGATGACGCTCCTCTCGCGCTTCAACCGGACGCTTCGTCCGACGGTGAGCCGGGCCTGCCTCAGAGAGTCGAAAGGCCTCAACTGCCGCGTCTGCGCCACGGCCTGTCCCGAAGGGATCCGGCTTACGGAGCCTGACGGAGGCTCAAGCCATGCGCACTGCACGAAATGCCGGCGCTGCGCCGAAAGCTGCCCGGAAGGCGCCATCACCTTTCCTCTGATTCCGGGGAAAGTGGAGCTTTCAGACGCTCAGAATCCGCGATCACAGCGCCGGACGGGCGCGGCGCTTGAGCTCGAAAAGCGCCGCACGACATTCCTTCCCGCCGTCGGCACCCTGACGCTCTCCGAAATGCGCGAACAAAGCGCACGCTGCATCGAATGCGGCGCGTGCGTCAGGGCCTGCCCGCAGCACCCCGACATTCCGGCCTGGATGGCGCTCCTTCGCGAAGAACGCGTGCGCGACGCCGCGCTCCTGATGCTTGAGAAAGGGCGGCTGCCGGAAATCTGCGGCCGCGTCTGCCCGTCGGAGCGCCTCTGCGAATCAGCCTGCCCCGTCGCAGGAGGCGCCGTCCCGATTGCCTCGCTCGAGCGCGCCGCGGTTGAGCGCGTCCTTGCG